>CAZCFJ010000010.1:0-21488 GCA_964497945.1 uncultured Gammaproteobacteria bacterium | reverse complement strand
TGCCATGTTTGCTAATAAATATAAGTTGGGCAATTTAATCAATATTATTGATTGAAATGGTTTTCAAATTGACGGTTCTACTGATGATATTATGCCTCTAAAAAATTTGGCCACTAAATATATTCAATTTGGTTGGACTGTTTTTACTGTTGATGGTCATAATCTTAATCAGTTAATCAAAATTTTTAAACAATCCAAAAATAACACTGATTATCCCATTTGTATTATTGCTAAAACAACCTTAGGTAAGGGAATTTCCTATATGGAAAACAATTTTAAATACCACGATGTCAAAAAATTAGATGATAAATTATATTTACAAGCCAAAAATGAACTCAACCGATAATCAATCTATTCGCAAAGCTTTTGGTGAAACTCTATTTAAGCTAGCCGAAACTAATCCAAGTATCTATGTAGTTAGTATGGACTTAAAATCATCTCTACATTTAAGCGATTTTGCTAAAAAATTTCCTCATCGTTTTATTGAATGTGGTATTGCTGAAAATAATGCCGCCGCTGTCGCTGCTGGTTTAGCCAAAACCGGTAAAACCGTTTTTCTTTGTTCTTTTGCTTGTTTCTCGCCGGCCATCAATTGGGCGGTTATCCGCCAATCAATTTGTTACAACAATTTAAATGTCAAAATTGTTGGTTCTCACGCCGGTCTGATGACCACCGATCTTGGTGCTACTCATCAAGTTCTTGAAGATATTGCTCTGATGTCAGCCTTGCCCAACATGGAAGTTTTTGCTCCACTTGATGCTGCCGAGGCTCAAAAAATTACCACTGTTCTTGCTCGTAGTCGTCGTCCAGCCTATCTTCGTTTAGTTCGCCCTGACACTCCAGTAATCAATAATTCTAAAACTCCTTTTACTATCGGTAAATCTCAAATTATCAAAAAAGGTAAAGACATTACTGTCATTGGTTATGGCCCAATCCTTCATCAAGCTTTATTGGCCCAAGAACAGTTGTTACTTTCCAAACCCAATATTTCCTTAGAAATTATTAATTGTTCTTCCATCAAACCATTAGATTTTAATACTATTACCAAAAGTCTCAAAAAAACTGGCCGTTTAATTTGTCTCGAAGATCATCAACAAAATGGGGGACTCGGTTCTATTGTTGCTCATCAAATTCTTAATTCCAAACTCCGTCCCAAATTTATCCATCTGGCTGTTAATGACCAATTTGGTCAATCGGCCAAAAATTATCAGCAATTGTATGATTATTATGGCTTAGGAGTTAAAAATTTAATTACTGCCGCTAAAAAATTAAAATGAAATCATTAATCCAAGTCCTACAAGAATCAAAAACTAATCATACTGCTATTCCTGCTTTTAATATTGATTCGTTTGAAATTTTTCAGGCGGTTGAGTCAGTTGTTAGAGAAATTAACAAACCTTGTCTTGTTCAACTATCTGCTGGCGAAGATAAATTTATTCAGGCCGAAAAATTATTTTTATTGGTCAAAAAAGCTCGTCTCGAAGGTTTGCCGATTTATTTAAATATGGATCACGGAGAAAATACTGACCGTTTATTTAATTTACTTAAGCTCGGTTTTGATATGGTCCATTTCGATGGTTCTAAAACCGATTATCAAACTAATTTAAATCAAACTACTCAATTTATTTCTCAGGTAAAATCTCAAATTCCTAATTGTTTAATCGAAGCCGAATTTAATCATATTAATTTAGTTGATCAGCAAGTTTCTCCCGATAGCTTTACTAAGCCAGATCAAGCCGTAGAATTCGTTACTCAAACAAAAGCCGATTTACTGGCTATTTCTATCGGTAATCTTCATGGTGTTAATCAAAAATTGCCCGAAAAAATTGATTTGAATTTACTTCAACAAATTAATTCTGTCTTGCCGGAAACTTTTTTTACTCTTCATGGTGGGTCTGGTATTCCCGACGCCGATGTTAAATCATCTCTAAAATTTGGCATTGTTAAAATAAACATCAATACCGACCTTAGGCTTTCATTTTTAAAATCTCTCCAAAATTATTTGCCTCAAAATAAAAGCGAAAAAATTTATGATCTTTTTGATTTAGTTATTAATGATTTAAAACAAGTTATTAAAAATAAATTCTCATGTTTGATGTAATTTCTATCGGTGCCGCTACTGTCGACATTTTTATAAAATCAAAAGATTTAATTGTTACTCCAGAAATTGTCGGTCTCAAACCATCTTCCAAAAATGAAATTAGTCAAAGTCTTATTTCTAGCGGTGGGGGAGCCACTAATTCTGCTGTTTCTTTTTCTCGTCTTGGTCTTAAATCCGCCTGTATCTCTCTTTTAGGTCAAAGTTATCTTAATCAATTTATTTATGATGATCTTAAGAAAAATAAAGTCGATGATCAATTTATTTTCCTCCAAAAATCTGCCACTACTGATTTTTCCGTCATTTTAATTAATCCCGACGGTCGCCGTTCAATTTTAACTAACAGGGGAGATACTCGTCTTGAATCACATCACATTCCTTGGTCCAAAATTAAAAAAACTCAATGGTTTTATGTTACCTCCCTCGAAGGTAACCTAGATTTACTCGAAAAAATTATTGGTTTTGCCAAAGAAAATAACATTAAAATTTGTCTCAATCCAGGTAATAGAGAACTTCAATCTCGCCGTCGAATTTTTAATTTAGCCAAAATGGTTGACTTTCTTCTTTTAAATAAAGAAGAATCAGAAACTTTTTTTGATTTAGACTTTGATAGCAATGATTTCTTAAAATTAATTCATCAATCAAAACTTCCTTTAGTCGCTATCACTAATGGCCGCCAAGGTGCTCACATTTTTACTGATACCCAGCAATTTTATTCTCCTATTATTAGCACCAAACCTGTCGACGAAACCGGTGCCGGTGATTCTTTTGGTTCGGCTTTTGTTACTGCCTTAATTTACAACAAATCTCCTCAGGATGCTCTATTTTGGGGAATCAAAAATTCTGCTTCGGTTGTTTCTTCCCTCGGTGCCAAAACCGGATTATTAAATTTAAAACAGATTAAAGATTAATCATTATTCCAAACTAGTATCTAACATCTATCATCTAGTATCTATATGTTGCCTAAGCCAGAAAAAACCAAAAAAATTAATAAAAATCTTTTGGGTGATGCTGAAATTACCCAAGAATCGGAAGAAGTTATTGCCGCCAAACGTCTTAAAACCAAACGACGTTTAGTTTTACTTTCTCTTTGCCTTACTGTCGGCTTAAGTTTTTCTTTTTGGAGTTTTCGCCATATTCAAGATTTTTTAAATTCGCCCAAAGATTTTTCCTTCCATCCGAATTTTAATTTTCAGTTGCCTCAAATCAATTTAAATAAAACTTCTTCCAAAAAAAATCCTTCATCCGATTCCGAAATTCAAAATTTTCTTAAAAATAAAAATTGGTCCGTTATTAGTGTTTTTATTCATAAACCAGATCAGCCAAGTTTTATTTTTAATTTTGATAAATCTTCACTTCAATTTACTCCTGATCAATTTAATTCCATCAAAAAAACTGATCAGAGTCTTATTGGTCTAAATTTACCTCAAGGTCTTTTGTTTCAGGAAAAATTAAATTCTAATAACGGTATTTCCTATCAAAATTTAATAACTTTACCAAGCTCTCAACTTTTAATTAACATTAATATTCCCAATATTTCTGATACTGAATCAGTTCGTCCTGATATTTCTCAATTAGTCGATAAACTTTATTGGTATTCAGTTTCTCAACTTAATTCGGAATAATTGTTGGAGTTATTTTTAAACAATCAACCTTTATTTCACTCCCATCAATCATCCATTCATCTCTGCCACAAATATTTTTCTTTATTAAACTGTCTGGTTTTTGCCAAGTTTCATTTTCCTTATCTTTAAGTAATCCAGACATGATTTTATTCCATATTGGTGTTGCTCCCGTTACTCCCGAAGCTACCCAACTCATTGGTCGACTATCGTTATTTCCTACCCATGTTGCCACCAAATAACTTGGTGTCCAACCGATACACCAATTATCTTTTAAACTATTTGTTGTTCCTGTTTTTACTGCTACTGTTTTATCTTTTATTACCAATTTAGAATTTGATCCAAAAATAGGGGATCTTGCCTGATTATCACTTAAAGCATCATTAATCATATAAGTATATTCTGCCTCCGCTACTTTTTCTTTTTCCACTTCTTTTTTGTAAATAATTTCCCCTAAATAATTTTTAATTTCCAAAATTGGATTTACTTCAACTTTATCTCCTAAATTAGCAAAAATACTGTAAGCTTGAGCTAACTCAGTCATCTTTACTTCTCCCGCCCCCAAAGCTAAAGATAATCCAAATCTATTTCGCTCTTTCCAAGTTGTTATTCCCATCTTTTCGGCCAAATCAATCATATTATTTACTCCATCCTTTTCTAATAATTTCACTGATGGAATATTTAATGAAGAAGCCAATGCTGTTCTTAAAGTCACTCTACCCATATATTTTCCATTGTAATTTTGTGGTGAATAAGGTTTTTGACCTTTTATTTGATAAGTTACTGGACTGTCATCTATCGTCGATGCCAAACTATATCCTTTTTCTAAAGCTAATAAATAATTAATCGGCTTAATTGATGATCCTGGTTGTCTTAACCCGGTCGTTACATTAAATTTTCCATCAATATCTGTTGCGTTATAATCTTTTGATCCGACCATAGCTAAAATATCTCCATTTTTTACATCAAGTATTAGCGCCGCTCCATTAGTTATATTTAATTTATTTATATTTTTCACTTCTTCCGTGACTATTTTTTGAGCGTCCTTTTGAATTTTTAAATTTAATGTTGTTTTAATCGTTAACCCTCGCTTTTCTAAATTAGAATAACCATATTTTTCTTCCAACCATTGTTTTACCATAAACACAAAATGCGGTGCTTTAATTTCTTTATTATTAGTTTTTATATTAATTTTTTGACTTAACCAGTTCTCTGCTTCAGTACTTGTTAAATATCCATTCGATACCATTTCTTCAATTACATGTTTAGCTCTCAATAATCCCAAATTTGGGTTATTTCCATAGGGAGAATAAGAACTCGGTGCCGCCGGTAATCCGGCCAAATATGCTGCTTCAATTGTATTTAATTGACTTACCTCTTTACCAAAATATTTCCAAGATGCTTCAGCTACCCCATAAGCCTCACCTCCATACGATACTTGATTTAAATATCTTTCTAAAATTTCATCCTTGGATATTTTTTTCTCAATCATCAAGGTCAAAATTGCTTCTTTTATTTTTCTACTCAAAGTTTTTTCATCAGTTAAAAACACGTTTTTTACTAACTGTTGGGTAATTGTTGATCCACCTCTAGGTTTGTCTTCACCATCTTTTTTGAAGTTATAAATTACAGCATTCATTAATCCCTTAAATGACAAGCCATGATGTTTATAAAAATCCTTATCTTCAATAGCTATAGTTGCCTCTTTTAATCCATCCGGAATTTGATTTAATGGTACCCAAGTTCTATTTTCATCTTGATAAAATTTATAAAGAATTTCTCCATTTCTGTCAGTTATTATCGTTGACATTTTTGGTGGGTTATAAATTAAATTTACATCAGGTAATTCTTTCCAAATTTTGTCATAAAAAAACCATCCACCAAAAACTATTCCCAATAACAAAATCAAAAATAACCACCAACCCCACCTTATTTTGATTTTTCTCTTTAATTTGATCCGTTTTGTTTCTTCTTTTTTTTGTCTTTTTGGTAATTTAATTTTTTTAAAAGCCCCGAAAATTATCTCCACTAACTTCACTATCGGCCGACCTATTCCTATTAATAAACTAATTAATTTTTCTATTTCGGTCATTAGTTAATTATTGTTACTGGCCTAATACTAGTATCACCAATACCCACTGGACAATCCAAACAAATTGTCGCTCCTACTCCATCGTTAATTACTGAATGTTCCTGCCACTCTACATTTGGTGCTGTTTCTCCTACCGACACAATTCTCCCACTATCTTTATTCACTAATACATTCTGTCTCAAAATCACTTGTTTTGCCGGTACAAATTCTTTTTTGAAATATTCGTAATGAGACTCACAACCTCCTTCCGGTATTGCCATCCCAGTTAAATTACATACATTCATCCCCACAATTCCTGCCGGTCTAGTTGGTTGCTTAACTTCTTTACCCATCAATAATTGAGTCATAATAGCATTCCAAATTGGTGCTGCTCCAGTTGTTCCTGAAACCAGTCCCCCCATTTTTGAATTATCATTATTACCTACCCAAGTTGCCAATACATAATCCTGAGTGTATCCCATAGTCCAATTATCTCTCATATCATTAGTTGTTCCGGTTTTTACTGCCACTTCTGGATGTCCTTTAATATTCAATTTTGATCCTCGCCCAAATACCATACTTCTTGCCCCATCATCAGATAAGATTTGTTGAATAATAAAACCAGCTTCTCGTGACATTACTCTTGGCCCAGCTTCATATTTATATTCTTCCAAAATTTCTCCATCTTTATCTTCCACTTTTAAAATTGGATTTAAATCTTGTCTAATTCCCATATTTGCTAAAACACCATAAGCCACTGTCATATTTGCCATTGTAACTTCACCGCCACCCAATGTTAATGATAAGCCATAGTCAGATGCATTTTTAAAAGTAGTTAAACCCATAGCTGATGCTGAAGCTACAAAAGTTTCCAAACCATTAAGTTTTAAAACTTTTACCGCCGCAATATTAAGCGAATTTGCCAGAGAATTTCTAATTGTTTGCAATCCGTGGTAAGCTCCACCATAATTTGTTGGACAATAATTTTTTTGGTTCACTTGTCCAAAGCAAGTTGGATTATCATCCATCACTGTTGCTGCTGTTATTTTTCCCGTCTCAATTCCCACGGCATAATTTATTGGTTTTATTGACGATCCGGGTTGTCTTAAAGCCGTTGTTACATTATATTTACCATCAATTTTATCTGAAAAATAATCGATTGAACCTACCATCGCCAAAATTTGGCCCGTCTTTGGGTCAGTTACCATCGCTGCTCCGTTACTTACTTTATACTTTTCCAAGTTAGCAATCTCTGCTGATACTGTTGCTTCAGCCATTTTTTGAATATCTAAATCTAAACTTGTTGTTACTTTTAATCCACCTTCAGTCAACTTTTGAATTCCATATTTTTCAGCTAATAATTCCTTCACATAAAACACAAAATGTGGTGCCTCAATTCCTGTTTTACTAACATAATAATTCAATTGTTCACTTTTAGCTTTATCATAATCTTCACGACTAATTAATTTAAGTTCCAACATTCTGTCTAACACCATTATTTGCCTTTTTTTTGCTGCTTCCGGATAAGAGAAAGGGGAATATTTGGTTGGCGACGCTGGTAGTCCGGCAATCAATGCTGATTCAGCCAAATTCAAATCTTTTACATCTTTATTAAAAATTCCCTTTGCTGCCGCCTGAACTCCCCACAATGTTCCTCCGTAAGGTGTTTGATTAAAATACATTTCCAAAATTTGATCTTTAGAATACATCATTTCTGTTGCCACTGTTAAAATTGCCTCTTTAATTTTCCGAGAAATTGTCCTTTCAGGGGTCAATAAAGCATTTTTTACTAATTGTTGCGTTAATGTTGATCCGCCTTGAAGACGTTTTTCAATTAAAGTTCGATATAAACCCCTTAATAATCCTCGAACATCAAAGCCACCATGTTTGTAAAAATTAGCATCTTCGATTGCCAATGTCGCATTTTTTAAGTTTTGTGGCACTTCGGATAAACTCACTGGTACTCGTCTTTTATCTGCATAAATTTCATAAAGTAATTTTCCGTTTCTATCAAAAATTTGCGATGATTGGGGATAGTCAGTACTTGATAATTTTTTAGGATTTGGCACATTAAAAGAAACAAAAATAACTATTCCAACCAAAAACAATAGTAAAAATATTACAATTATTAACCAGATTTTTTTATTTTTCTTTCCTTTTTTACTCATGACACCTCACTATTTTATTACCTAATTTCATTTGTTCCAGAGTGTAATTAAAAAAAACTTCTGCTTCGTCTATTTTTCTCATTAAATCGTTCGTTTCCAAGTCCCTTTTACTAGATTGATTTAACAAATTTCTCGCCAAATCAATTTTTGACTTAGATTCAATCATATTTTTTTTCCAAAAACTTGTATCTATATTTTTATCCTCGTACATTAGTATTGACTCATAAACCTTCTTGTCAGCCATTAACACCACAATTCTAATTTTATCCAATGGATTTTTACTGAATTGTATCCAAAAATCATCTCTAATTTTCTTTAAAAAATACCAAGTATCATTGGGTAAAGTTCGACTCTCAGGCAATCTATAACAAATTTTTTGGCCACTTGATACCTCGGTATAAGCAACAGAAATTTTTCGCAATCTGTCATATTTCTCGTCATTGGTAACTTCATCCAAACCAGCCCGAGTAAAAGAAACATAAAGTATCCCAAATGCCGCTATCAACATTAATATTTTCATCCACAACTTCATGCCTCATTTTACCATTTACCGATGGAAAAAAGCCTGATATAAACTCACGCTTTCCTTTCCAATCTTCTTTTTCATATACCAATATTGCGGCCAAAAGTACAAATAATTAATTATTTTATCAAAATTATTTTGTTCTATTTTTTTATCTAAGATCTTAAATCTAACATCTTGAATCTTATTAAAATACGGTGTTGCCACCCATTTTCTTGCCCAACTATTGGTTAATAAAAATTTTTCATACGTCTGATTTTTATTAATTAATGGTTTGAGTAAAATCAAATCTACTGCGTTTCTTAAGTTCCGCCTGGTTTTTGGCAAAAGTAAATAATTTTCGTCTAACCACAAATTAAAACAAAATTCATTACTTCCTTCTTTTTTTCCATATTTTCGGTGGGGAATATTATTTCTATATATCCACCATCTAATTTTTAATCGAGTTATCCAAAGTTTATTAGATTTAGTAATAATCAAAAAATCTATATCATCATTCATTTTAGGATGACCAGATGCTACTGAACCAGAGATTCCCAAAAACAAAATATTTTTAAAGTTTTTTTTAATTTTTCCAACCAAATTTACTGCTTTATTAAACTTCTTTTCATACCATCTGTTTTTTTTACCCTTGTAGTCAAATTGTTCTAGCAGATTCAATATTTCTCCTTTTGAGAATATTTTTTTTGAAATTAATCTTTGTTCAATTTCCTTTTTATTAATATAACTTCCAAATTTTGCCGCATATTCAATCGTATTTTTAATGTCTCTTTTTAAACTCATCAGTCTATTTTATCTCAAACCCGTTCGTACTTGATATAATAAACACTATATAAATGGTTGATAAAACTTCTAAAAACTATCGTCTTTGGGAAATGATTCCTGGTTTTTTTGCCTGGATGACCATTCTTTTTCCTATTTGGGGAGCTATTTTTATCCCCAAAGCTGTGGCTTATTTCGTTATTGCCTTCTTGCTTTATTGGCTATATCAATCTTTTAAATCAGCTATTTTTGCTGTCATTGGTTATTTTAAAATCCAAAAATCAGAAAAAATTAACTGGCAAGAATACTTTCAAGAAAATTTTCGATCTTCTTGGCTAAAATACAATCAAATTCAACACGTTATCGTCATCTCTTCATATAAAGAACCAATTGAAGTCATTGAAATGGCTATGGGTAGTCTCGCTGCTCAAAAAGAAATTAATCTTAAAAAACTTCATGTTGTTTTAGGCCAAGAACAACGTGCCGGAGAAGAAAATAATCAAAAAACTATCGATTATTTTTCTCAAAAATACAAAGGTGTTTTTGGCAGTTTAGTCTTTACTGAACATCCGCCAAATATCCCCGGTGAAACCGCCGGCAAACATAGTAATGAACGCTTCGCCGCTCAATACTTTAAGAAACATTTTATTGATACCGGTAAATTTGATATCGATCATCTCACCCTTACTAGTTGTGATGTTGATACTATTTTTAACCCTAAATATTTTGCTGCCCTAACTTATAAATTTGCCTCCAACCCTTCACGTTATCAACGTTTTTGGCAATCACCAATTTTTTGGCATAACAATATTAACCAAGTTCCTTCACTGATTCGCATTACTGGTATTTTAGGTAATGTTATTCATATTGCCAATATTCAAGAACCCGATGGTCTTTTCTTTAATTATTCTTGCTATTCGTCTTCCTTTAGATTAATTGATCAAAGTGGTTATTGGGATCCGGATATGATTCCTGAAGACTGGCACATTTTTCTTCAAGCTTTTTTTGCTACTGGTGGCAAAGCCCTAGTTGAACCAATATTCTTACCAACAGTTGTTGATGCTCCAGATGGTAAAAATTATTTTTCCGCCCTTAAAAATCGTTACACCCAATGTGTTCGTCATGCCTGGGGGGCTATTGATATTCCTTATGCTATCGAACAAGCCCGAATTCACAAAGAAATTCCTTTTACTACTCGAAGTTTACGCATTTTTAAATTAATCCAAACACATTTTATTTGGTCTAGTAATTGGTTTATCCTAACTTTGGGAACTTCACTTCCTGTCATGCTTAATCCCAAATTTTTTCAAACCACCTTTGGATTTAATCTTCCTCGAATTTCCAATATTATTCTTACCATCTGTCTTATCCCACTTGTAACTCTCATTGTTCTTGATTGGAAACTTCGTCCCGCTCGTCAAAAGAAAGGTTTCTTTAATATTCTTAAAAATATCCTTCAATGGCCATTTATGCCCATCGCTACCTTAACCATGTCAGTTTTGCCCGGTCTTCAATCTCATACTAAGCTTCTTTTGGGTAAAAAATTAGACTACAAAACCACCAACAAAAAACCCAACAATTAGGTTATCATTAACCAATGATCAGTTTCTTTTCCAAAAACAAGTTTTGGATTTTTCTTTCTCTCCTTTTCTTGCTTCTTCGTCTTCCATCTCTTTTTGAACCATATTGGTATGGCGATGAAGGTATTTACCTTACCTTGGGTCAGGGAATTAGAAAGGGTCTGGTTCTTTATCAACAAATTCATGATAATAAACCCCCAACCCTTTATTATTTAGCCGCCTTAGGTCAAACTGTTTTTGGCTTTCGTCTTCTCCTTATGGTTGTTATGGTTCCCACTATTATTTCCTTTTATAAACTTTGTCTTCACTTTTTTCAAGAAAATATTTCTAAAATTTCTACTCTTGTTTTTGTTATTTTAACTTCTATCCCGTTTATTGAGGGTAACATTGCTAACGCTGAAATTTTTATGCTTTTGCCAACTATTCTTGGATTTTTATTATTTCTTAATGCCAAGGAAAATGTTCATTATTTAATTTCTGGAATATTATTAGGATTGGCCTTTACTATTAAAATCCCGGTCTTTATTGAAGCCTTGTTTTTAATTTTTTGGATTTTTATTCAAAATATTGAAAAGATTAAAAAGGATTTTTGGAAACTTTTTCTTCAAGCCTTTTTGCTAGGAATTGGCTTTTTAATTCCTACGTTAATTTACCTTCTTTATTTTTATCAACTCCATGCCTTAATTCCATTTTTAAGTTCCTCTTTACTTCAAAATTTTTCTTATCTCTCTTCATGGGCCACCGGAACCCAAACCGCTTCTGTTAGTAGTGGGGGATTGTTTACTCGCTTAATTATTCTCTTAATATCTTGGTTAATTTTGTTTCTCCTTAAATCCAAAAAAATCACTTCTCCTCAAATTACTTTTATTTCTTTTTGGTTAACTGCCACTATTTTTGGTGTTTTACTTTCCACCCGTCCTTATCCCCATTATCTCATTCAAATGGTTCCACCTGTAATTATTTTAGCTTCATTTCTTTTTACTAAAAATAAAATTAATAATTTTATTTTAATTATTTTCGGATTGGTTTTTAGTCTTTTTATTATTAAAAAATACAATTTTTATTTTTACCCAAATATTAAGTATTATAGTAATTTTTACTCGTCCAAAAACAATGAATCCTATTTAAAATTCTTTGGTAATCGAGTTAACACCAATAAACAAATTGCCCAACTCATTAAAGACAATACTCAAACAACCGATCGTATTTTTATTTGGGGTGACGAACCTTACGTCTACGCCATGAGTAACCGCCTACCCATTGGCCGTTATACTGTTGCTTACCATATTATTGATTTTAATGGATATGAAGAAACAATTAATTCAATTAAAAATAATTTTCCCAAATTTATCGTTTATTATCCAATGAATAATCGTCCTTTTCCTCAACTTGACGATACTATTAAAGATAATTACTCTCTTCAACAAACCTTTGACTCCTCAATTTTAGTTTTTAAGAAAAAATAATTATGTCATTTTTAAATCAGGTTATTCAACCACTATCTGATCTTGGACAATTTTGGCAGCAGAAAAATAATGGCCGTATTTTACGCTGGAATATTTTTTTCATTTGTCTTCAAATTGGCCTTTTAGCTTGGAAATTTGCTAATCTTCCACCTCAAGTTCCACTTTATTATTCACTCCCCTGGGGATCATCCCAATTAGTTAATAGTTCATCACTTTTTTTACTCCCCACCATTTCGGTCGTCATCCTTTTTATTGATAATTTATTTTCCGTCAGCTTTTTTAAAAATTTTAAATTACTTTCTCGTTTTTCTGTTATTACCTCTCTTATTATTTCTTTTTTTCTTACAATTACTCTTTTCAAAATAGTTTTTTTGATTTCTTAGATCATTATGGGAAATTTTTTTTTAGTCATTGTCTCATCATTTTTAGTATCAGCCATCATCACTCCAATTATTAGAAACTTTTTTGTTAAGCATAGTTGGATTGAAAACCCGGATCAAAAAAATCAAAAAACCCACAATGCTACTGCTTTAACTAGTGTCCCCAGAGGTGGGGGAATACCTATATTTTTATCTGTTCTTATCTCTTGTTTAATCTTTTTACCCCTCGACAAACACTTAATTGGTATTATTAGTGCTGCTTTAGTTGTTTTAATTATCGGTGTTTGGGATGATTTAAAAGATATTAGTCCTATTATTAGACTTTTTAGTAATATTTTAGTTGCTTTAATTATTGTTGGTTCTGGTATTGGTATTGCTTATCTTTCTAATCCTTTTGGCCCTGGAGTTGTTGATTTGTCTTTTTTAAAAATTAATTTTGATTTTTTCGGTAATCACAGTATATGGATTTTATCCGATATTTTGGCTATAGTTTGGATTGTTTGGTGTATGAATATTGTTGGCTGGGCCACTGGAGTTGACGGTCAACTTCCGGGGTTTACTGCTATTTCTGCTTTTTTTATTGGTATTTTAGGGTTTAAATATTCTTCTGATATTACTCAATGGCCAGTCATTATACTTTCCGGTGCTGTTTGTGGTGCCTATCTCGGTTTTCTTCCTTTTAATTTCTTTCCTCAGACAATAATGCCTGGTTATAGCGGTAAAAGTTTAGCTGGATTTTTTCTAGCCGTTCTTTCCATTCTTTCTGGGGCTAAATTAGCCACTCTAATATTTCTTCTAGCTATTCCTATGCTCGATGCGATTTATGCCATTATTCGTCGTCTTATTAATCATAAACCAGTTTATTTAGGCGATGGTCAACATTTCCATCATCAACTTTTAAAAAGTGGTTGGAGTCGTCGGGCTATTGCCTTACTTTATTGGTCATTCAGTCTCATTTTAGGTTTTATTTCTCTCTTCCTTGATAGTTCTCAAAAAGTTTATGTCTTCATTGGTTTTGCCTTAATCTTTTTTACTATTCTTATTCACTTTTCTCACCGTAAGTAGTTGAAATCCAGCCAATCTGTCCATTCCCTAAATCGATTTTGTACCAATCTCTACTTTCTTCCAGCATCGTATACACTGCTCCAGGATTAACTCTAGCTACTTCTTTAGCCGCCGACGAGCTCGACTCTCTTACTCGTAACCAACCAGTTTCCGTCTCTTTTATTTTAATTTTTACCGCTGTCGGTGCTGTCATTAAATCGGGATTTTCTTCTTTTACCTCTTCTTGACTGACCTCAACTTTATCTTCAGCTAAAACTGCATCTACTACCAACTGATATTCTTTTAAAGACTTCATAAATACATCCAATGTTTTGTGAGCTGGGAAACTTAAAGCCAAATGCCTATCTCCTTGGCCAATATCAGCAATTCTTATTGGTGATAAACCTTTTACTTCATTATCCACTGTCACAGTACACTTATTTGGACTAGTATTTACCATTAAACCAGCATTTTTTTTATCTCCAGTTTTTTCTAAATAAAGTACATAACCACCAGATGTTTCATCACTGTCACCAAATTCCCAATCAACTACTGTACTGATGTTATTTTGTAATTTAATTTTTTTAGTCCAACTTTTTCCATTAGCTTCCAATTTTACTTCAATTTCTCCCGGACTTAAGGATCTATTTCTATATGGAGTCAACCCCATTTCTTTACCATCAATAAAAACTTTAGCCACGGGATAACTATTTATTTCCACTGCTGACTTTTTATTCGATAAGGAACACCCTCCTAAAAATAGGCCTGAAACTAAAATTATTAAAAATAAACTCCACTTTTGCATGTGTCTCTAGTTTACCAAAAACTTATCGGTCTATAATTAATTAACTTTCATGAAGAAAATACTAATTTTTATTCTCATTATTCTGGTAATTATCTTTTTTTATTTTAAAATAGCCAAATCCGCTCCCATTTTATCTCCAGTTTCTTCAACTTCTTTACCTAAAATAATTTCTCAGATTATTCCTGAATCAACTCCAACACCTGTACCAATTGCAACTATCGGTCTGGTTGGTGATTTAGGTTTAGGTCGCTTTATTACTGCTACTGCCAGAAATAAAAATGATTTTTCTTGGAGTTTTTCGGGAATTTCTTCAATTCTTCAACAGAATGATTTCAATTTAGCCAATTTAGAAAGCCCTATCATAAATAATTGTCCAGAAGGGAAGACCGGAACTTTTACTTTTTGTGGTGATCCCAAATTTTTACCCCAACTAAAACAAAATAAATTTATTCTTAATTTGGCTAATAATCATATGTTTAATTACAGTCAAGATGGTTTTATTCAAACCAAAAAGTTTCTTTCTGACCAAAACATTGGTTATGTTTATTCCCACAATTCTGATTCCGAATTTTATCAAAGAGAATTTAATGGTATTAAATTTGGCCTTTTAGGTTTTGACCTTATTTCTAATCCAAATCTTAATCATCAAAAAATTATTAATTTAATTTCCAAATATAATTCTCAGGTTAATTGGCTAATTGTCTCTATCCACTGGGGAAACGAGTATTTACCTGCGCCGGAAGATTGGCGGGTTAAATTAGCTCATCAAATGGTTGATGCCGGTGCTGATATCATTCACGGTCATCACCCTCATGTTTTACAAAAAACTGAAATTTATCAAAATAAACCAATCTTTTATTCCCTAGGTAATTTTATTTTTGATCAAAATTGGTCCGTCGAAACTTCAACTTCCCAAATAGTCAATCTTAAATTAACCAAAAACGAAATTATTAATCAACAAACAATTCCTTTAAAAATCAAATACAATTCTCGGCCTGAAGTTGCTAATTAAACCACTTCATTAATTTACCTACGAGCCCAGTATTTTCTGCATCAGACTTACCTCGGCGATTTTTAATTGTTTCCAATACTTCTTCTGGTGTTTTAACTATTTGATATAGTTTTTTTTCTACAGAATCATATTTCAATTTATCAATCAAGCTTTCCACTAATTCACCCAATTCCTCGCCGAAAAATATTAATGGTTCATGGTCGCCATATTCGAATTTAGCCATCTGCCAAGTCAGACCAACCTCAGATAAGGTTCCTACACCACCATTAAAAATTACAAAAGCATCACCCACTTCAATCAATTTATTTAATCTGTCAGGATAATTTTTTGTTTTGTACTCTTTATCAGCCGATTCATGATTTTCTTGATTATAACCCTCATAATTTTTCATTTTTCTTTTCGGATCAAGAATTACTATTTCCACTCGACCTCCGCCTGCTTTAGCCCCTAAAGTTGCTGCCAACATTACTCCCGGCCCCCCTCCGTTCACTATAATATAGCCATTTTCTGCAAGTAATTTTGCTGTATTGAAGGCATCAATAAAGTGCTGATCCGTTTTTTTAGCATCAGCATCTCCAAATATCGCTACTCTTTTAATGATTTTATTTGTTTTGGCTAACATAATTTAATTTTTCTAAGTTATTTTCTACCTTACCATTAAAGACCGCTCCACCGCAATAAGCAATCTCTACTCCAGCATCTTCTAATTTTTTAATATTATCTTCATTTATTCCACCATCAACTCCTATCAAAAAATCCAAATCTCTATCTTTTCTCAAATTAACCAACTGTTTAATTTTTTTATATACTTTATCTTCCATTGGCCAACTTCCAAACCCAGACTTCCGACCCAATAATACAATTACATCAGTTTCTTCGGGTATTCCGTCAATTTCTGTTTCTATATCAAAAGCCAAACCTGCTTCCAATCCCGCATCTTTTACTTTATTGATAAATTTTTCTCGATCACTCATCATTTCTACTTGACCGATAATTCTTGTTGCATTTATATGAATTGACTTTTCTATCCAATTAATTGGCTCTTTTACCATCAAATGTGTTTCCCATAATATATTATCCGTATTTTCAATCCGGTTAATTAGCTCCAATTCAAATGTTTTTCCAAAACTAAAAACCCCGTCAATTACATCAATTTGAATCCTTTTTACTAAATTTTTAACCGCCAAAATCTTCTCCTGAGCTTGGTCAAAATCTTTTTCTAAAATGGTTGGAATTATTTGCATATTGCAATTGCGTTTTCTATCAATCGGCAGCTATAGCCGTATTCATTATCGTACCATGCCCCAATACTTACCATATCATCAGAAATTACTTTAGTCATTAAAGTATCAATCACACATGAAGCGCTATTCCCCAGAATGTCAGAGGATACTAATGGTTCATATGAAATTTTGAGCCGACTCACTAATTCTGGCTCCATACTTGCCTCAGTCAAAATTGAATTAATTTCCTCCACTGTCGTTTTCCTGACTAATTTAAAAGTTAAATCAGAATAACTTCCACAAATCACTGGTACTCTAATTGCCGTCCCTCCAAATCTTCCCTTAGCTTCTGGATAGGCCGCAATCACTGCCTCAGCCGCTCCAGTTGAAGTCGGTACAATATTAATCGCTGCTGCCCTGGCTCTGCGCGGATCCTTACCATTACCGTCAACAATATTTTGATTAGTGGTATAAGCATGAATTGTTGTCAATGTTCCTTCTTGAAAACCAATTTTTTCATCAATAATTTTTACAATCGGTGCCACACAATTAGTCGTACATGACCCATTAGAAATTAATGTTTCCCCTTTATATTTATTACCATTCACCCCCAAAATATAAACTGGAATTTTTGGATCTTTGGCTGGTGCTGAAATTATTACTTTTTTGGCTCCACCCTTGGTATGAGCCAAAGCTTTATTATCTGTAAAAACTCCTGTGCACTCCAATACTACATCTACGTCATAATCTTTCCACCTGATCTTTGCTGGGTCCATTTCACTTAAGAAGGGGATTACTTTATCACCAACTTTTAGTCTTCCAATTTCACCTGCTTTTTCTGGTTCACTAAAATCAATTTTCGCCGGAAACCTACCGTAAACTGAATCATATTTAAACTGCATTACAAAAGTTTCCATGTCAAATTTGATCGTATTAATTGCTGCCACCTCTACTTCATATTTTTCCATCAATATGGCTCTCAATACTACACTTCCAATTCTCCCAAAACCATTAATTCCAATTCTTATTTTTTTATCTTGCTTCATATATACAATATTATCTCAAAACATACATTTATTAAATGTAATTAATCTTTAACTTTTAAAAAACTTAGCTTTAATTTTGTCCTCATCAAAAATTTCATCAGTAGTAATTTCAATAAGTTTTATATCTAAATTTTCTGTTAAATTTTTTACAATTGCATCTCTATTAATTCTATTTTTTAAGAAAAAATGCGATTTACCGTTTAATTCAACCACAATTTCTGGTTTAAAATCTTTATCAAAAATTACAAAATCAAAAATAAATCTATTTAATTCATAATACAAATTATCATGATCTCTATAACCAATCTTAACTTCAGCTAAGTCAGACAAATGAACCTGTGGAACAATATTTTTATCTCTGATTATGCGATTCAATATCGTAAATAATTTTTTTTCATCATTCCTCAAAAAGTTTCTGTTTTCTATTAATCTTTTTTTTGTTACTAAATTCAAATATCCATCTTTAACCTCATTAAATCTCTTTTCTAAACTTTCGTAAAATACGAACTGAACTATACAGATAAAGCCAAGAGCTATTGTCACTATAAACAAAAAAATATTCATATTTCTAACTCCACGCCGGCAGATCACCTTTAACTAACATTTCCAGCATGACTCCGCCGCCACTGCAAATAAAATCAATTTTATTTTTTAATCCTAAGTCTTTTATTGACGCACTCGTATCTCCTCCCGCAATTATTTTTTGACCCAAAGAATTTGCCACTGCTATCGCAATTTTTTGAGTCCCAACTCGACAGTTTACCTGTTCATAAAGTCCCATAGCACCGGACCAAATTACAGTTTTAGAACTACTTATTATTTCACTAAAATTATTAATATCTTCTTCACTCAAGTCCAATCCATCCTCTCTTAACTTTGCCCAAAAAACTTTTTTGCTTTCTACTTTTAACTTTTCACTTTCAACTAATTTAGGTAATTTACCGCCGATTAATATATGATCAGCTATTTTTATTAAATCATCTATGTGCTTTAACTTGTCTTCCTTGGCTCCTCCCAAAATTATTGTCATTGGTCTTTCTTCTTTTTCCAAAATTTGGCTAATCTTTTCTACTTCTTCAGCAAAACTAAATCCATAATAGGTTTCCGTTTCCCGATGTAAAATTACTGACGCATTCTTTCGGTGAGCTACTGCAAAAGCATCGTTTACGAAAACTTGAGTATAATTTTTAATTACTCCAAATAGGGAAGTATCACCCGTATCTTCTTCACTCCAAAATCTTAGATTTTCTCCAAAAATTATTTGATTGTTTTCAAATGCTGAACTAATTTTTTGTTCATCTTTAATATCATCTACAAAGACGCTTTCAAATAGTTGTTGTCCGTCTTGTAATAATTCCATCAAAGCCACATAAACCGGTTTAAGTGATAATTTTTCATCAAATCTATCAGGCTTGCCCGCCAAGACTGCCTGCCCATCTAAACTGTGAAACTGTTGTTGGGCGGAGCTGCCGGTGGGCCTACCTCTATGACCCAAAATTATTATTCGACAATTTTTTTCTAGTAAATATCTTATTGTTGGAATAGTTTTTTTAAGTCGACTGTCATCCAAAATTGTTTCTCCCTCAAAGGGCAAATCAGTATCCATTCTTAAAATTACATTTACATTTTCCGGCACCATTTCCACTGATCTAAGTTGTTTCATATTGTTTAATTTTATTAATTCTTCTAATAAATCTTTCTTCGGTCATAAAAATTGCTTTCAAAAATTCATCCACAATTTCTTTGTTTTCTTCAGGGGATACAAAATCCGCCGACAAACACAACACATTTATATCATCGTCTTCTCGCATTTTTCTTGCTTGTCGGGCATTCAAAGCCATTGCTCCTCGGACTCCCTTTACTTTATTTACTGCCGCACACACTCCCGCTCCTGATCCACAAATCAACACTCCTAAAGTTTTTTCGGCCACTACTTTTTCTCCCAAATTTACCGCTATATCTGGATAATCATCCTCTGGATTATACTTTTCACTCAAATCAGTCACTACCCATTCGTTTCTTCGTAAACTTTCAATTATTTCATTTTTCAGTTTAAATCCTCGATGGTCGGCTCCCACGTAAATCCTCTTCATAATATAAATATATCATTTTTGCTTTAAAATACCTAAATATGGAGACTATTATTTTTGACGGTAAAAAATATTCTTATACCGTTATCAAAAAACCCATCTCTTCTCTTCGACTCCGTCTTCAATCCAAACATTCTTTTGTTGTTTCTTGCCCGCGTCTGACTCCATCATTTGTTATCACTCAATTTATCAAAAAAAACGCCGACTGGATTATTTCTCATTCCCAAAAAATTCCTGTCAAAAAATCTCTCAAAAATCTCAAATCGCTTTCTATTCTCGATAAAAAATATGAATTGATATTTATCAATACCACCAGAGATTCGGTTGTTATTTATCCTGAAACTCAAAAAATTTACGCCAATATTTCCAAAAATTCTCTCAGTCACGTCAAACAAATTTTAGAAACCAAACTTCGCCCTTTTGCTCTTTCTTTAATTAAAAATGAGTTGTCATTTTTAGAAAAACAATATAATTTTGAATACAATAATGTCACTGTTCGCAATCAAAGTTCTCGTTATGGTTCCTGCTCTTCTCGGGGTAATTTAAATTTTAATTGGCAAATAGTTTTCTTTCCTTATTTACAATTCCGCCACATTCTTCTTCACGAACTGACTCATTTAAAGATCAAAAACCACTCCAAAACTTTTTGGGGTCAATTGGCCATTTATGATCCAGATTCCAAAAAACACAATCTCTGGCTCAAAAAAGAGGGGACTAAACTATTTTTGTTTTAAAATTGATTCTTTCGGATTGTCTACAATATACTTTTTTATAATCAAATATTCTTTTTTGCTTTTAATAATTTCATCAAAAAACGATTTTTGCCATTCAAAAAACATTGTTTTATTTATCTCTTTTGTCACAGCAGATTTATATGAACCAACCACGATTGGTAATTTTTGATTTTGTCTTCTTGTTTGTAGGGAACAGGCATGCCTGTTCCCTACAATATATAAAATTCCATGTATATGATCTGACATCACGACGTATTCACCTAATTTAATATCTGGGTAATGAGTTGGAATTTCATTCCATAATTCATTTGCCGTTATTCCAAAGTCAGTTAAATATATTTCGCCATCCTCAATATCTCCAAAAATATTAAATCTATGTTTTACACAAATTGTTACAAAATAACACCCATTACTATCATAATTAAAATTTAAACATCGATTTTTTCTTCTTTGACAAGATCTCATAAATCTATTTCAATTCCTACTGGACAATGATCTGACCCTTCAATCTCTGGCATTATAAATGCCGATTTTACCTGATTTTTTATAACTTTATCCACAAAAAAATAATCAATTCTCCAACCCACATTTCTTTCTTTGGCTCGGGTAAATTGATCCCACCAGGTATAGTTACCACCAGCCTCTGGCTGGAACATTCTAAATGTATCTACCCAACCATTTTCGATTAATTTATCTATCCAAGCCCTTTCAATTTCCAAAAACCCTGATGTCTTTGAATTTTCTTTTGGTCTGGCCAAATCTATTTCTGTATGAGCCGTATTTACATCCCCACAAAAAATTACTTTTTCGCCATTTTCTCTTAATTTATTAATGTAATTCAAAAAATATTCATAAAAATCCATT
>CAZCFJ010000009.1:0-22736 GCA_964497945.1 uncultured Gammaproteobacteria bacterium | reverse complement strand
AATGTTCAAAAAATTAAAGACCAAATGCGTTCCACCAACCAAAAAATTAATTGGGTCCCAGAACACATCAAAAATGGCCGATTCGGTCAAGGAATTGAAACTGCTCCTGATTGGTGTTTATCTCGTTCTCGTTTTTGGGCTTCACCCATTCCTGTTTGGGAATGTGAGTGTGGTGAGAAATATGTACCATCGAGTATTGCCGATTTAGAGGCAAAATCTGGTCAAAAAGTCACCAATTTACACAAACCTGACATTGACGAAATCACTATTACTTGTGACAAATGTGGCAAAAAAGTTCACCGCGTCCCCGAAGTTCTTGATTGTTGGTTCGAGTCCGGTGCTATGCCTTACGCCCAACTTCACTATCCTTTCGAAAATAAAGAATTTTTTGAAAAGAGTTTCCCTGCCGACTATATCGTCGAATATATCGGCCAAACTCGTGGCTGGTTTTATACCCTTCATGTTTTATCCAACACTTTATTTCAATCAGAAAGTTTCAAAAATTGTGTTGTCACTGGCACTATGATGGGTACTGATGGCCGCAAAATGAGTAAACTTTTCAAAAATTATCCTGATCCAAAAATGGTTCTACAAAAATACGGTGGTGATGCCATGCGTCTTTACCTTATGGGCAGTGTTATTATGGTCGGTGAAAACATTAATCTTGATGAAAAAGAATTCGATAATCAAGTCAAAAATGTTTTATTGCCTCTTTGGAATTCCTTCAAATACTTTTTGACTTATGCCAATCTCTTTGATTTTTCTCCAAAAGAAGTGCAACAGTCTTCACCAAATATTTTAGATCAATGGATTCAAAATCAAACCAATAATTTTATTGATAATCTTGAAAAAAATTTAGATAAATATGATCTTCCGACGGCCACTCGTCTAATTGAGCCATTCGTTAATGATCTGTCTCGTTGGTATATTCGTCAATCCCGCGATCGATTTGTTAATGGTGATATCAATGCTCTTCAAACCCTTTGGCAAGTTTTAGTCCAGTTTAGTTTAGCCGTCGCTCCAATCATTCCATTTATTACTGAATATATCTGGCAAACTTTGGTTGTAGGAATAGTTCCTCAAGCAACAGAATCAATCCACCTGTCATTCTACCCACATCACGACAATTTTGATCAAAAATTAGCTGATAATATGACTTTAGTCCAACAAATTTGCGAGCAGGGGAATATGATTCGTAAAACCCAACAAATTAGTACACGTCAACCATTGGCTAAACTAACTATTGCCTCAAATCAAAAGATTAATTTGTCTGATGATCTTTTGGAAATTATTAAAACCGAAATTAACGTTAAAAATATTGAAATAATTTCTTCAACTGACAATTTAGTAGTTACTCTTGACACTAATATCACTCCAGAACTAAAACAAGAAGGTGAGGCTCGAGATTTAATCCGATCTATTCAGAGTTTACGTAAAGAAGCCAATTTAGATCTCAAAGATAAAATCAATATTTTTGCCCCA
This sequence comes from uncultured Gammaproteobacteria bacterium, assembly GCA_964497945.1. Classification (GTDB taxonomy): domain Bacteria; phylum Patescibacteriota; class Microgenomatia; order UBA12405; family UBA12405; genus WARW01. The sequence continues at coordinate 21,254 of CAZCFJ010000009.1, read as the reverse complement.
TCTTGGCCGGAAAATTTTGAAAACGAAATTAAATCAAAAACTCTAGCCGAATCTATCATCAAGTCGGATCAACTAAAAATAGAAAAAATCAGCTAGAATTTAATCATGACCAAAACACCTTGGTTGGCTGTTTTAATCAGTCTCGCTGTCTTGTTTTCCATCAATATTCTTATGGTTAGTTCTGTCGCCCCCGGTTCTGTTGGCAAACAACTTATTGCTTGGGGTATTGGTTTAATTCTTTTTTTTATTGGTCGACTTGTTAATCCCAAACAAATTGCCTCATCCAAATGGTTTATTTTTATTGGCTCGTGCATTTTGCTTTTAATTCCAATTCTCTTAAACAATATCACCCGCGGCTCACGCCGTTGGATCGACCTAGGCTTTACTTCCATTCAACCATCAGAATTTGTTAAACCCTGGCTCATGCTTTTTCTGGCCAACACTGATTTACCTTTACTCCATTTAATCCCTGTCGGTATTATTATGCTTCAACCAGATTTAGGCAGCGCTCTGTCAGTTCTTTTTTTGATGGTTCCGATTATTTTATACAACCATAAATTTCTAAAAATATCCCTTATCTTAGGAATAATATTATTAATACTTTCACCTGTTCTATATAATGTTGTCCTTCACGATTATCAAAAAGACCGAATTATTAATTTTATTAATCCATCATCAGATCCTCTCGGGAAAGGTTACAATGTTATCCAATCAAAAGTTGCTATTGGTTCAGGAGGTTTTTGGGGTAAAGGATATAAAAAAGGGACTCAGGGACAACTTTTATTTTTACCAGAAAAACACACCGATTTTATGTTTGCCACTACTGCCGAAGAGCTTGGTTTTGTTGGAGTTTTTATTATTCTTTCTGCTTATTATTTTTTAATTAAAACTTTATTTAATAAAGCTTTTCTCTCCAAAAATAACCGTGTTTTATTTTTATTTACTTTAGGAATTGCTGTTCAAATTTGGATGCAAGCTTTCGTCAATATAGGCATGAACATTGGAATTTTACCTGTCACAGGAATTCCATTACCATTTATGTCAGTCGGTGGCTCATCTATTATGACATTACTGTTTTCCATTGGTGTCATTTATTCATCCTAAAATTATTTGTATAATAAACACATGAAACAAATAAAAAATCCTTTATTAAATTACGAAAACAAATGGGTGGCTATAACCAAAGACTATTCAAAAGTAATTGAATCTGCAGATAAAGCGGAAGATCTAGAAAAAAAACTAATCAAACAAAAAATTAAAAACGTCATTTTAATGAAAGTCACTCCATTCAAATATTTTTCTCCATAATGGATTTATTTCCTTATATTCCACTACCAATCAGAGACAAAAACAATAATATTGTTCAAATATTCAAACCAATGGTAGTAGTTAGGTTATGTTTTAAACACAAACTTTCTCCATATCCATTCTCATGTCTACTAGATTCAGGATCAGATATGAATTTATTTCCATCCTGTTTTGCTCAAAATATAGGAATCAAACTTGAAGATGGTGAAGAAATAAAGATTAGAGGTATCGGTGATATAGAAATAAAAGCTTATCGACATAAAGTACAACTTTACTTAGATAAAAAACATTTTGAAACAACAATTGACTTTAGTAATTATCAACAATTTGCTCTCTTAGGAAGAAATGGATTTTTCAATCATTTTAATCAAGTTATCTTTAAGGAAAAAGAAAAAATAGTTGAGTTACACTAATCCTTGCTTACATTTTTTCCTATGTTATAATCGAAAAGTATGAAACAAGCCGTTATTGCCATTTCTGGCTCTCAATTTAAAGTTGAAGAAAATCAAAAATTATCAGTCAATAATTTGAACCTAAAAGAAGGCGAGAAAGTTACTCTCGACCAAGTTCTTTTGGTTTCTGACAACAAAGAAGTCAAAGTCGGTACTCCTACTGTTAAAGGTGCCACTGTTGAATTTACCGTTGTTAAAAACTTTAAAGGTGAAAAAGTTCGTGTTTTTAAATACAAACAAAAATCACGTTATCGTAAAACCCGTGGTTTCCGTGCTCAATTAACCCAAATCCAAATTACCAAAATTACTTTATAACTAAATATGGCACATACAAAATCACAAGGAAAAACAAATCAAAAAGCTAATCGTCCCGGTCAACGCCGAGGTGTTAAAAAATTTGGTGGTCAAAAAGCTGAAGTCGGTCAAATTATAATTCGTCAGGTTGGTTCAAGTTTTCATGCCGGCCAAGGTACTAAAGTTGGTAAAGACTACACCATTTATGCAATCCGCCCAGGAATTGTAAAATTTTTCAAAAAACTAGGAAAAAGTTTCGTCTCTGTCGTCAAAGGCTAATTAATTCTAAAATCTGATTTGTTTTGAGATACTTTTGTCTCCTTTTTTCACGAAGTTTTTCATAGTAACCTGAATGTATGATAAAACAGGTTACTCAAATTCCTACCAATCAGTTAGAACCAAATCCACTCCAGCCACGAGGTATTATTTCTTCGGAATCAGTTTCAGAACTGGTTGAATCGATTAAAGAACACGGAATTTTAGAACCACTCATTGTTGCCAAAACTCCAGCGGGATATCAAATTATTGCTGGCGAACGTCGCTGGCGTGCCGCCAGAATTCTAAAATTAGAATATGTCCCGGCTATTGTCAAAGAAACTAACCCTCAGCAAATGCTAGAGATGGCTATTGTCGAAAATGTCCAAAGAAAAGATTTAAATCCAATCGAAAGAGCCAAAGCCTTTCTCCGACTCAAAGATGAATTCCAGTTTGATAACAATCAAATTGCCAAAAAAGTCAGTAAAAGCGTTCCTTATGTTATTAACTGTTTAAAATTATTAACTTTACCAGATGCTCTCAAAGATGGTTTATTATCCGGACTTATTTCTGAAGGTCACGCCAGAGCCCTTTCTAGTATCGGAGACACTCGTTTAACTATCGAAGCCTATAAAATCGTCCTCAAAGAAAAAGCCTCTGTTAGACGGGCCGAAGATATCGCTCGTCGTATGAAGAAAAAAATTGAAGAGGGGAGTGTACCTATAACTAAAGAAAATATTCCCCAATTTCTTAAATCCCGCCTTGACAATATCAGCTCCGACTTTAAGGGATTTTTTAACGACAAAACCACCAATGTCAAAATTACTCAAACTAATGTTGTTACCCAGGTTACATTTCAATTCAAAGGATCTGTAGACGATCGTTTCAAAAACCTTAAAGAACTTTATAAACAAATCTGTCGAAAAGATTTAACTAATTTCAAAGATCAAGATTAAAAACTCACTTTTGGAATTAAACCAACAGAATCTAAAGGCCAATATCTTAAAAAGGCTTTCCCTATAATTAAATCCCTATTAATAGGTCCAAATTCACGTCCATCCCTAGAATTCGGTCGATTATCACCAAAACATAAATATTGACCCTCAGGTACTTCTTTTTCTATTCCCTCTTCCATGTATTCACCCGGAGAGCTATAAACCATCTCTGGTAAAAACGATTGATCCAATTTTTCTCCATTTAAATAAACATCTCCCTCTTTAACCATCACTTTATCACCAGGAACACCAATAACCCGTTTAATATATTCACACTCATCAGCCGCACATGGCTCACTTGCCGGAGCCTTAAAAATTACTACATCACCTCGTTGAGGCTCATTAAATTGATAGCTAATTTTTTCTGTTAATAAATATTGCTTATCTTTAAAATTAGGAAACATCGAACTCCCTTTAACTTCATTCGGTTGGGCCACAAATAAATAAAACAATACAAATACTGCCAAAGCCAGCACGATCGATTGAATAAATTCCAATAAAAATTTTCCCAAAGCAAACCCTTTCTGATATTTATAGTTAGATTTCATACTTCAAATTCTAGCTGATATAATTACAAAATACTAGGAATTTAAAAAGCTCAGTTTCAGCCAAAGGCTGATCGGCCTCTGGCCGAGGTTAGAGTACTACATTCACAAAATGTATTACACATATTTTTTAGAAAGCATTAAGAATGGAAAAATATATGTCGGTTACACAGAGAAAAACCCACAAGAAAGATTAGATGAACATAATTTGGGATGTAATGATTGGACAAAAAATAATGGTCCATTCATATTAAAATATTTTGAAAAATATCATTGCAAAGCTGACGCACTTAGTAGAGAAAAATTTTACAAGTCAGGATTTGGAAAAAAAATTAAAAAAGTTATAATAGACACACTCAATAATAAGGTTGTTTAGCTCAGTTGGTTAGAGCGCTTCGTTCACATCGAAGAGGTCAGAGGTTCGAGTCCTCCAACAACCACAAAGGTAATTTTCAAATATCACGACTAACAAATTATGAAACAAACTCGTACAGTTCAAATCGGTAATCTCAAAATTGGTGGAGGTAACCCTATACTAGTTCAATCAATGTGTAATACCGACACTCGCAATGCTATTGCTACCACTAAACAAATTTTGGATCTAGAAAACGCCGGTTGTGAAATCATTCGTGTTGCTGTTCCTGACATGGCTGCTGCCAAAGCCATCAAAGATATTAAAAAAAATATTCACATTCCTTTAGTTGCTGATATTCATTTCGATTACCAATTAGCCTTAGAATCCATCAAAAATGGAGTTGATAAAGTTCGTATTAATCCGGGTAATATTGGCTCAAACGAAAATGTTCAAAAAGTTGTCGATGCCTGTAAGGACAAAAATATTCCCATTCGTATTGGTATTAACACTGGATCCCTCGAAAAAGAAGCCGAAGCCAAATATGGTCGAACCGCTCAAGCCATGGTCGAAAGTGCTCTTAAACATATTCAAATTTTAGAAAAATTAAATTTTCATAATATTGTCATTTCTATGAAAGCTTCTGACATTCAACGAACTGTCGAGGCTTATCGTCTTTTATCTCAAAAAGTTGATTACCCATTACACCTCGGCATTACCGAAGCAGGCACGTTAAATACCGGCACTGTCAAAAGTTCTGTTGGATTAGGAATCATGCTTTTTGAAGGCTTAGGTGACACCATTCGCGTCTCTTTAACTGGCGATCCACTCGAAGAAGTTCGTGTTGGTTGGGAAATTTTAAAATCACTCAAACTTCGAAGTAGGGGAGTTAATTTAATTTCTTGCCCCACTTGTGGCCGTACAGAAATTGATTTAATTGGATTAGCCAACAAAGTCGAAAAAGCTTTATTATCAGTGGACAAAAATATTACTGTTGCCGTTATGGGCTGTGTCGTTAATGGTCCAGGCGAAGCTAAAGAAGCCGATATTGGTGTCGCCGGCGGTCATCATCAAGGAGTTATTTTTAAAAAAGGCCAAATTCTAAAAACTGTTCCTGAAGAAAATATACTAACCGAATTACTTGCCGAAATCGACAAACTCTAAAGAACAATTGTCTTATACACTAATACGTTTTTTCTGGTAGAATAAGCCAAAACATGTCACTAACAGAAAAAATTATTCATCCCGAAGTGGTCAAAACAACAAATTCTGAAAGTATACAAAGACTTGTATGGCAATGCCGTGGTTCACGAATAAATCCAAAAGAAGTTTCTGATGAAGTTAAAAAAAATGCTGAAGCCTACTACAAAACAGAATCCTACAGTAAAAGTATTGCTATCCTACACAAAACTATTAAAGGGATTAGTATTAACGAGTCTTCATTTGAAGAATCGTATCACCACGGTTTACTAACTAATTTACACATCTTATTACCAAACACTCCGATAAGATGCGCTATTGACGCATTTAATCTTCATTGTGCAAAAACAATAGAAAGTTTTAATAGAAACCCAATTTCCAATCTTCAAGGTTTTTGTTTAACAATTGAAACTCCAAATCTTTTTTTACCAGACCTGTTTGAAAAAATTTGTCGAAGTAGGCAAATCACCCGTTTCTTCAACCCAGAAATACTATCAATGATAATGGCTCGATACCCAAACAACATTTTTGGAGTAATTTCCAGAAAAGAAATTATCTTTAATAAATTACGATATCGATTAGATGGTTTAGAAATAACCGACTCAGAACTAGCTAAAGCCATTGCTTCAAGCAGTTATACAACTGCCGACAGAATAATCACTAAAATCGCCAAAGATAGAAGATTATCTCAAGTAAAACTTGACACAAAAGAAAAAAATAAACCCCTCGACTCCAAAAAAAATACTTCCAAAAAACCAACAATTAGTAACCTCGAAAAATTAATTAACTTTTCCCAAGAAAAAAACCAACAAGTTAACCAACAGTTAAGTGGATTAATTAATCCACTCGAAAATGTCTTGGAGAGTCTAAAGCAACAAAGAATAAATCTGGAACAAAACACTACCCAAAACACACCAGAAACAGCTCCAATAATAATCTTAAATGAATCAAAATCTGAAGTTGGTGAAAGTTATTTAAAAATAAAAGAACAACCAATAGTTATTTCCAACCCCATTTTTTTTGACTCTTCACTAGTAAATTTTATAGCCAAAAATTTTCCTAATGATTATATTTCTAAACCAATCGAAATAAAAAGACTTACCGACAGGCTAACATCAAGATTCTCTAAAAAACCAGAATCAATTATTACTGAAAACTTAAGTTTATTAAAATTAATATCTTCTCAGTGTCCCAATTTAGATAAGGCTATTGAGTTAATTGAAAATATTTACAAATCTTTTAAAGAAACACTACCGAATAAATTATATGAAACAAATAATTACATATTATTTTATCTATTACTCTTAAACCAAAGGAATCCTGATCAAACCACTAATCAAGCTATAAAACTTTTTGATCAGTTATTAATCCAATACAAAGACGACGAAGTCATTAGTCAAGTCAATCAAGAGCACATGGAAGATTTGCTTAAATATGCATTACTCCAAAAAAGAACTAATCCAATAACTTTTATAGAACAAGGGAAGACAATATACGAAAGCTTATTAAACAAAATCAAAAACAAACATTTATTTGGTGCATCTCTTCAAGAGGTTTTACTTAACGTTTCTTTTTTTCATCAAGAAAAAGCTAATGTATTTATAGATGGACTAATTAAAAGAATTGAATATTATCACCAAAAATACCCAAATTTATCAACCGAAACAATTGCTTTAACTATTATTAGATGTCCTGATGACTTTATACACAAACTCGAAGACCAGTCTGTTGGTAAAAAGATTGTTATACCAGAAAAAACTGATTTGAATTATTTTCTTTATAAACTTCAGTACGAACAAAATCACACTACTAATTCAGCAGAAAAATCATTGTCCCAAAGTCGAGTGTCTTCTCTAGATACAATCTAATTTTCTATTACCTCACTTCCATATCCCAACGCTAAACCAACAGCCACAGAGTAATCCGGATATTTTTTACTTTTAACTACAAGATCAATCTTATCTTCCAAGTTTTTCAATTGAATCAAACTCTCAACCGATTTTTTAGGAATATTCTTTCTTTTTGATTTTATTTCTAAAGTTTTTTCCATCAAATCGATATATAAATCTAACCACCTGTAATTACCTCTAATTTTATCCGGACTAACTATTGAACTATATATAAACAAATTATCTAAAATTCTTTGACTTATAACTCTTTCACTATTATTTTTTCTATATTCAAAAACATACCAAGCCACTTTCCCTAAATCATTTTTATCTAAAAATTTAATCGCCTTATTCAAACCCAGTTTTCCCAAATCACTTTTTATTTCATCTTTCAAAAGTTGTTTATTACTAACATCAATTTTTATTTCTGCCCTTTTATAATCAATTTTTATTTTCTCTGGATTATTTAAACTAACTTCATTTTCAAAATAGTTCCACTCATTAGTTGTCGTATTTCCCAAAACCACATGAACCATTCCACTATCAGTAGGGGATAAATTCAAATCACATTCACTGTAATTTTTATTTTTTACCAAAATAAAACCACTATCTTCTTGATAAATATCGTTCCCACATTTTAAAAACGACGTCACTGGAGACCCAACAAAAACCACTAAACCATCAGAAAAATTATCGGGGTAATCAGAAGAAATGTTTACATTAGATAAACCAACACTCAAAGCTATTTGACCAATTGAATTATTCGGAATATCTCCATGCTTAGAATTAATTTCCACAATATCGTTTAGACTCATACTAGAACTATTTTTAAGTACTGTTCCATCACCAATCGAAGTTGAATAATTTTTTATTTCCCCGTCAGGCCATAATCCTAAAGATTTAGAAATAAACGATCGATTTGTCAGATTTATTATATTTGGAGTTGAAAAACCCACTCCAACAAAAGGTTCAAATTTATCACTAATTCGAGACATATTATCATTTTGATTTTTCAAAAAATCGTTATGACTTTCCATTGAATTCCAAGAAATAGTTTTTTTATTTTTGGTAGCATAGTCAAAAATCGGCAATAAATCTTTGACTACTGGAGCATAATTTCTAATTTTATCCAAATCCGTTAAAATAAACCCTTTATTTTGTAAACCCAAAATAATATTAAAAACTACCGAAGTTAAACCATTATTTTTCAGCACTTTTCCGCCATTCCAAACCGAATATGCATCCAAAGACCCTAAATTAGGCGAACCTAAAGTAATCACCTTTTTAGTATTCTCATTATTATTATCTTGTGCCCACAATCTCGCCACTACTCCACCCAAACTATGTCCAATCAAATAAACATCATCCGTCTCAGATAAATTTTTACTCCTAACATATTCATCAAAGTCAGTTTTTATATTGGCAATATTTTTCCTCCAATCATAATTCCAAACAAAATAATCTTTATCTTTTTCCAGTCCATTTAAATTCATTAACTCAATTAATCCGTCATAATTATTTACAAATGGCGTCATTTTCCAATCACTATTACTGACACTCTGGTTATAAACAATTGCACTCGAATTCCAGCTTGCCCCTAAACCAGGCAAAATAAAAATCTTTTTCTTTCTCTCCAATGGAGTCGGTGTCGGCACAGGTGTTTCAGTCGGCGTTAGAGTATTAGTCGGAGTTGGTGTTTCTGTTGGCATTGGCGTCTCAGTCGGGGTTGGAGTATCAGTTGGTGTCGGCATGCCAGTTGGAAAATAATCACTCGAAACACTTATTTCGTCCAAAGAAAAACTAGTCCAATCTCCACCACCATCTTCTATAAAATTACCAAACCAAATATTTTTTGGAATACAATTATTCCTTATTTCAGTAGTAAAGATAGGTTCACTATTTAAACTTCTATCAATATAAATTTTATAAATATTGTCTATTTTATATACCTCAAATAAGTGCCAAAAATCATCAGATAAACCAATATTTTTAATAGTATAACGACCAAAATTATCATCAGTTGAATCTGTAAAATTAGAACAAAAACCTTGTGTATAATTATCATCAAAATCATTGTAGTAAAATTTAAAACCTTCATTACTACTATTATCTTTCCATATTCCAAACTGTGAAAATAATTTATAATACGGTGAAGGACCAGTGAAACCTATACCTAAACCAACACCCCTATTTGTTGTTTCGGGATAGCGAAATTTAATTTTAACTGAGAAATTACCTTCATTTGGAAATAAAACATTCTTCGATACAACAACAGGAAAATTAGAACTAGTAGTACTTAATGTAATATTTCCACCTGTATAAGAAATATTAGGAGACGATATATTACAACTACTCTTTTCAGAGTAATTACAAAAATAGTTCCAAACTAAATCGTTTCTAAGATCAAAATTATCATTAAAATAACTCACAGCAAAAGTATCAGATACAAATAAAAATACAAACAAAACAAAAACCGACACCAATCCCAAAAATCGTCTCATACAATTAAATAATATTTATAAAAATTAAATTATCAACTGCCAAATGAAAATTGCTATATTTCACAATCTAGAAAACGGTGGAGCACTAAACTCTATTATTTTCCCGATAAAATTCTTAAAAAAAAATAACGAAATAGATATTTATGGTTTTCAAGAAAACATCCCAAAAAAAATAATTAACAATTTCTATTTATATAAAATAAAAAAAGAAAAAAATATTTTTAAAGAGTTGTTCTTAATTTTGTCAGATTTAAAAAAAATAAATCAAAAAATAGCTGAAGATATAAACAAAAAAAACTATGACTTAATACTGGTTTTCCCGTGTTTATTAACACAATCACCATATGTATTAAGATTTTTAAAAAACAAAAATAAGGTAATTTATTTTTTTACTGAACCCAAAAGAGAATTCTATGAGCCAACTTCATTTGACTATTGGAACCCAAAACGAATTTTAACAAGAATAATTAGACTACCGATTAAATATATTGATTGGAAAAATTGTCGATGCGCTAAGCACATAATCTCTAATTCTAGATTTACCGCCAAAAAACTAAGAAAAATTTATAATAAAAAATCAACAATAATATATCCAGGCCTAAAACCAATCATTCCTAAAAATATTTCAATTAAAAATAATAAAAAAGTATTATCAGTGGGCCAACTGTCAAAAATAAAAGGACATGATTATTCTATAAATCAATTGAGTGGGATAAGTAATAATTTAACTATTTTAGGTAGGGAAGTACCAGAAACTAAAAAAATTTACAAACTCGCAAAAAAGAAAAAAGTATTTTTGAATTTAATTCAAACAGAAAACGATAAGACCAAAGACGATTTATACAAATATTATTCAATATACCTAGCTAATAATAGCTATGAACCATTTGGAATAACCACACTTGAAGCTACATCAAATAACTGTCTAGTTCTAGGTAAAGAAGAAGGTGGAACTCCAGAAATTATTCAAAATGGAGTTAATGGTTATTTATATTCGAATCTAACTGAGGCAAGAAACGTACTTAAAAAAGTTCTAACACAAGACATTCTAAAATTTAAACAAATAAATACAATAGATTGGAAGTATACTTCTGATAAAATACTAGAGTACTACCATAAACATATCAAAAATGAAAAAACTTCATAATCATCTCTCCCTTCTTCTTCTCACTCACAATGAATCCAAAAATTTGGAAGAAAATTTTGTCTGGCTCAAACACTGTCCAACTATCAAAGAAGTTATTGTCGTCGACGACAATTCCACCGACGACACTCTTGAAGTTGCCAAAAAACTTGAATCAAAACATCGCCAAGTCAAAATTTTTAGCCACTCTCTAAATAATGATTTTGCCGCCCAACGTAATTACGGTATCTCCCAAGCCAAATGCAATTGGATCTTTTCTCTTGATGCTGACGAACAACCAAGCAAAAAATTAATCCGATTTTTAAATCATTTCGATAGACATCAATACAAATCCTACTCATTTAAACGACAAGATATCTTTCTTGGGAAAAAATTATCTCATGGTGAAAATGCTTTCTTAAATTTCACTCGATTATTTAATAAAAATTATGGCCAATTTAAAGGTCAGGTTCACGAAGTTTGGACTACCAAAAAAGATACCAGAAAAACTGACTTGACTATTCAACATTATTCACATCCAACCATCAAATCATTTATTCAAAAAATAAATTTTTACACTGATATACGGTCTCAAGAAATGTATTCGCAAGGAATCAAAATTAACATTTATCAGATTATTTTTTTGCCAATAGGGAAGTTTATTGAGGATTATTTTTTTAAATTGGGTTTTCTTGATGGCACAGCCGGTATAATTATGGCCTTATGTATGAGCTTTCACGTATTTCTTAATAAGGCAAAATTATGGCATTTGTATCGACAATAATTTTCATTTTTGTTTGTTTTTCTTTTTTTATTGGTCAAATCTTTCGCCTAAATTTATTTGGTTTTAATTTTCCCCTAATCGATATTGCTATCGTTATTTTTTGTCTTTTCAATCTTTTTTTTCACTTCAAAAATCACACTCTCAAAATTAAAAATAAATTTTTAGTTTATTTTTTAATTTATTCTTGGTTACTTTTAGGACTAACTTTATTTAAATTTCAAATCTATTCCCTCAAACCAATTTTTTATTTGATCAGATTAACATGTTTAATATTTCTTTTTATCTTTCCGCCAATAATAAGCCAAAAACTCAAAAACTTATTTTATTTATCAATTATTGCCAATATTATTTTTGGGTTAATTCAATATTTCATTTGGCCAGACTTCACTTATTTTAATATTGATAATTGGGACCCGCATCTTTATCGATTAATCAGTACCTATTTTGACCCGACTTTCACTGGTTTAATCTATTTATTTTTTTTAATAAAAGTTTTTCTAGATAAAAAAATGCCTTATCGATGGCCAATATTAATTATAACTTATATTCCTCTAGTCTTAACTTATAGCCGTTCAACTTTATTATCTCTCATTTTTGCCTTTACTTATATTGCTTGGAAAAATAAAAAAATTTCTATTTTTTTATCAACTTTATTACTAGTAATATTAACCATATTTTCACTACCCCGCCAACCGGGAGAGGGAACTAAACTTGAGAGAACTTCATCTATAAGAGCTAAAATTGAAAATTATCACGAAGGAATATCTCTTTTTATTCAACATCCAATTTTTGGCATTGGCTACAACAATATTTCATATTTTAAAAAAACCACTAATGAAATGTCACACGCAAACAATGGATTTGACGGTAGTTTACTCACTATTTTTATTACCTCTGGTTTCATTGGTGGCATTCTTTTTATCCTCGGTTTCAAAAAAATATTTATTAAATCAAATATTACTCTTCAATCCTGTTTCATTGCCACTATTATTCACTCTCTATTTGCTAATTCATTACTCTACCCTTGGGTATTACTTGGTTTAATTATTCTCTAAAGGGAATAAGTTATTGTAATCTTCTTTTTTGTCTCATTACCTGCCAAATCTCTGACTGTTATCTCTAACTCATTCTTGCCCGTATTCAGTTGCCATTTCAATTTAAAATTTCCATCACCATCAACACTAGCAATTCTATTATTAATAGAAACACTAGCACCAACTTCAGTTTTTCCAATAATATCAAAATCAGCATAATCAACCGTTAAACTTTCCTCACTAGGATTAGTTACTGTCAGTTCAGGAGCTTTTTTATCATAAACCACCACTAAAACTTTTGAATCATCACCACTTCCTGATTCTTCTGTACTAGCCATCGCTGTAAATTTATTTTCACCCTCATCCAAAGACAACTTATCAAAAGAAAAATCTCCATTTTCTGTCACTTCAGTTTTCCCTACTGAAGTATCATTTTTAAATAACTCAACTACCACTTTTGCTTCAGCAAAACCACTCACCTTAATCTCACCACTATTTGTCGCCTCATAAGGAATTACTAATCTAGGTGCAATTGGTGGAACTTTTTTAACTTCACTTTCTGATTGCTTTTTACTTCTGTCTTGACCTAAAAAAACCGAGAATTTTATTAATAACGGTAAACCAAAGACCAAAGTAACTACTGCTAAAACAATAGTTATTAAACCCAAAAAAACCGTTTTTTTGGTTATTTGTTCATTATTTTTTCTATTTAAACGTGAACGTTTGAACTCAGCCATAATATATTAAAGTATAACATTTACTTTGTTTTGCGACTTAAGCTTTTATTTTGTCTTCCTAAGATCTAATATCTACGATCTATAAACTAATTAAAGAGCCGGAGGGGAGAGTCGAACTCCCGACCTCAACTTTACCTGCCCGCAATTGCTGAAGCAATAGCTTCTGCAGGCGGGCGAAAGCTTTGCTCTACCAACTTTTTTAATTCTGTGAGCCGAAGGGGAGAGTCGAACTCCCGACCCCAGCTTTACGAAAGCTTTGCTCTACCAACTGAGCTACTCCGGCAAAAAATAAGTTTATTAAATAACACTCTATTTTATCATTAGAATTTTCTCTTCTCACTTATCCTCTTTAAAGTTTCAATTTGAAGTCTTTTGTCATACAGTAATTCATCACCAGACATTCCCAAATCATTTGATAAATCCAAAACTAGCCATTCGTTTGAACATCGAGATTTTCTCACCATTTCCAAAAATTTTTGCGTAGCCTCAATTCTTGAAATATTAAACTTATCCACCATTTTTTCCATACAACCACGAACAAATAAATATGAAGAGATATAAGACAAATCAAAAGAACAAGATCTGTCCGGTATTAAAACACCTTCATTAAAGTTACCTTTTCTAGCCATAACCAAAAGATCCTCTACTGAATATATTTGGTTCGATTTCATTCTCTTTATAGCATTGCGATGTTCATCAAAAACAGATTCATAATCCATAGTATAAAGGGGTAATGTTTCCGCAAAACCCTCACAAATAAATCTGTCTTTATTAAAAAACTGGCTATGAACTAAATGCCCAAATTCATGTATATCATTAACAATTTTTGAAATACTTGGATTATCAACACTGTTAGCACATATATTCTGACTCAACCCATAAGCCGAAGAAAAACCATCCAAATCATAAGACAGAACGGGTCTTCCTCCACCTTTCCGTGTTTTATACGGATATTGTAATAGCTCAATAAAATCTTCATCAGGGACAATATAAACATAAAAAATAGGATCAGCATTGCCTGGATACCTTAAACCAAGTTTCTTTATTTGGTTTATATTTTCTGTCAAATTCTTAATCGAAGTTTTATAAACCCCAGCATCATATTTTTCAGCCAATCCACTTGATAAACGAATCCTAAAATCTTCACTAACCACTCTTAATTCAGAAACTTCAATATATTTCTTCAATTTATCAGGACAATAACCGTTCTCTTCTTTTTTATTGTTGGCAAATTCCATCATTTTCATCACTAAACACAATTATACATCCTTGAGCGGCTAGAGGGAATTGAACCCTCGACCTATCCTTGGGAAGGACATATTTTACCACTAAACTATAGCCGCAACGTACAAATTATACAATAATTTTAGTTTAATTTAGGTATTGTCAACATCATCCCAATCGCTAAACCATTAGGATTATTAAGTTTACTTTTATTCTCTTGCCAAATTTTTGTCCATTGATATCCATCACTGTAAGCTCTTACTGCAATCTTCCATAAACTATCACCTTTAACTACTTTATACTCACTGCCCGGCGAAATAATTTGTCTTTCATCATTCTGTTTAGCTAAAACTTCTTTATTTACTTCAGATTTCGGCAACACTATTTTTTGCCCCACACTAATAACTGAAGCATTTTTTAAATTATTAGCCGTGACAATTTTAGTCCATTGATAGCCATCACCATATTCCTTAACAGCAATTTTCCACAAACTATCACCCTTAACTACTTGATAAATTCTTTCTCCGTTTTCATTTAATTTTTCCGCTACATCATCAGTCAATTTAATATCAGTTGAACCAGGAATATCTATTACTCCTTTGCTTTTTTGAAAATAGTTAAATATTAAACTTCCAACAACAATTACAATCACTAATCCCAAAAACATACTTACAACTTCTTCGGTCGATTTAAAATATTTCTTTTTGATATCTGAAAAATTCATTTTTTGTGTAAATAAGAATTAATTATAAATTAATTTCAATTTACACCCTTCTCGATCTAATTTCAATCTCTTCAATAAAAGAATCATCCAATTTTCCAGCAAATTTACGCATATTCTCCGCAAATGCAACCAGAAGATTCAAATTTAGCCTATAAATTCTAAGTTTTCCATTTATTTTAAAATCTACTAATTGGGCTTTTCTTAAAATAGACAAATGGTTTGATAGTGTCGCTTGACCAATATCAAAATCTTTTAACAACTCACTAACCGTTTTTTCCCCATCCTTCAATAAAGTTAATATCTTTCTTCTATTTTTATCTGCTAACGCTTTAAATATTTTATCCATAAGTCGATTATATCGATGAATATCAATATAATCAATAGGTTTTAAACCCTTGATTATTCTTAACTTTTCCGCCAAAATAAACCACATATGAAAAATTTTGACAGTAAACAAGAACAAACTTTAGTTATTATTAAACCAGATGGCGTCCAGCGTGGGCTTATTGGAGAAGTAATCAAAAGATATGAAACATGTGGTCTTAAATTAGTCGGTTTAAAAATGGTCATTCCTACCAGAGAACTTGCTCTCAAACATTATTCCATTGATCCTGATTGGGCCATTAAAAGTGGCACTAAAACTTTTGAATCATACAAAGCCAAGGGCTTACCATTACCCGGTAATGATCCTGTTGAGTTTGCTGAAGGTATCCGTCGAAAATTAATGGATTTTATGAGCAGCGGTCCAGTTGTCTCCATGGTTTGGCAAGGTATGGGAGCTGTCGCTATCGTTCGAAAAATTACTGGTTCTACCGAGCCATTATCATCCGCTCCAGGAACTATTCGTGGTGACTATACTATTGATTCATATACCGCCGCCGACACTGATTCTCGTGCTGTTAGAAATATTATTCACTCTTCTGGAACAGTCGAAGAAGCTGAAAAAGAAATTAAAATTTGGTTCGATAAAAAAGAAATTCTTAATTATCGACTCGTTGCTGAAGAAATTATTTACGATGTCGATTTAGACGGTATTTTAGAATAAAAAATACCCCCAAATTGATTCATGCAGCTAAAGCCGCATTTATCAACCCAGGGGTTGTGCTTTTGTATTTCTAATTAATCAAGTGGTTTCCCATTGATTAACAACATTAACCTTCTCAATTCAAGAACAGCTTCCCGTTTTTCTTTCGGAGTTTTAGATGTGAAATATAACTCCATCCAATATTCTCGGGCGAACTGAATTGGATCAACTACATTTCGTTGAATCTCCTCATATGACAAACCTTGATCAACTGCATCGATCAACTTTTTCAGACTCTCTGAAATATAATCGCCAACTCCGGTATTTTTGTTTTCATCTGATAAAGCTGAAAACATCTTTTGTGCTTCTTCATTGAGAAAAATTACTTTTCCCACTCCAAAGCACCTCCAGCACTCTACGACTAGTCTAATTCCATAGTGTCTTCGAACTTTTGAGAAATATTTTCTCTTTGGTTAGGTTCACCATACTTGCCAATCATAAAATCAACCGCTTGGAACAACGAATAGTCAGTGTCTCTCAGAACTTCCAAGAACACTTTCCACCACTGATTTAGAGTCAAATTCATCATACCAGACACCTCTTTCTATTTTTTTACACTCCAACTTGGAATGTAAACCAAATCAAATTCGGTGCCTCGAAGGCTTCCGCGTTTCCACTTCCGCCCCCGAGACTATCAGATTACGCCGTACAGAAATATATAATTGCTAAAACTAAAGGTATTAATCCAGCAAACATAATCACTAAACCGCAAATACGACGCATTCGCATAGTTCTGTTGCTCAGTCGATGAACATTTAATTTCATCGTTGGATAACCTACAAAAGTAAAATTATGAGAACGCATTCTCCTTACTTTAAAGGTTCTGCGATTCTTCATAAAAATAAAGAAACCACCAAACACCAACAACTCGTAAAAAATCGTCTGCAATCCGATGAAAATCATCATAGATAAACCCTCCACTTATTATTCGAACAAAAAACCGTTTTTTTTGAATTAAAATTTTTTTTTAAAGTACAAAAGCACCAATATCAAAAACAGTTTTCCGCCGCTTTATGGCTAAAACTATAAATTAATTATATCAAAAAATATCTCTAAAATCAATATTATAAGACATTAATCAGTTCAAAAATAAATCCGGATTACTTTGCTTTCGCATTTCATCCGGATTCACGGTCAGGTTAAAAAAAGATTCCCAGAGTCGACAATTTATACAATATGGTGATTAAAACCACCATTAAAATTGCCGAATCCAAGAAAACTTTCTTTCCCCAACGAAGTCGACATAGCTTCGGATCACCCTGATCAAACCACGAAACTTCGCGATAGGAAAAATCGTCGTCGGTAAAATTGAAGGCTATCAAAACCAACCCAATGAGAAACATCGATACACTCAGAACACCAACGATGTTTGCCACCATCAACATAGCCATCCCTCCCATCAATTTTGTCGAAACAGAATTACTAAATTTTCAAAAGGGCCAAAAATAACATAATTTGTATTATACAAAAGCTTTTATTTGTATTTTTCGGAATTATACCATCAAAAAATTCAAGATTATCCTTATCTAAATTAGCGTAACACTTCCATTATCTTATTAACTCCATCAACAGCCTTATTTTGATCAAAAAGTATTGTTTTCCAACCCATTTTTTTAGGTTCAACCAAATTTTCTTCTTTATCATCTATGAATAAAATTTCTTCTGCTTTCACATTTGCTTTTTCTTGAGCTATTTCATAAATATCTCTAATTGGTTTAATTACTCCCAAGTCAGAAGATAATAATATTTCTTTATACTTAACTTTTGGTACCCAGTTATCTTCAAAAGCCGCCCACCAAACATCAGCATGTATATTCGAAATAATTCCCATATCGACCTTACCTTCCAAAGAACGAATCATATCAAAAACCGGTTGAATTATTTTATAATCAGATACCCACGATTTTGCCAAATCATACTCTAAAGCATTTTTAAGTCCAAAATTTTCTGCAGATTTTTTCCAAAATCCAGACACACTCTCCTTACCAACATCCATATCCAAAACGAAACCATTATAGAAATTTTTAAACTCATCTCTATCCAAATTAAAATCCGTACAAACTTTCTTAAAAACTTCATCGTAATTGACCAACAC
This sequence comes from uncultured Gammaproteobacteria bacterium, assembly GCA_964497945.1. GTDB lineage: Bacteria > Patescibacteriota > Microgenomatia > UBA12405 > UBA12405 > WARW01. Next base: position 2,658 of record CAZCFJ010000009.1, on the reverse strand, counting down.
CGCTCCAAAATCAAAATAAATAAACTTAACCATAACTAAATTATATATCAAAAAATCACCTAAATAGGGGATTAATATTCAAAGCGGGTTTACCTCGCCGAATCCGCCAGCTGGCGGAGTAGGCGGGCCCGATGGGATTCGAACCCACGATCTTCCGCGTGACAGGCGGATGTGCTAGACCGCTGCACCACGAGCCCTTGGTCTATTAAGTACTTTGATACTATATCAAATCTTTCCTTTTTAAACAACGATTTATTAATCCGGGTTATAATTAATTAATGAGTAAATCCAAAAAAGAATACTCTAATACTGAAGTTGCTGAATTACTTCAAAATATCGCCACAGCCTATGAAATTAAAAAGAAAAATTTCTTCCGAATTAAATCCTATCAGGATGCTGCCGAAACTATTTTGACCTATCCTGAATCTGTTTTTAAACTCTGGCAAAAAGACCCCCAATTGTTCGATAATATTCCCGGTATTGGTCCAAATATTTTTGCCAAAATAACTTATCTTTTCACCAAAAATAAACTTCACCCACACATTATTAGAGCTTTCAAAGGCATTTCTCCTTTAGTCTTCATTTTTACTAAAATCAACAGTATTGGTCCAAAAACCGCCTCAATTCTCACTAAAAAACTTAAATTTTCAAAAGATCCGATCAAAGCCTTAGATCAATTAATCGAATATTGCCGCCAAGGCAAAATTAGAAACTGGCCTCGTTTTGGAGAAAAATCAGAACAATCTATCTTAGAAAATACTTTGGCTTTTTTAGGTCAATCGCGTCGGATGGATTATCAAGAAGCCAAAGATAATGCTGATAAAATTATTTCTTTTTTAAAACAAAATTTTCCTCAAATTGAATTTATTGCTTTAGGCAGTCTCCGCCGGCATTCTGCTACAGTGGGGGATATTGACCTAGTTGCCAAAGCCGAAAAATCAGAACCAATTTTAGATAAATTTCTTGAATACCCCGACAACATTCAAACTATTAATCGTGGACCCAAAAAAGCTTCTATCAGAATTTATCCTGACATTCGAGTTGATATTATGATTCAACCAGCTAAAAATTTTGCCTCATTAGTTCAACATTTCACTGGCTCTCGTCAACACAATATTTTATTACGCAAATATGCCCTATCTCTGGGTTATTCAGTTTCAGAATATGGCATTAAAGACCTAAAAACAGGAAAAATTCATACTTTCGAAGACGAAGAAAAACTTTATAACTTTCTCAAATTAGACTATATAAAACCAGAATTGCGACTTGGCGAAACAGAAATTGAAGAAGCCAAAAAATGTTATAATCAATCACATTAATATTTATTAATAAATATGTTTATATTCTTAGCTATCGTCATTGTTTTAGCTCTGGTTTTAATGAGTTTTTATAATAAATTTAAAACTCTTCAAATCCGAATCAAAGCCTCTCTTCAAGAAATCGGTAATCAACTCAAACGTCAAGCCGACCTTATTCCTAACCTTGTTGACTCAGTCAAAGGTTTTATGAAACATGAAAAGGGTATTTTTGATGAATTAACCAGTGCCCGAAAAATGGTTGAAACTGCTGCTTCTAGCAACGACCCAAAATTAATCGATAAAGCTCAGGAAAGTATTAATAAAGTTCTTAGTTCACTCAAAGTGATAGTTGAAAGTAATCCACAAATCCAAAGTTCTGGTTTAGTTAATAATCTTATGGATGAACTTCGCGATACTGCCGACAAAATTATGTATGCCCGACGAACTCTTATTGATCTAACTGCCGATTACAATACAGCTATTGCTACCATTCCTGGTGTTTGGGTTGCTCAACTCTTTGGTTTTAAAGAAGAAAAAGGCTTATCCATGCCAAATAGTGCTTCTGCCACTGAAGTCACTTCCGAGGATCTCAAAAACCCAAAAGTAAATTTGTAAAGTTATTTTTACTTTCTACCTGCCTGCCGGCAGGCACGGCTTTCAACTTTCTACTTTATAACTTTATAACTTTCAACTTGATAACTAAGGTATGCTCAATGTTTACGAACAAATAAGTCGAAATAAAATTCGTTCCGGTGTAATTGTTTCTCTTTTTACCGCTTTCATTATTGGTGTCGCTCTAATTATCACCAATGCTTACAATTTAGACAACTCTCTTTTATTCTTTGCTTTTATCCTATCTTTAGGATCATCTTTTGCTAGTTATTTTTGGGGTGACAAAATTGTTTTAACTTTAAATCAAGCCAGACCAGCCACTCGAAAAGAATTTTTTGACTTTTATACTGTAGTAGAAAACTTAAGTATTGCCAATCAAACTCCAGTTCCTCAAATTTATGTTATCGAAACTGACGCTATGAATGCCTTTGCTACCGGTCGCGATCCAAATCATGCCGTCGTTTGCGCCACTACCGGACTATTAGAAAAGCTTAACCGTACCGAACTTGAAGGAGTTGTCTCTCACGAACTTTCCCACATCAAAAACTATGATATTTTATTAATGACTATTGTCAGTATTTTAATCGGTTCATTATCGATAATTATCAATATGGCCTATAGATCTTCATTTTTTAGAAGAGATAGTGATCGGGAAGATAATCAAGGCAGCAACATTATCGCTCTGCTCGGTTTTGTCTTAATCATTTTCGCTCCCATTATTGCCCAATTAATTCAACTAGCTATTTCT
>CAZCFJ010000008.1:18163-22813 GCA_964497945.1 uncultured Gammaproteobacteria bacterium | reverse complement strand
TTATATTCCTGAACCTGTTCGTGAACTCGATAAACCTTTCTTAATGCCTGTTGAAGACGTCTTCTCTATCAAAGGTCGTGGTACCGTTGCTACTGGAAGAATCGAAAAAGGTATCGTTAAGATCAATGATGAAGTCGAAATCGTCGGTCTTCGTGACACTCGTAAAGCTGTTGTTACCGGAGTCGAAATGTTCCACAAACAACTCGATCAAGGTCAAGCTGGTGATAACGTTGGTTTATTACTCCGCGGTGTTGAAAAAGATGATATTGAAAGGGGACAAGTTTTGGCCAAAGCCGGATCTATCACTCCTCACACCGAATTTGAAGCTCAAGTTATGTTACTCAAAAAAGAAGAAGGTGGTCGTCATACCCCAATCTTCTCTGGGTACAGACCTCAAGTTTTCATTCGTACTACCGATGTAACTGGTGACATTACTCTTGCTGCTGGTACTGAAATGATCATGCCAGGCGATAATGCTACTGTTACTGTTAAGTTAATTAAACCGGTTGCTATGCAAGATGGTCAAAGATTCGCTATCCGCGAAGGTGGTTTGACCGTTGGAGCCGGTGCTATTACAAAAATCATTAAATAAAATTATGGCTAACGGTAATCGCATCCGAATTAGATTAAAATCTTTTGATCATCGAATTATCGATGAAGCAGCTATCAAAATAGTTGAGGCTGCGGTTACCGCTGGAGCTAAGGTAGAAGGTCCAATACCATTACCTACTGAACAAAAGACCATTACTGTTTTAACCAGTCCTCATACCGATAAAAATGCCCGTGAGCATTTCGAAATTCGAACTCACAAGCGTCTTATCGATATTTCCAATACAAGTCTTCGCACTGTCGATAGTCTTCAACATTTGGATTTACCATCAGGAGTGGAAGTAGAAGTTAAGATGTAAAATTATGATCTCAGGATTTTTAATCAAAAAAGGTTGTATGACCAGTGTTTACACTCCAGACGGCAAAAGAATTGCCGTTACTAAGTGTTCCGCTCCATCCCTCAAAGTTACCCAAATCAAAACTGAAGATAAAGATGGTTATTCCTCTATCCAAGTTGCTTACGATTCTAAAAAACACTTAGATAGTGCTACTAGTGCTAAGTTAAACAAACTTAAATTGGAAATTAAACCTCGTTTTTTCAAAGAATTTAAACTTACAACTGATCAAATTCCTGAAGTTGGTGCTGATATTCCAGTCGAGTCAGTTCTAACTGAAGGTGAAATTATTGATGCTACCGGCATTTCTAAAGGTCGTGGTTTTGCCGGTGTTATCAAACGACATGGTTTCAAAAAGCAACCTATTTTAGGTTCTTCTGATCGTGTCCGACGTCCGGGTGCAATTGGTGCCCAGACCCCAGGTAAAGTTGTCAAAGGTAAAAAACTCCCAGGTCATTACGGTGTCGAAACTGTCACTGTTTCTGGTCTAAAAGTAATTTCTATTAATCCTGAAACTAAAGAAATTCTTATTAAAGGTTCGGTTCCCGGAAGTTTTAACTCTTGGGTCACCATTAAGAAAACTGCTTAATTATGAAAGCTCAAATTTATAATATTAAAGCTGAAAAAGTTGGAGATATTGCCCTTCCTAAGGAAGTTTTCTCTAATCCTGTTTCAGATTCTCTTATTGCTCAAGCCATTCGCGTTACTTTAGCCAATCGCCGTTCTTCTTTTGCCAAAACCAAAACTCGTTCTGAAGTTGCTGGTACTCGTAAAAAAGTTTGGGCTCAAAAAGGTACTGGTAATGCTCGTCATGGTAATCGTACTGCTCCAATTTTTGTTGGTGGTGGTATTGCTCTCGGTCCAGATGGTAATCAAAATTATTCCCTTGGTATCAGCAAAACTATGCGTCGCCGTGCTATTCGTGGTCTTTTAACCAAATTCGCTGAAGATAAAAAAATTCTTATCATTGATAATTTTTCTCAACTCGATCCAAAAACTAAGTCTGGAATTAAACTAATTACTGGACTTAAGGCCGCTGATGAAGTATTATCAAAAAGTCGCAAAATTGGGGTTATTACAACCAAAACAGTCACTCCAGTTAAACGAGCTTTTGGAAATTTAAAAGATGTCAACTTACTTTCTCTTAAGTCTCTTGATATTTATTCTCTTTCAAAACAAAATTATTTAATTATCAGTCAAAAAGCTGTCAAGCAGTTTAAATAATCACATGTCTCAAAACATCATTATTTTAAAACCAATCATCACTGAGAAGGCTCTTGCTGCTCAACAACTTCAAGACAAATATGCTTTTTGGGTTGCTCCTCAAGTCAGCAAAAATCAAATTGCTGTTTCTTTCCAAACAGTTTTTGGTATCAAACCAATTTCTGTCCAAACACTTACTCTTAAAGGTAAATTCAAAACTAACTGGAAAACCCGAAAAACTAGTCAAAAATCAGATCGTAAAAAAGCTATTATTACTCTACCAAAAGGTACTAAACTTGAACTTCTCAAGCTCAATACCAAATAATTATGGCAATCAAATCTTTATTAACTATCAAAAAGAAAACCAGTGGTCGTGATTCTCATGGTCACGTTTCTATTCGTCATCGCGGAGGAGAACACAAACGTTACCTTCGTGAAATTGAATGGAATCGTACTCAATTAAATATCCCCGCTAAAGTTGTTGCTATTGAATATGATCCAAATCGCACTGCTGATATTGCTTCAATCGTCTATCAAAATGGCGCCAAAGCTTACATTTTAGCTACTACCAATCTTCAAGTTGGCGATACTATAATATCTGCCGAATTGGCTCCTATTAAAGATGGTAATTGTTTACCTCTTAAAAATATTCCGGTTGGTGTTCCTGTTCATGCCCTCAGTTTTCAAGTTGGTAAACCAGCTCAAATTATCAAGAGTGCTGGTTCTGCTGCTTATGTCCAAAGCATCGATGGTAATAAAGCTCTCGTAAAATTACCTTCAGGTGAAATCAGAATTTTTAATGCTGATTGTCGGGCCACTATTGGTCAAGTTTCCAATGCTGATCATTCTAATCAAAAATTAACTAAAGCCGGAGAAATGCGACATCGTGGTATTCGTCCTACTGTCCGCGGTGTGGCTCAGGATCCTCATTCACATCCACACGGAGGTGGTGAAGGTCGATCTTCTATCGGTATGCATCCAAAGACTAAGTGGGGTAAACCAGCTTTCCGAAAAACTCGAAAGCTCAAAAAAGCCTCTAATAAATTAATCGTTCAAAGGAGAAAAAAGTAAAGTTCTAACTTTATAACTTTTAACTTTACAAACTTTATAACTAAATATTATGTCTAGAAGTTCAAAGAAAGGTCCTTTCATTGACCAAAACATCCTTGACAAATTAGCCAAAGGTGGCAGCCAAGTCATCAAGACTTATGCTCGTCATAGTGATATTGCTCCTCAATTTGTCGGACGAACTTTCGACGTTCACAATGGTAAGAAATTTATCAGTGTCTACGTTACCGAAGACATGGTCGGCCATAAGTTAGGCGAATTTTCACCTAGCCGAACCTTCAAAGGTCATGGTCGTGTGGTTAAAAGAGTTATTGAGAAAACGTAAAATTTTATGGCAACTACTACTAAAAAAACTACTAAAGTGGTCAAGGCTGTTAAAGCTGAAACTGTCAAAAAACCTGTTAAAAAGGTCGAAACAGTTAAACCAGTTGAAGTTCAAAAACAGGAGACTGTTTTTGCATCCGCCTCTGGTGGAAAGACTGCTAAGTATGTTAATAAAAATATTCAAATTTCTCCTCGTAAATTAAGACTCTTAGTTGATGAAGTCAGAAAGTTTTCTCCAGTTGAGGCTCTCAATCGAGTTAAATTTATCAACACTAAATCAGCTCGTGCTTTAACTCAAGCTCTCAAAAACATCATTGCTGATGCCAAGAATAATTTTAACTTAGATACAAATTCGTTAAAATTTGATACTATCAAAGCCGACGAAGCATTAAAACTTAAACGTATGGACAAATCACACGGTTCTCGATTTGCTCGAGGTTTAATTCAAAAACGCCACAGTCGTCTTGTCATAATTGTTAAAGGAGTTCAAAAGTAATATGGGTCAAAAAGTTAACCCTATCGGTTTCAGACTTGAGGCTGTTAAAAACAGTCCTGAGTGGCAATCCAGCTGGTTTGCTAATGCTAAAAAATATCCAATCTTTTTATTGGAAGATAAAAATATTCGAGATTTTTTACAAAAGAAAATTTATTCTGCTGGTATCGTCAATATCAAAATTGAACGATCTGTTAAAAAAATCAAAATCACTATTGTTGTTGCTCGACCTGGTTTAGTCATCGGTCGCGGCGGTAAAGAACTTGAAATTCTCAAAAAAGAAATTCAAAAATTACTCACCAAAGCTAGTGGTAAACAAGCCGTTGAAATCCAAGTTGAAGAATTTAAACATGCCGACCTTTCCGCAAAATTAATTGCTGAAAAAATTGCTTTCCAGCTTACCAAAAGAATGCCTTATCGCCGAGTCGTCCTTTCTGCTATTGAAAAAGCTATGTCTTCTGGTGCCAAAGGTGTCAAAGTCGTTCTTTCTGGACGTATTAATGGTGCTGAAATCGGTCGTCGAGAAAAATTTTCTGAAGGGAAAATCCCTCTCAGTACTATTCGATCAAAAATTGATTATCACGAATGTCCATCTCTTACCAGATCAGGATATATCGG
>CAZCFJ010000008.1:0-18063 GCA_964497945.1 uncultured Gammaproteobacteria bacterium | reverse complement strand
CAACCAAGTCGTACCAAATACCGAAAACAATTCCGCGGCAAAATGCGTGGAAATTCCAAAGGTAACTTAGTTTCTTTTGGAGAATACGGTCTCAAAAGCCTAGAATGTGGCTGGATTACTGCCAACCAACTTGAAGCTGCTCGTAAAGCTATTTCTCATGCTACCAAAAGAAACGGTCGTATGTGGGTCAGAATTTTCCCAGACAAACCTGTCACCGAAAAAGGTACTGGTACTATGGGTGCTGGCAAAGGTGATGTCAAAGGTTATGTTTGTGTCATTAAACCAGGACGTGTTATGTTTGAGATTTCTGGTATTAGCCAAGAAGAATCCAATGAAGCTCTTAGATTAGCTGCTGCTAAATTACCAGTTGTTTGCAAAATAGTTGCTAAAAAATAGGAGTAGCTTTTATGAAAAAAACTGATAAAATTTCCTACAGACAAAAGAGTCAAAAAGAACTTCAAAAAGATCTTTTCGATTTAAAGAAGAATTTAATTGAATCCAAGGCTAAACTTGCTACTGGCAACCTTACCGACACTTCTGTCTTTACCAAAATAAAGCGCCAAATCGCTTTAGTTTTAACTCTTTTAAGTCAAAATAAAGATGAAAAATAATACTAATAATACCGGTAAAACATTTATTGGCCAAGTTGTCTCTGACAAAATGGCTAATACTATCGTGGTCGAGTTGGAATATACCAATCGTCACCCTAAATACAAAAAAATCCTTACCAAACACAAAAATATTTATTCTGACAACAATTTATTTGCCAAAATTGGTGATACTGTTAAAGTCAGAGAAACTCGACCTCTCAGTAAACTCAAACGTTTTACTACTGTCGAAGTTATTAAAAAAGCTTCAACTACTTTATAACTTTAAACTTTTAACTTTATACTAAATTATGGTTCAACTTAGAAGCATTATCAAACCAGCTGACAATTGCGGCGCTCGAAGCGTTCAGGTTGTTCACGTCTACAAAGGTCATTTCCATAAGAAAGGCTCAATTGGGGATGTTGTTTTAGCTGTTGTTAAAGACGCTATTCCTAATGGTTTAGTCAAGAAAAAAGAAAAAGTTAAAATGGTTATCGTTCGTACCAAAAAAGAATTTGGTCGTGAAGATGGCTCTTATATTCGCTTCAGTGATAATGCTGGTGTCATTATTGATTCCCAAAATAATCCTCGTGGCACTCGTATCTTTGGACCAATCGCTCGTGAAATTAAAGATTTAGGATTCAACAAAATTGCTTCCATGGCCCAGGAGGTTTATTAATATGAAAATCTTAAAAGGTGATAAAGTCAAAGTTTTAATTGGCAAAGATAAAGGCCGTGAAGGCGAAGTTGTCAAAAGCTTTCCTAAAAAATCTTCTATCGTTATTAAAGGTTTAAATATGTTCAAAAAACATGTTAAACCCACCCAAGGTCGTGCTGGTGGTATCGTTGAAAAAGAACGAGCTCTTTATATTTCTAAAGTCGCTCTCATTTGTCCTGAATGTAAAAAAGCTACTCGTGTAGGTTACAAAGTTGACAAATCTGGTACCAAATACCGTATTTGTAAAAAATGCCAAGCTGTCCTTACCAAGGAAGTCGCAAAGAAATAATTATGTTAAAAAATATTATTCAAACTACCATTAAACAAGATTTGATTGCCAAGCTTGGTAAAAACAAGAATGTCCTTTCATTACCACGTCTTACCAAAGTTGTTATCAACTATCGTGTTGCCGAAGCTCGTGAAAGTCAAGAAAGTCTTAATGCCGCTATTGAAGAAATTACCGCTATTACTGGTCAAAAACCTCAACTTTGTAAAGCTAAAAAAGCTGTTTCTACTTTCAAAATTCGTCAAAATGACCCATTAGCTCTCAAAGTTACTCTTCGTGGGCCAAGAATGTATGATTTTGTTGAAAAGCTCTTTAATCTAATTTTGCCTCGTCTTCGTGATTTTAAAGGTATGCCAGTCAACGCCTTCGATGATGCCGGTAATTACAATCTTACTATTAAGGATCAAACTTTATTTCCAGAAATTAATTTAGACAAAGCCAACAAAATTCGTTCTGTTCAAATTACTTTAAATATAAGTGCTACTTCAAAAGACGAAGCAAAAATGTTATTATCAGCCCTAGGCTTTCCATTTGAGAAATCTAACTAAATATGGCAACTACAGCAAAAATAGTCAGAGAACAAAAAAAATTAAAATATAGTGTGCGACATCACAATCGATGTTCTATTTGTGGTCGTCCACATGGCTTTATTCGTTTATTCGGCATCTGCCGTCTTTGCTTCCGCAAGTTAGCCCACCAAGGCATGCTTCCGGGTGTCAAAAAATCAAGTTGATAAAATTATGTTGCAATCAACCTCTATCGATTTCTTAATCAGAATCAAAAATGCAGCTCGAGCTGGTAAAAAAGAACTTACTGCTCCTGCCTCCAATTTTTGTATCAGTATGGCTGATCTTTTAAAAAGATACGGCTATGTTGAAAATTATTCTGTCACTGATGGTGCCAAAAGAGAGATTACTCTTAAATTAGCCTATTCTGACAATCAACCAAAAGTTACTGAAGTTAAAATCTTTTCCAAACCAGGTCGAAGAATTTACGAAAAAGTTTCTTCTTTACCATGGGGAAAAACCCGTCAGTCATTAATTATTATTTCCACTTCTAGTGGTGTTATGTCTCAAAAAGAGGCTAAAACCAAATCTCTTGGTGGAGAAATTATTGCAGAAATTTATTAATTTTACTTTAAACTTTATACTTTCAACTTTTAACTAAATTTATGTCAAGAATTGGAAAACAACCTATCACTATCCCTACTGGCGTTACTGTTGCAGTCGACAATCGTACTGTTACTGTTACCGGTCCAAAAGGTAATTTAACTTTAACTATCCCTTTCAAAATTAATGTTGAAGTCAAAGATAACACTGTTTTTGTCACTCGGGTTTCCGAAGATAAAAAAGTTAAAGCTTGTCATGGTGCTACCAGAGCTCATCTTAACAATATGATCACTGGTGTTCAAACTCCATGGATCAAGGAACTCGAAATCAAAGGTACTGGTTACAAAGCCTCTGTTAATGGTAATAAACTCAAAGTTTTAGCTGGGTACATTCATCCAGTTGAAATTACCGCTCCAGAAGGTATCTTTTTTCAAGTCCCTGAAGAAACCAAAATTATAGTTACTGGTATCGATCGTATGGTCGTTGGCCAAGTTGCTAGTAATATTCGCAAAATTAGAACTCCTGAACCTTACAAAGGCAAAGGTATTCGCTATGTTAATGAATTTATTAAATTAAAAGCCGGCAAGAAAGCCAAAGCTTAAAATTAAACTTTTTACTTTATACTTTTAACTTTAAACTAAATCATGATTGAACAAAATCAAAAATTAAGAAGATTAAAAAGAATCAGAAATAAAGTTGCCCAAAACATAGGCATTCCTCGACTTTCTGTTTTCCGCAGTAACCAACATATTTGGGCTCAAATAATTGACGATAAACATGGCAAAACTTTAGTTTCTGCCTCTACTAAAACAGTTAAAACTGCCAAAGGTACCAAGTCAGAAAAAGCTACCGAAGTCGGCACCCAAATAGCTAAACTAGCTCTCACTAAGCACATTATTAATGTCCGATTTGATCGGGGTACTTACCGATATCACGGCCGAGTTAAATCTTTGGCTGATGGTGCTCGATCCGGAGGTTTAAAATTCTAATATGGCTTTCAATAACAAACCAAATCAAAAAAACGATCGATACGAAAAACCAGTCAGTGAATTTACTGATAAAGTTGTTCAAATCAAACGTGTATCCAAAAAAACCAAAGGTGGTAACCAAATCCACTTTACTGCTTTAGTTGTCTCTGGTGATAAAAAATCCCGAGTCGGCGTTGGTTTAGGTAAAGCCAAATCTGTTGCTGATGCTATCCAAAAAGGCATTAAAAAAGCTCAAAAAAGTTTAATTGAAGTCCCTATTGTCAACGGCACTATTCCTAGTTCTATTCAATTAAAATTCAAAGGTGGCATTATCCTTATTCGTCCAGGTAAAACTGGAAGCGGTCTTATTGCTGGTGGCCCAGTCCGAGCCGTAGTTGAATTAGCCGGAATCAAGGATATAGTAAGTAAAATTATTGGTTCTAAAACTAAGTCAATTAATGTTTGGGCTACTCTTAAAGCTCTCACCTTATTAAAATAAAAACTTTATAACTTTATACTTTTTACTTTTAACTTAAATTATGGAAATTTTAACCCAATTAACTAAAACTACCTCCAAACCGGCTCGTCGTTGTGGTCGAGGCATTGGTTCAGGTCTTGGTGGCCATACTAGTGGTCGTGGTGCCAAGGGTGATCTTGCTCGTGGTAAAACTAAACTTACTTTTGATGGTACCAAAATCAAAAAAAACTGGATTAAACGTTTGCCTTTTTTAAGGGGTAAAAATCGTCTTAACAATCAAAAAAGTATTATCACTTTCACTTTAACCCAAGTTGATAAATGGTTTAAGAAAGATGAATTAGTCGATCTTAATTCCTTATCTCAAAAAACTAAGATCTCATTCAAAAGGCTTAATGCTCAAGTTAAAATTCTTTCTGTTGGTGAAATCACTAAAGCTCTCAAATTCAAAGGTGTTTTAGTTTCTGATTCTGCTTCTAAAAAAATTATAGCTGCTGGTGGTAATATAGAATAATGAACCGGTTTACCAAAACTCTTTCACTCTATATTGAAGCTCTCAAAACACCAATTTTCCGAAAGAAATTGCTATTTACTTTAGGCATTCTCGTTGTTTTTCGTTTAACTGCTCACATTCCGGTTCCTGGTGTTAACTTAGGTCTACTTCAACAATTTTTTGCCCAAAATCAGCTTTTATCTTTATTAGATATTTTTTCCGGTGGCACTTTAGCTAATTTTTCTATCATGGCTCTTGGTCTTAGCCCATATATCAGTGCCTCTGTTATGATGCAGCTTTTAGCTTTAGTTGTTCCTCAAATCGAAGAACTCCAAAAAGAAGGAGAATATGGCCGGGCCAAAATAAATCAATATACTCGCATTGCCACTATTCCTTTTGCTATCGTCAACGGTTTAGGTATGTATGCTTTACTCCGATCCCAAAATATTATTGCTGGTCTCGATTTACTCACTACCACTGCTCTTATTGCCAGTATGTTAGCTGGTACCATGATTATGATTTTCTTTGGTGAATTAATTAACTTATATGGTGTCGGTAACGGTGTTTCTATGTTAATTTTTGCCGGTATTATTGCCCGTCTTCCGGTTGGTTTTGCTCAAACCTTTGCTGTTACTGATCTTTCTAATCCTCAAACTGGGCTTAATTTTATTATTTTTCTATGTTTAGCCATTGCCCTGATTACTGCTATTGTTTTTGTTGAAGAAGCTGTTTTACGTATTCCTATTAACTATGCCAAAAGGGGACAATCTACTTATTTACCTATCAAGGTTAATACTGCCGGAGTTATGCCAATCATCTTCGCTGCTTCGTTAGCCACAGTTCCGACTCTTTTAGGTCAATTTGCTTCAAAATTACCTAATCAAAATATTGCTAACATTGCTACCAACATATCGCATTTTTTCCGTACTGATGGCTATTTTTATATGTTCTTTTATTTCTTTTTGGTTATTGGTTTTACTTTCTTTTATACTTCAGTCGTTTTTAAACCAAAAGATATTGCCGAAGAATTACGTAAATCAGGTGGTTTTATCCCTGGTATTCGTCCGGGCCAGTCTACCGAGAAACGTCTCCAATATTTAACTAATCGAGTTTTACTAATTGGTGCTGTCTTTCTTGGTTTTATTGCTATTACTCCCCACATTGTTCAAAAAATTACTAACATTACTACCCTTACTATTGGTGGTACTTCTATTCTTATCGCCGTCTCTGTAGTTTTGGAACTTACTCGAAAAATTGAGAACGTTGTCCAAACTTACAACTACGATAAACTTACTTATTAATTATTTATTTTAACTAAACGCTAAAAGCTAATAGCTAAACGACTAAACTATGTCATTAAACTTATTTATTATTGGTCCATCAGGTTGTGGTAAATCTACCCAAGCCAAATTAATTGCTGCTAAATATAATTTAACCCATCTTTCCATGGGTCAAATTCTTCGTGACGAAATGGCTGCTGGTACTCCAGAGGGCTTAGAAGCTAAATCTTTTGTTGATAGTGGTACTTTAGTTCCAGAAGAATTAACCTTCAAACTTTTAACCGGTAAACTTAATCAAATTGGTAATAAAGATTTTATTATCGATGGTTTTCCCCGAAGTTTAGGTCAAGGTCAATTTATCGAAAATTATCTTGCTCAAGTCAACGAACCTCTTGATCTCATTATTCATCTCGATGTTACCTTTGAAGAAATTAGTGCTCGCCGTGCCAAAATGGGTGCCGAATTCCAAGATAAAGATCGTACTGACAATACTCCCGAAGCTATGGCTGCTCGTCAAAAATTCTACGATGACAATAATGGCTTAATCATGAATTACTTCAATCCCAAGGGATTAATTCTCCAAGTTGACGGTAATCGTCCTATCGAGCCAATTTTCGCCGACATCGATCAAAAAGTTAGCACTCTTAAATAAATAATATATTATTAATTAACTAAAAATGCCCAAAGAACCAACAGTCAGAGGTCAAATTACTGAAGTCCTACCAAATTCTCTTTACCGAGTTAAACTCGAAAACGGTAATGAGATAATTGCTCATTTAGCCGGTAAATTACGCATGAATCACATTCGTGTCATCGCTGGTGACAATGTCTCTTTAGTCCTTAGTCCCGATGGGGGATTGGGTCGAATAGTTTATCGAGGTTAAATTAAATTTACTCTTTGATATTGCGCCAATTTTAGGTTACAATATCCAAGTCTATTCCTATGAAAGTAAAATCTAGTATCAAACGTCGTTGTCGAAACTGCAAGGTGGTTATTCGCCGTGGTGTTCGACGTATTATTTGTTCTACAAAAAGACATAACCAAAAACAAGGTTAAATTAATATGAGAATTCTTGGTGTTGAAATTCCAGATAACGAAAGAGCCGAAATCGGTTTAACTCGTTTTTTTGGCATCGGTAAAACTAATGTTAAAAAATTAGCTGCCATGTCCAATATTAATTTAAATACTCGTATCAAAGATCTGACTCGTGATGAAGTTTCCGTTTTAATGAAATCTCTTGAATCTTTCAAAATCGAAGGTGACCTTAAAAAAGAAATCCGCGAAAATATTGATCGTCTCAAAGCTATCAAATCTTATCGTGGTATTCGTCATATCGTTAGTCTTCCAGTCCGTGGTCAACGTACCAAAACCAATGCTCGTACTCGCAAAGGTAAACGAAAGACTGTCGGTTCTCTTACCAAAGAAGCCTGGGCAAAAATTGAAACCCAACAAAAGGCTGCCTCTACTAATTCCAACAAATAAAATATGGCAGAAACTAAACAAACTTCTAAAACTGTTGTCAAAAAGAAAGTCTTCAAAAATATTGCTGAAGGCCGCCTTTATGTTCAATCAACTTTTAATAATACAATAGTTAGCGTTACCGATACCAAAGGAAAAGTTCTTACTTGGTCAAGTGCTGGAAACTGTGGTTTCAAAGGTTCTCGTAAATCTACTCCATATGCCGCTACTACTGCCATCGAAAAAGCTTTAGAAGAAGCCAAAAAACATGGCATTAAAAAACTTGAGGTTTATCTCAAAGGACCAGGAGTTGGCCGTGATGCCACTCTTCGTTTCCTTCGAACCAAAAGAGATTTTGATGTCGACAAAATTGCCGATATTACTCCAATTCCACACAATGGACCACGTCCTCCAAAACAACGACGTGTTTAATTATTACTTTACAACTTTAAACTTTTAACTTTAAACTAAATTATGTCAAGAGTTACATTAGACGCCAAATGCCGACTTTGCCGAGCAGCTGGTACCAAACTTTATCTTAAAGGGACCCGTTGCTATTCAGCCAAGTGTCCTATCGAAAGAAAGGGTGCCGTCAAACCAGGTATGCATGGTGCTAAATCCGGTAGTAAACCTACTGATTACGGTATTCAGCTTCGAGCTAAACAAAAAGCTAAGCGTATTTATGGTGTTCAGGAAACTCAATTCAAAAATTATTATCTCCGAGCTAAAACTCTCAAAGGTTTAGTCGGTGACAACTTACTCAATCTTCTCGAAAAAAGACTCGACAATGTTTTATACCTCGCTGGTCTTTCTTTATCTCGTTCTTCAGCTAAACAACTTATTGGTCATGGTCACGTTTTAGTCAATGGTAAAGTTATGGATATTCCTTCTTACCAAGTCAAAGTTAAAGATATAATTACTTTAGATTCTAAAATAGCTGATAAAATCGGTACTATTCCAGGTTCTGAAGCTGACTTTAAAACCAAAAGTTGGCTCGACCTCAACAAAAAAGATCTTACTGTCAAAATCATTTCTGAACCTCTCAAAGAGGAAATCGGTAATGATATCGACATCAATTTAATAATTGAATATTATTCAAGATAAAAAGGAGAACTCCATGATTGAAACTAATAAGTTCAATGTCAAAACAGTCAAATCTACCGAAAAGCACGGTAAATTTGAACTTAGTCCGCTTGTTGGTGGTTTTGGTCACACTCTCGGTAATAGTTTGCGTCGGGTTCTGTTAATTACTATCCCAGGTGCTGCCATTACTCGTATCCGTGTTGATGGTGCTAATCATTTATTTACTACTCTTCCTGGTGTCAAAGAAGATTTAGTTGAAATTTCATTAAATCTCAAAAAAATTAAATTCAACTATTCCAAAGAAGAACCAATTGTTCTCAAACTCGATAAAAAAGGTCCAGGCATAGTCACTGCTGCTGACATCATCGATAATGATTTGTGTAAAGTCAGTAATCCTGATCAAATTATTGCCACTCTTTCTGATGCTAAATCAAAATTATCTATGGAGATGACCGTCGAAAGGGGAGTTGGTTACACTATGGCTAAAGAACAAAAAACTGATGTTGTCGGTGAAATCATTCTTGATGCTACCTTCACTCCAGTTCTTAAAGCTAACTATACCGTCGAACCTACTCGTTTGGGTAAAAAATCCGATTACGATAAACTCACTATGGAAATTTGGACTGATGGTTCCATTGATCCTCTTTATGCCCTCAAAATGGCTGCCAAAGATTTAATCAATTCTTTCGGCCAAATTGCTGATCCTAAAGAATTTGAAGAAGAAGTTATTACTATAAACACTTCTCTCGCTCCACAAGGTAGTGATATTTCTGTTGAAGAAATCGAACTCCCTCTCAGAGTTACTAATGCTCTCAAAAAAGCTGGTTATCCTACTATTGATGCTTTAACCAAAGCTGGACGTCTCGATGTCAGCAAAGCTAAAAATGTCGGTGAAAAATCGCTTAAAGTTATTGATTCTTGGTTAAAGGAAAGAGGTTTTACTTGGAAATAAACCTCACACCTCTTCTGCTTTTATGAAACATCGTATTTTTGGAAAAAAATTAGGTAGAAATTATAACGAACGCAAGTCTCTGTTCAATGCTCAGACTCGGTCTATGTTCATTCATGGTGCTATTCAAACTACCGAAGCCAAGGCTCAAGCTCTTGTTTCTACTATCGAATCATTAGCTAACACTATTATTACCAAACCAGAATTAATTGCCAAAAGAGAACTCTTCCGTTATCTCCAAGATCAAACTTGGGTTAACAATGTTGTTTCCAAATTTAAAGAAACTTTTGGTGAGCAATCTAGTAATTTTACTCAAATTACTCGTATCAAACGCCGTTTTGGTGATGATGCTCTCATCGTCAAACTTAGTTTTGTTAAGCCAGTAAAATTTGAAAAATCAAAACCAAAAAAAGTTGAAGAAAAAGCCGACAAAAAGGCTGTTTCCAAAAAACCAGTTGCCAAAAAAACTGTTAAGAAAGCTGAAAAAAAGGAGACTAAATAATGAAAACTACTGTTACCAAAGGTAATCAAGTCAAACGAAATTGGCACCTAATTGATCTTCAAGATCAAACTTTAGGTCGAGTTTGCACTCAAATTGCCCAAATTCTTATAGGTAAAGATAAACCAGCATTTTCATATCATCGTGATGATGGTGATTATGTTGTTGCCATCAATGCCGACAAAATTCAAACCACTGGTTCTAAACTCAAAGAAAAAATGTATCGCCATCATACTCACTGGGCTGGCGGTCTTAAAGAATTAACTTTAGCTGAAATGATGCAAAAAGATTCTCGACAAGTCATTATTCGTGGTGTTTATGGTATGTTGCCCAAAAACAAACTTCGAGATATCCGAATTACTCGTTTAAAAGTTTTCGTTGGTGATCAACATCCATACGCTGACAAATTAACTAAATAATTATGGCAAAAACTACTTCAAAAAATTCTTACACTCGATCTCTTGGTCGTCGTAAAAGTGCTGTTGCTACCATTAAATTATTTTCTGGTAAAGGTGATTCTACTGTCAATAGTCTTTCTTTAGAAAAATACTTTCCTACCAAAACCGAAAAAATTGTTTATGATAAACCATTTGAAATTACCAAAACTACCGGTAAATATCATTTCCAAGCCAAAATCATTGGCGGTGGTAAAACCGGTCAAGTTCAAGCTCTCAGTTTAGCTATTTCTCGTTGCTTAATCAAAATTAACGAAACTTTCAAAACTGATCTCCGAGCCAATGGTCTTTTGACTGTTGATTCCCGAGTCAAGGAACGTCGTATGGTTGGTACTGGTGGTAAAGCCCGAAGACAGAAACAGTCACCTAAGCGTTAAAGTTATTCGTCATTGCGAGCGCAAGCGAAGCAATCTCATTGGAATCGTGTTGTCTTTATTTTTCAACCCCGCTTCGGCGGGGCTTTGTTTTGCTATTTACTAACTGCTATTTACTACTTACTAACTTATAATTACCTCATGACTCTTATTCAATCTCTCATCCTCGGTTTTGTTCAATCTATTAGCGAATTTTTGCCTATCTCGTCAGACGGTCATCTTAATTTGTTTCAACATTTTTTTAAATTAACTCCATCCTTAGATTTCGATATTTTTCTTCATGCTGCCACTTTTATCTCTGTTATTTTCTTTTTCCGCCATCAAATTAAATATTTTTGGGACAACTTAAAATATATTATTGTTGGTTCTATTCCGGCTGCTTTAGTCGGTGTTTTATTTAAAGATCAAATTGAATCTTTGGTTGGTGCTCCACAACTTTTACCTTTCTTTTTTCTTTTCACTGGTATTTTAGTTTTTTCTACCAAATTTATTCCCGCCAAAAATAAATCTTTAAACTATTTTTCTGCCTTTGTTATCGGTATTTTTCAAGCCTTAGCTATTTTGCCAGGAGTTTCTCGATCTGGTTGTACTATATTTTCTGCTTTATTACTTGGCCTTTCGCCACA
Organism: uncultured Gammaproteobacteria bacterium; assembly: GCA_964497945.1. GTDB lineage: Bacteria > Patescibacteriota > Microgenomatia > UBA12405 > UBA12405 > WARW01. The sequence goes on along the minus strand of CAZCFJ010000008.1, from coordinate 6,701 downwards.
AGCCGCTTTTAATTTTTCTTTCAGTTTATTTATTCCCGCCACCGCTGGAGCTATTTTACTGAGTGCCAAAGATATTGTTTCTTCCAACTTCGTTACCCTCAACAACATTCTTACTTTTATTATTACTTCAATCGCTGGTGTTTTTATCCTTTCTGTTTTTCAAAAAATCACTGTCAATCGCAATTTTTGGTATTTCGGCATTTATGTCATCATTCTATCGCTAGGTCTCTTTTTTATCCTCTAATTTTTTAGTATTTTTACTTTTTCAATTTTTAGCCGTATAATACGGTTATATGAATAAAAACACTAAAGTTTCGGAGATTTTTAGAGAAAGTCTAACTGTATATCAAAAGCGATTTTGGACTTTCTTTTTAATTGTTCTTATCCCTCTTTTATTCACCAGATTAATCAGCTATTTTTTCTCAACTGACTTTAAATTAGTTGATCGCCTTATAACTTTTATTATTACTACCTGGGAAACACTTGCTCTATACCAAACTATCCAAAATAAAAATACCAATCTATTAAAAATTTTTAGTCAATCTCTCAAGAAACTTTTTCCTTTTTTAATTGTTAATTTGTTTTTTTACTTAGCTGTCTTTGGTGGTTCAATTCTTTTTATAGTTCCAGGTATTTTATTTATGATTTGGTTCAATTTGGCTTTTTGGATTTTTGTCGATCAAAATATTGGTGGCAATCAAGCCTTAATGTTAAGTAAAGAATATATGAAAGGTAACATTGGTTACTTCCTCAAAAAAAATATTTTAATTATTCTAATTTCAATTATTCCCGCTCTAACAATCTTCTATCTACTTAGAGGAAATTTAATCTTAAGTTGGACTGTAACTAGTATTATTTCAGCATTAATCGCTCCATTAACCGCTATTTATGGCCATTTTATTTACCAAAATATCAAAGATTCAAAAATATCTAAGTCTAAAAAATAAAATTAGCACTCACCAATTTTGCCATTAATTCGGTTCAAAATCACCTTTTTTAAATTTTTTCTGGCAGTTTTTACTAATCTTTCCGGTCTTTTTTGTTCTCTTAAATCTATAATTTCAAAATCTAAATGATATTTTCGATCTTCTGTTTTTTTGTTTTTCATATTTATTTTAAAAAATGTTTTGCCCTCCATTTTCAAAGGGGGTGTCCCGAGCTTGTCGAGGGATGGGTGGGTTTCAGAGTCCTGACATGTACTCCTTCCAAATCAAATAAAGCTGTGTTGTTGAATAAGCATCTCTAGCCACATAATCGGCAATTTTTTGAAAATCTTTATCGTCAAATAATTTATTCACATCATCACCATGAACTCCTGCTTCTTTTGGATTTTCTATTCCAAAAGCTTTACACAAAATTTCCAATTTATAACCATGACTCTGTCGGATTTTTGTTTGCAAATCTATAAATTTATCTGAACCCCATTTCTTCACTTCAAATGGTACTTTCACTCGATTGATTCCTGACCTAATTATCAAATAGGGGAAATCAAAATTATCACCGTTATAGGTCACAAACAATTCATACTCAGCAGCTATTTTCCAAAATTCCGTCAACAAATCTTTTTCTGTTTCAAAAATTTTGTAAGTATAATTTTCTTTTTCTGGGACTAAATCTTTTTCTCCCAACAATAATACTATTCCTTTTTGTGATCCTGGGTTATACGCCCCAATGGCGCACACTTTACCAAAAATTGCATATAGACCGGTTCTTTTTTTTGCCTCTTCCTTATCTTCAGTTGCTCTTTCTAAATTATTTATCAAATAGTCTTGTTCCACTTCATCAAGTTCATCAAATTTTTTCCCCACCGTTTCAATATCAAACACCATTGTTTTAGTAATCGGGGAGTACTCAGTCATATCTTCGTTATTAACTATCTGGCAACTATCAATAATCAAACTAATTCGACCATTATATTCTTGTGTCTTACCATTAACCTCAATTATTTTCCCTTGTTCCAAATTACATTGAGGAATATTATTATTCCAAATTTTTGCTTCAATTATGCCGTCTTTGTTTGATAATTCCAGTTGATAATAAACATCACCTTTACTGGTTTGTTTGTTTTCTTTTTTTAATACCAAAAAATGTTCATCTCTAATTAAGTCATTTGCCTGAAATTTTACTGCCATGACCAATTATAAAGCATTTAACCTGATTTTTATCTGATACACCACCAATACATATTTTTTTTGGTTTTAATGTTCCAAAGTGTTATAATATGACCACTATGAATTCTGCCATATCCATAGGAGTCAATTCCCCTCAAACAGTCAATGCTATTGTTGAAATAGCTAAGGAAACTCATAATAAGTACGAATACGACGAAAAGCTCGATATCATCAAACTTGATCGTGTTTTACATTCTCCTATGCATTATCCGGTCGATTATGGTTTTATCCCTCAAACTCGTTCCAAAGATGGTGATCACTTAGATGTCATGATTATTACCAATTCGCCTGTATTTACTGGCTGTCTTATTGAAGTCCGTCCTATTGGTATTTTAATTATGTCTGATGAAAACGGTGACGATGAAAAAGTTTTAGCCGTACCCCTCAAAAATCCAAATTACGATCACGTCAAAAATCTTAAAGACGTTGAACCGCATTTTCTCAAAGAATTAGTCCACTTTTTTTCTGAATATAAACGTCTTGAAAATAAAGATGTTAGTGTCAAAGGTTGGTTAAATCGTACCGAAGCTTATAGAATAATTAAAGAATCCAACAAGGTTTATCTCGACGAAGAACACGCCAAACAAATTGAACTTTCCGCCGCTCATATTCTTGAGTAATTAATCTACCCGCTCTTAAATCAACCTATCTATTCTATTAAACACGAGCTTTTGTCGGGAATACAGGATTCGAACCTGCAACCTCATGCACCCCATGCATGCGCGCTAGCCAATTGCGCCAATCCCCGTTGCTTGTGTATTTTACTTTTTTTATTCTCAATTTACTAGACTTCGGTTTTTATTCGTGTTTGATACCTTGACTCAAGTGGCTTAAAGCTGATATCACTATATTGTTAAGTTAATAATAATTTTATGAAAAAGAAAAAAGAAATTCAAAAAGGTGCTGCTGCCGGTGCTAATCAAAGTCAAAAAAACGAAGCCATTCGTGTTGCCATGGAACAAATTACCAAAGCTTTTGGTGATGGTGCCATTATGAAAATGGGCGAAAAACAGGCTGATATGTCTATTGAAGTTATTCCTACTGGTTGTTTACCTCTCGACATTGCTTTAGGCGTTGGTGGTTTACCCCGTGGTCGTATTACTGAAATTTTCGGACCAGAAGCCTCCGGTAAAACTACTGTATGTCTTCATGTTGTTGCTGAAGCTCAAAAACTTGGTGGTACTTGTGCCTTTATCGATGTCGAACATGCTCTCGATCCTCTCCGTGCTGCTACTGTTGGTGTCAATTTAGACAATCTTTTGATTTCTCAACCAGACAATGGTGAACAAGCTCTCGAAATCGTTGAAACTTTGGTTCGTTCCAATGCTGTCGATGTTATCGTTATTGATTCGGTCGCTGCCCTAGTTCCCAAAGCCGAAATCGAAGGTGAAATGGGAGATTCTATGATGGGTGTTCAAGCCCGTCTTATGTCTCAGGCTCTTCGCAAACTTACCGGTGCTATTTCCAAATCCAAAGCTGTAGTTATCTTTACCAATCAAATTCGCCAAAAGATCGGCGTTATGTTTGGTAATCCCGAAACTACTCCTGGTGGTTTAGCTCTCAAATTTTATGCCTCTGTTCGTATCGATTTACGCAAAATTGCCAACATCAAAACTTCTTCCGGTGAAGCCATTGGTTCTCAACATCGAGCTCGTATTATCAAAAATAAAGTTGCTCCTCCATTCAAAGAAGCTGAATTCGACATCATGAATACCGAAGGTATTTCTGTTTTTGGCGGCTTAGTTGATTTAGCTGTTCAACACGGTTTAATTACCAAATCCGGTGCTTTCTTCAAAGTCGGTGATCAAAATATCCAAGGTCGCGAAGGTGCCAAAAAATTCTTCAAAGAAAATCCCAAAATTGCCAAAGAATATCGTGACAAAATTTGGGACAAAATCAAATCTGCCACAGAATCGGGAGAAACAACTAATGCCTCCTCAAATTCTGAAGACGAAGAATAATGTTGGTCTTAACTAATATCAAAACCAGTCGGGTCCCTAATCGGGTCAATCTGATTTTTTCTGACGACTCGTATTTACCATTTTTTATCGATGATGTCGTCAAACTTTCGCTCCAAAAAAATCAGACCATTGACGAGGAAAAATTTTCTCAAATTATTTCTACTGCCTTATTATATTTAGGTCGGGAATATGCCTTGCGTCAGGTCGCCATTTCCCCTAAAACTCAAAAAATAATTTCTCAAAAATTAAAATTATTTTTCCTTAAAACTGGTCGAAAATATAAACATTTTGTTGGTTTCAAAGCAGATCAAATAATCTCTACTATTATTAATGACTTAAATTCCAAAAATCTTCTTAATCAAAATGATTTTGTCAAAAGTTTTATTGCCAAAAATCACCGCAAATCAGCCAATCAAATTAAGTTTCTTTTATCTCAAAGAGGCGTTGATGTTTCTGGCTTAAAAATCGAAAAAACCAATGATATTGATTCAATTAAACGAATTTTAACCAAAAAAAGAGTTAATAATGAGGTTTTAAAAGATTTTAAAGCCAAAAATAAACTGTATGCTTCACTTTTCCGCCAAGGATTCGATATTTCCGATATTAAGGCTGCAATTGACGATTACCTCTCATTACAGTAAAATATACTGATTTCATTTTAAACTTATTAATCATTAATTTTAATTTTTTAACTTTTTACTTAAACACACTTTTATGTTTTCTTGTCTTTTGATTTCTTAAAAACCTGCCACGGTTGTGTCGTAAAAAGTAAAAGTATTGGAGGATTCATGTTAGATTTTTTCTTGACCAAGGTCAAAGGGTTATTTTCTTCGCCTGCAACTGCCACTCAAAAACCAGTTGTCAAAAAAGAAGCTGCCAAAGTTACCAAAGAAGTTGTCAAAGAAGCTGTTACTCCTGAAACTGACGATAAAAATCGGGTCGTTTTTAGTCCGAATAAACCAGTTTCTCAACCTGTCGCTCAACCATCAGTTTCCAAAGAGGAAGTTGATCGAGCCAACGCTCAAGCTCAAGCTATTCTTCAAAATGCCAAAAAAGTTGAAGCCGATGCTAAAGCCAAAGAAACCGAAATTTTTCAAAGATTAGCTTCGTTAGACGAAAAAGAACGTTATTTAATCCAAAAAGAAAAATCTCTTGATCAACAGTCATTAGATTTAAAAAACAAATTAACCAGCGTTGATGATCTTTATCGTAAACAACTCGACAAACTTGAGGTTATTTCTGGTCTTGATGTTGAAAAAGCTAAACAATTAGTAATCAGTAGTACTGAAAAGAAAATGAGTTCTTGGGTAGCCAAAAAAATTGACGAAGCTCGTGAGGAAATTCGTCAAAAAGAAGAAGAAATTACCAAAGAAGTTATTGTTGACAACATTCGTCATGGTGTTACTGATTACGTTGCCGAATACACTGTTTCTACTATTTCTTTACCTGATGAAACTATCAAGGGTAAAATTATTGGTCGTGAAGGTCGCAATATTCGAGCTTTTGAAAAAGCTACGGGTGTCGAACTTGAACTTGACGAAACCAACGATATTAGAATTTCTTCTTTCGATTCTACTCGTCGTGAAATTGCCCGAATTTCTCTCGAAAAATTAGTTAAAGATGGTCGTATTCAACCTCTTAAAATTGAACAAATCGTGGCTCAAACCAAAGGCGATATGGAAAAAATTTTGGTCAATGAAGGTAAAAAAATATGTCAAGAAGTTGGTGCCTTCAACTTACCAATCGATTTAATTAAGGAAATTGGAAAATATAAATTCCGTTTTTCTTATGGCCAAAACCTAGCCAAACATACTATCGAGGCTACTAAAATTGCCACCGGTATTGCTTATGAATTAAGAGCTGATGTTAATACTGTTCGTCTTGGTGCTTTGCTTCACGATATTGGCAAAGTTGTCGCTGATCAAGAGGGTACTCATGTTGATCTTGGTGTCGATTTACTCAGGCAATACAAAATCTCTGAAAAGGTTATTAATTGTGTTGCTGAACATCACGAAGACAAAGAATTTTCTTCTATTGAGTCAGTTATTGTTTACATTGGCGATGCCGCTTCCGGTGCTCGTCCAGGTGCTCGTTATGAAGTCCACGAAGAATATCTTAAGCGTATGAAAAACATCGAAGAAACCGCCAAAGGTTTTCCGGGTGTTATTAGTGTGGCTGCTTATCAAGCTGGTAGAGAAGTTGTCGTCATCGTTGAACCTTCCCAAGTTTCTGATTCCGAAGCTGAAGTTTTAAGTCAAAATATTGCCGAAAAACTCGAAGAAGAAGCTAAGTGGGCTGGTCAAATTAAAGTTACTGTTATTCGTGAATTACGTACCAGCAGTATTATTGCTGCTCCAAAAATCAACAAAAGTGCGGTAAAAGAAGAATAAAATTACTTGCATTTTCGGTATTATCCGTTATTATTAAGTTAATTATTTATTGAAAAATAAAAAACAAAAATGACCAAAAAAGATCTCATTGAGTCTGTCTCCCAAAAAGCCAAACTCAGTAAAAAAGCTGCCAAGCAAGCTGTTGAAACTTTCCTTTCTGAAATAATGAAAGCTCTCGC
>CAZCFJ010000007.1:0-24194 GCA_964497945.1 uncultured Gammaproteobacteria bacterium | reverse complement strand
TATGATAAGATTTGGGTGTGAAGGAATTTTGGGAAAAATGTGAAAAAATAGCGTTTTTTAGCCTGATATTTTTATTGCCGACACAATTAGGAAGACATTTTTGGTTTGATTGGACATCGGTTTGGGGTATAAGAGTGGATTATTTTTCGCCAACAATATATTTAGTGGATGTAATTTGGTTTGGTTGGATGATTTTGGATTTGATAAATAATGGAAAAAAGAAAAAATGGAAATTTGGGTTTGAAATATTTTGGGTGTTGGTATTGATAGGGGTTAATATTTTGATAGCTCAAAATAAATGGGTGGCAGGATATAAATGGTTAAGATTGGGAGAATTATTCTGGTTTTGGAATTGGATCATTAGAAATAAAAGATTAGCCCAAAGTGGTTGGCTGAAGGCTATCCCTTTTTGGTTGATAATTGAAGGAATTTTGGCAATCGGACAAGTGTCAAAAGGTGGAAGTTTGAATGGGTTATGGTGGTGGTTAGGAGAAAGGAAATTTGATTTTAATACAATTGGAATTGCTCAAATGTCGGTGGCGGATATGGGTTTGATAAGAGCTTATGGGACTTTTTCGCATCCAAATAGTTTGGCAGGATTTTTGTTGGTAAATTTGGTGTGGTGGGTAAAAACGAAACCCCTCAGTCCCTCAGAAACTTCGGGACAGCTCCCCTTAAAAAAGGGAGCAGTCATTAAAAATATTTGCAATAGTAAGGTTTTCTGGTGGTTAGTGTTTTGGATGGGATTGATTGGAATATTTTTGTCAGGAAGTAGAACGATTTGGTTACTAACTTTGGTGTTTTTGGTTTTTTGGGGATGGAATGCAAAAATCGAATCGAAAGAAAAATTAAAAGGATTAATGGTTGGTGTATTATTGATAATTTTGTTGGTGTGGATGATTAATTACAACTATCCACTAGCTAATTTTTTTGGTGGGTGGGATGAAAACGGAATAATGAAAAGAGGTCAATTGAATTTGGCGGCGATGGAAATGATAAAAGAATCGCCGTGGTTTGGAGTTGGTTTGGGAAATTTTTTGGTAAAACTACCTGAATTTCAGAGAAATAACCAGATATTTTGGTTTCAGCCGGTACACAATATTTTATTATTAATAATTTCGGAAATTGGATTATTAGGATCAGGAGTATTGGTTTGGTTAATGGGGAGAAAAATGGATTGGAAAAAATGGGATAAATGGACTTGGTTAATATTGGCAATAATATTTGTAAGCGGAATGGTAGACCATTATTGGTTTACCCTACCCCAGAATATGTGGCTGTTGGTGTTGGTGTTAGGGATAATTTAGATCAAATCTTCCCCCTACCCCTTCTTTGACAAGACGGGGGATTTTTTATTAACCCATCCAAGATGGGTTGGAGGTTTAGGTCTGGTTTGGGGTAGAATAAGTTTATGTTGAAAAAGCCGATTTGGAACACTTTAATACAAGTGTTGGGTAAAGGAGTCACTATTGCTTTAAGTTTAGTAACAACGGCAATATTGACGAGAAAATTAGGAGCGGAGGTTTATGGAAGTTATATGTTGATTACTTCAATATGGCTTTTGTGGGATGCGGCAGCGGATTTTGGGAGTAAAGTGATTGGAGTCAGAGAAGCGGCAAATAATGAAGGTGAAAAAAGAAAAAATATTTATATTCAAGTAGCTTGGTTTAGATTGATGGTTTCCCTACTAATGTTTATAGTGGGGGTAATATTTATTTTGAGCTGGAATGGATTTAAGGGAATGGAATGGGAGGCATTGTTGGGATTGGCAATGATTGGATTTACGGCGATGGCGGGAAATTTGGAAATAATTTTTCAGACAGAAATGAGAATGGAAGTAAAAGTATGGATGGATATTTTGTTTCCCCTACTCTTTGTAGTGTGGTTGTGGATTTCGGGTGGGCAAATTAATTTGATGGGAGTATTTGGAGTTTATTTGATTACCAGAATAATAAGTTTGATAGTTGGCTTGGGTTTGGTTGGCAAAATAATTGGAAAAGTAAAAATTATAAAACCAGATTGGAATTTTGCGAAAAAATTTTTGAAGGAAACTTGGCCGATGGGAGTGTATATGATTTTATTTTCGGGTTATGATCGAGCGGTTGATTCAATTTTGATTCGGCAATTAATTGGGGTGAGAGATTTGGCGTTTTATGGTTTGGCTTACAAAATATATGGCAATTTAGTACAACCGGCGTATTTTTTGATTAACAGCGTATTTCCGATGCTATCAAGCAAAGAAAATGACAGAAAGAAACTGTTTAAACAAACGGCAGTATTGATGTTTCTAGGGGCGGTAGTGGTGTTTGGAATGGTTTATTTTTTGGCGCCGTGGATTATTAATGTGTTATCGGGAAGTGAATATGGAAAATCAGTAGAAGTGTTGAGAATTTTATTAGTAGCAATGATATTTGCTTATGCGGGACATTTAGTTGGTTTTACTTTGATTGCTAAGGGAAAACAAAAAGCAGTATTGATAGTAGGAATAATTTCTTTGTTGGTAAACGTAATTGGAAACCTAATTTTAATCCCCTCTTTGGGTATAAACGGAGCAGCTTGGATAACGGCTTTAACGGAGTTGGTGGCGACAAGTTTGATGGCGGTGATGTTGGTGAAAAGATAAAAATTCAATCTTCCCCCTACCCCCTTCTTTGACAAGACGGGGGTATTTTTGTGTAGCCCGCCCAAGGCGGGCTGAGGGTTAAGAATTTATTTTTTGATGTATTTCCCTATTTAAAATAATGACGTTTTTGGAGATTTAAAAACAAATGGAATCGGGTCAGAACAAAAAAATTAAAAAATGATTTAGCTACAAAACCCACCCTACCCTCCCTTCTGCCAGAGGCGGACAAGTAAAAAAAGGAGGTTTTTTGGCGCAGGAAGTAAGAATATAAGAACAAAAACAAATATTACTGTTATGACACTTTTTCACGTTCTTACTCATCCACTGTGTTGGTATTGGAACATAAACAGAAGCTATTAACCGCATAATAACCGAAATATCACCGCACAAATTAGATTCTAGATCTTAGATCTTAGATGATAGAAAAATTAGGATAAAATTATGAGTATGAGTCAGGGATTACCAACAGCATTAATTTTGGGGATAGACCATTTTGTGGCGAAGAAATTGGCCGAAGAATTGGTAAATAAAGACATTAAAGTGGTTGGGGTAGGGGAAATGGTGAGCGGATTAATGGAATTGGATAATTTTTCTTGGGCAATGGATTTGGATGAGGTGGAAGGAGAATTTAATTATGTGTTTGATTTTGTGGGAAACAAGGATGATTGGCAAAAAATTAAAGGTGAAAAATTAGCTTTGATAGCAGTAGATGATGAATCGAGGAGAAGTTATTTGGCTAGAGAAGCAGCAGTGTTGGACCAAGATTGGCGAATAATTGAAGCAAAAGGAGTTTATGGAGAAAGGATGGGGGAAAATGGATTTTTGGCTAAGGTAATTAGACAGGCGGTAATGAATAAAAATTTGGAATTACCAAATCCTGAGGATGAAATTAGACTGTTGGCAATCCCTGATTTGGTGGAGGCAGTTTTGAGAGCCTGTTTTTTGTCGGGAACTAACAGAGAATATTTTTTAGTTTTGGGTAAGAGAATAAGTTTTGAAGATTTAGCGAAAGTGCTCATGGATAAGGCGAAAATGACTCGGTTTAAGGTAATGGAAAAAGATATATCCATAGATATGGGTGATGAAAGATTAGCTGATGTAACAGAAAAACAATTAAGATGGAAAGCCGGAATAGATTTTAGTGAAGGGATAGAGGAAACATTACAATATTTTTTTTCGAAGATAGATGAAGAAAATAGACAAAAGAAGACTAAGGAGTTTGAAGTAAAAAAGAAACCGCCAATAGAAAAAATAAATCATCGGGCGTTTGAAGTGTTGGTGGATGAGGGTGAGGAGATAAATATTGTGCCGAAAATAGCCGAGGAGAGTGGTAATGAGAATGAAGAAAGGTTTGTTGATAATGAAGATGGAGATAATATGACGGTTTATGGTGAAGAGGATAAGTTGGTAGAAGAAGAGGAAAATGATTTTGAATTGCCAAGTTTAATGAAGCCAAAAGAGGAAATTAAGGAAAATGAAATTGAAGAAAAAGAAGATAATGATTGGTTGGAAGAAGAGAGTGAAGAGTTTGAAGAGTCAGTTAAAAATGTAGTGGATCAAACTAAAGAAAAGTCGGAGGTAAGAATAGAAAAGAAAGATAATTTTTTGAAAAAAAGTAGAGGATTAAAAAAAAGGTTGAGATTTTGGTGGATAGGTTTATTGCTGGCCTTGTTGTTGGTAATAGCTGAGCCAGCAAAATGGTTATGGACAACTTGGCAAGCAACAAAAACAATTAAAGAAATTCCGGAAATGGTGAGAAATAAAAAATATAATCAAGTGGAAAAATTGGCGGAAAACAGGATAAATCAATTGACGATGATTGATGAGAAGGTAAGTGATTGGGGATTAAATTCATTAAAAACAATGAGGAATTATCAGACTGGTTTGAAAGCATTGGTGGATGTGTTGGCTTTGGAGAAAAGTTTACCAGAGATAGCCAGATCGGCTGATTCTGTAAATGAGGGTATGTTTCATGATAAAGAAATTAGTTGGTCGGAGGAAATCGGAAGTTTGGAAGAAGGATTAGTTGAAGTAGAAAATAATTTGGGTATTTTGCAGGCAAGATTGTCGGGAGATTATAGTTGGTTGCCGGCTGATTGGAAGACTCAAGTACAGAAAGGTTTAACTTTATCGGGTGAGTTTAAAAAACAGGTGGGACAGGGAATAGAAGTGGTAAAATTGATGCCGGAACTGTTGGGTTTAGATGGTAAACAGCGGGATTATATGATTTTGTTTCAAAATGATTCGGAATTACGACCAACTGGTGGATTTATTGGAAGTTATGGTATTTTAAGTTTTAAGAGTGGTAAATTGATAAATTTGGAAATAAAAGATATTTATGAAGCCGATGGTCAGTTAAAGGGACACGTAGAACCACCTTGGGAAATTAAAAAACATTTGGGTGAGGCAAATTGGTTTATGAGAGATGCTAATTGGAAAGCGGATTTTGTAAAATCGAGTGCAGATATTCAGTGGTTTTTGGAAAAAGAAACAGGTAAGAAAGTTAATGGAGTAATTGGAATTGATTTGGAAGTGGCCAAAGCAATGTTGAAAGCAACTGGAGAAATTTATGTGCCTGATTTTAAAGAAAAAATTAATGATGGAAATTTATATGAGCAAGCGGAATTTTATGCGGAGACGAAATTTTTCCCTGGGTCGGTGCAAAAAGCAAGTTTTTTGGGGGCTTTAGGAAAGCAATTATTTGAGGAAGTTAAAAATTTAGACGTGGAAAAGAGATTAGTGTTGGTGCAGTCGTTTTTGGATTTACTAGAGACAAATGATTTACAGCTGGCGATAAATGAAACGGAAACAGCCAAAAGACTGATGGATTTGAATTGGGATGGACGAGTATATAACGGTAAATGTAGTGGAGAGAATTGCGTAATGGATTATTGGTATGCAGTAGAAGCTAATGTGGGGGTAAATAAGGCGAATTATTTTGTGAAAAGAAATATGGAGGAATCGGCGGAAATAACCAATAACTCTATTAATAGGGTATTAAAAATTAATTACGAAAATACAGCAAAAAATACCCAATGGCCTGGTGGAGACTATAAAAATTATATGAGATTGTATTTACCCAAAGAAGTGGAGGTAAGTCAAATAAGTGTGATGGATGGGAATGACACTTCGATTAAAAAAGTTTATGGAAGTGATGAAATTACAATTAGAGAAGTTGATGGAAAGAAAGAAGTGGGATTTTTGGTAATGGTGCCAGTATTAAAGAAAAGAATTTTGGAAGTAAGATATTCAAGTCAGGTTGATAATTCTGGGAAAACTTTTACCTATATGAAATATATTCAAAAACAACCTGGGACAGGGGAAACTGGAATAGTAAGTTTGATTACATTCCCGGATAATTGGCAACCATTGCAGGTAGAGCCGGCAGCGAGTTTGGTGGGAGGGAAATTGTTGTTTAATCAAAAATTAGATGAGGATATAAAAATGGGAGTGGTGTTGGGGAAATAGATCTTAGATGTTAGATTGTAGATCGTAGAAAAATAAGACAAACCCCTCAGTCCTACGGACAGCTCCCCTTGATGAAGGGGAGCAATTTTATTATTAACCCATCCAAGATGGGTTGGAGGTTTTTTAAATTGATAAAATTGGTTTATGAAAAAAGTTTTTGAAGATTTTGTTTGCCAGGTGTGTGGAGAGAAGGTATTTGGAAATGGGGTGACGGATCATTGCCCAAAATGTTTGTGGGGAAGGCATGTAGATGAAGAAATTCCAGGAGATAGGGCAAGTATGTGTAAAGGACCGATGAGGCCAGTAAGAAGTGAATATAGAAATGGAATATTTAGAATTTTTTATAAATGCGAAAGATGTAATCATGAGTTTTGGGTACATGAAGGAGAGGGGGATAATCGGGATTTGTTAGTGGAATTAACTAAGTATTAGTAAAATTTTTTGGCTTGATAACAATTTTTTACCGTCCTCGCACCATCGTAAAATCCACTCAGCGGTCTTCACGGTCGGAGAAAATATTATCTGCGCCAAATTTTTAATAAGGTATTGCGGAATAAAAACGGTTAATTTGCGGAGAAAAATACTTTTTGACTCGGCAATATTTTTTGCCAAATTTTTTTGATTAAAACCTCTCTGTCTCACTTCGTTTCGACATCTCCCCTTAAAAAAGGGAGAAGTCTTAATTATCAGGAAATATTAGCTTTGGATGGTATAATGGGGACATGAAAATATTTGACAATTTAAAAGGGAAAATAACTAAAAAAGAAACAAAAGAAAAGGAAAAACAGGTAAAAAATGATGATCAGAAGAAAGCAGACCAGCCAAAAGCTGACGCATTTGGGCCGGCAGGCGATGAGTTTATGAAAAATTTACCTCCAGGGGTAAAGATTAAGAAGATTGAATTAGGGCCAAAGCAAATGATTAAATGGTTGATTTATATAGTGTTGTTTTTTTGGGCAATATCAGCTTTGGGAAATTTTTTGACTAATGTGGGAGTAACTCAGGTACCAATTTCGGAATTGGTGGCAGCAGCTAAGGAAAACAAAATTAGTAAATTGGTAGTATCGGATAATGAAATTGTGGCTGACATGAAGGATGATAAAAAAATAATGGTAACTTCGAAGGAACCAGATGTGTCGATGATGGAAATTTTACAGAAAGAAGGGGTGGATATTTCAAAAATGAATTTTGAAGTAAATAACCGACAGGGATGGAAAATGATGGGGGATATTTTGACGATAGTCTTGACTGTAGGAGTGCCAATAATTTTTATATTGTGGATGTTTGGTCGACAAGGTGGGGGAAATGGGGGAGTCTTTGGTTTTGGTAAATCAACAGCAAAACTTTTTGTAAAAGGAAAACAAAATGTAACCTTTAAAGATGTGGCAGGGGTAAAGGAAGCCAAAGATGATTTGATGGAAATTGTTGATTTTTTGAAACATCCAGAAAAATATCGAAAGATGGGAGCCAGAGCACCAAAAGGGGTGTTGTTAGTGGGACCAAGTGGTGTTGGTAAAACTTTGTTGGCTAAAGCAGTGGCGGGTGAGGCAGATGTACCATTTTATTCGATGGCAGGAAGTGAATTTATGGAAATGTTGGTGGGTGTGGGAGCAAGTCGGGTACGAGATTTATTTGGGACAGCTAAAAAAGCGGGTAAGGCAATTATTTTTATTGATGAAATTGATGCAATTGGCCGAATGAGAGGGGGGTTGGATGGCGGTCATGGTGAAAGAGAACAAACATTGAACCAGATTTTGGTAGAAATGGACGGATTTGAGGCAAATACGGCAGTGGTAGTGTTGGCAGCAACTAATAGAGGAGACTTACTTGATCCGGCATTATTGAGACCAGGAAGATTTGATCGAAGAGTAGTATTGGAATTGCCCGATTTAGAGGCAAGAAAAGATATTTTGGCGATTCATGCTAAGGGTAAGCCATTCAAGGAAAAAACCCTCCCTAACCCTCCCTTAACAGGGCGGGGATCGGCTGTGGATGATACAAATGCAGTAAATTGGGATGCGGTGGCAAAAAGTACCGTAGGGTTTTCTGGTGCGGATTTGGAAAATATGTTGAACGAAGCAGCAATTGGAGCGGCCAGAAATAATAAAGAGTTTATTGATATGAAAGATATTGACGATGCATCATTGAAAGTAAAATTGGGGGCAGAGAAAAAGCGAAGTCAAAGTGATGAAGATAAATTGATGACGGCTTATCATGAGGCCGGTCACGCAATTGTAAATTATATGGAAGAGTTGGACCCGGTGTCGAAAATTTCAATCATTTCACGAGGAATGGCGTTGGGATTTACCCTAGTGCCACCACAAAAAGACATTATTCATCACACTAAAAGTAAATTGATTAAACAAATGGCCATGGCGATGGGTGGACGAGCGGCAGAAGAAATTATTTTTGGTGATATTACCACTGGAGCATCGAGTGATATTTCGCATGCAACCAATATTGCTAGGGATATGGTGGTGGAGTGGGGAATGAGTGACCTTGGACCAGTAAACTTGGGGCCACAAATTGATGTAAATGATTTTGGGAAGGCTTATATGGAACCGGCTAAAATTTCTGAATCGATGCAAGCAAAAGTGGATGAGGAAATTAAAAAATTAGTTAACCAATCAATTGATGAGGCAAGAAAAGTGCTGAAGAAAAATAAAACTAAATTAGACAAATTAGCAAAAATATTGGTAGAAAAGGAAAGTTTGGGACAAGAAGAGTTTGAAGAACTAATGAAGGATTAAACCTCTTTGTCCCGATAAATCGGGACATCTCCCCTTAAAAAAAGGGAGAAGTCTGAGTAAAAACTTGCGGAGAAAATTTGGTATAATTGGGGCATGAGTGAGAGAGGACCAAGTAATATTGAGAGAGCTTTTACAGTTGGTGGTGTGGAAAAATCAGTAGAGCAGAGAATATATGCGGTGGCTCAAAAGGTGAAAGAGGCTGGTGTTTTAGATTCTAGTCGGTTTGAGACAGATGAGGATAGGAAGTTGGCAGCAGATGATGTTATTAAATCGATAAATCCAAGTTTCTCATCATATGAACAAGTAGTTAATATTAGTCGCGGCGAGACTTATTCTGAAACTCAGAAAAAAAATGCGAGAGAGACGTTTGATGTTTTAAGAAGATCAATATCTTTGGCAATGAACGATGGAAGTAATCAGGAATTGCAGACAAGACTTTTTACTGGTGGACTTGAAGAAGTATTGCCGAAATCATTTTTATACGGTAAAGATAATTCGTCTCTTAATTTAGTTGATGGAGTAAGAGAAGTGACGATAACATCGAGTGTTATTAGAGAAAGTTTAAGAGAATTAGAGAGTGATAGAGTATATAAAAGAGCTAAAGGTGAGTTTAAACAAGACAGAGAATTAAAGGCTGGTTTAATTGAAGGTACGGCTTTGAAATTGATAGAGTTAGATTTACCCGATGATAATGAAGATGAGTTATTTGCGGTAAGGGCTTATTTAAATACACAAGCTGGTATATTAAGAGGTGAATTAGGAGGTAATGATGGGTCGGTTGATAAAGCGGATCAAGTTGCTGTGTTAGGTAAGGTAACGGAGGTCATGGAAAAAATGACAGAGGTGGCGGAGAAGATATCTAGTGCTACGAGTCGTACTGAGATCTCTAAACCTGATAGATCTAGCTCTGAAAGGAAAACTAATAGTCGATCTGGTGTTGAATTGATAAAACATCCATCTTTGCCTGATACGGAAGAAGAGCAGTTGGAGTATATTGAGGAAAGATTGAAAATAATAGAGAATTATAAAACTGGAAATGTTAAGTCGGAAATATCACTTAATGAATTGACTTATTCATTATTTACATTGTTGACAACTGAAGGTAATGGTTTGGTTTCAAAACGTTTATTAGATATTATTAATGCGCGTTTGACTTTAAAGGATGTTAGTTCGGGTATGAGGGCTAATAATGGATCTATGGGTGAGGGTGGAAGAGAGTTGGTTGGGACTATATCGAAACTTGGACAACAGGGTTATGATATGTCGCCTGATGTTATGAAGGCATTTTTTGGTAATTTTGGTGATAATGAGTTAAAACCTGGAGAGGAAAAGTTGAAGACTAATTTAAAAACTGCAGAAGCGTGGGATTTGATGGAAGAAGCAAATTTTGATTATCAAAAATTTGTTAATTTAATTTTTTCTGATGGTGGAAAGAGAAGTGAAAAATTAAATAAAATGATTGCTGATTCTCGATTAACATTGTCAGAATTGAGAGTGTGTAAGGAATTGCTAGCTACTAAGGGAACTCTTTTGGAAGGTCAGGTGTTTAATTATTATTTTGAGGCCGAGGGTGGGAAGTTAAGAGCCGCAATGGTAAGGCAGTATATGGTTGATAACTTGATGGATAGATTTGATATAAGTGAAGAAAGAGCCGAAAGATCTATTCGTTTAGCAGAGGAAATGTATTTTGCTAGTATGGAAAATTGTGTTGTGGATTGGGATTTTTTAAATGGTGATCAGTATGCAGAGATGGTACATTTGCAATTTATTAGAAAACTTGATGGACAAATGAATAAGAAAGGTAAAATAACTGGACCAAGTGCAAGTTTGAACCATATAAAGACATTAACGCCAGGTTGGATTAGAAGTTTTTGTGGAGTTAAAAACCCTGCAGTTAAAATTACATCATCTGAGATTATGGCTGCTTTGAATGCAGGAAGTTTGACAGGAAAAGAGCAATGGGCACCTCATTTGGTTTCAGTAATTTGTGGTAAAGTTTGGGCGGCAAAACAACTGATTACAAGTGAAGTAACTCCGTTAACAAAAGATGTACTGAAAACTTCCTATTGGAAGGGTGTAAATGATTATTTTAATAAAGTTGACGGTCAGATAGGAATTAATGGAAGTATGGATGGGGTAACTAAAACAGCTTGGGTTGCCGGTATTTTCCAATTAATACTCACTAATAGAGATTCTGAATGGAAACCAGACGATATAAGACTTTTAAGGAGGATTTTAACTAAGGATATTATTACAAATCAAGAGTCTGGTGATGGAAGGCCGTTTTTGACCGATAAACAATGGAAATGGATAGAAGAGACATTGAAGGTGAGAAGTAATACAATGCGTATTGGTTTTTTTGGTGGATTGGACAGATTGTTTGGTGGCAAGAGGTAGGGGGTGAGGTTTAGTATTTGATTTTTACGCGCGGTTTGTTAAGCGTTATTTGATGGTGGAGCATCTTGTTGACTATTGGCGTTTTGATCCATATTTTTTCCAGCATGTTCTGAAGTAAATAATCTACCTCTATCTTTTGATGACTTAAAGAAACCTTCTCTAGCCATATTTATACCAGTTTGACCGAGTTTTACTCCTGGTACTGAACCGAATCCTTCTCCAATAGCTTTACCAAGTGGTGAAGGTTTAAGTTGGAAAATCATCTCAGGAATTAGTGTAGGAAGTTTAGCAAGTAAAAGAACACTAGTGAAACCAATAGCCAGGGAAATAAATTGGTTGGTGCTGGTGAGTGACATATTACCGTCTAATCCTGGTGGTGTCCATAAGCCGTTACTATTCCAAACCGCATCCATGATTTTTTTTATCAATACTAATAATATACTGGTTATAGGAAATACCATAAGATTGGCAAAAATATCGGTAAGCCAGGTTCCAAAACCAATCTTAATGTTAGGAATGGCACCCATAGCAATTTCTAATGGACCAATAATGGTTTTTAGAATTATGTTGACATAACATTTTAGTAAACCAAATAAAAATTTAAATATGTTTATTACTACTACTATGGTAATAATAAATAAGCCAACTACTAAACCTAAAAGACCAGCGATGGCACCTGCTATAGCACCACCAACATTACCAATAATAGTTCCAATAAGACCATTAATTAAGGTAAATCCATTACCAGGGCTGGCTAATGACCAAACTCGTCCCCAAAAATCTGCTCCGGTATTGCTGATAGCTGATGTGTCACCAGTAGCTTGATAAATAGCAGAAACACCTAAGTTAGCGATAATATAACTGAAGTCGATTAAAAGACCAACAATGGCATAGGAAAAAGTAACAAGGATTAGGGAAGTAATTATTTTAGGAATACTGCTTTGGATAGTTACAGTGGCTTGCGGGCTGATTTTGACCCTTAACATGATCATTAACCCCATAACTATAAAAATTATTGAAAAAAGACCGTAAGTTATGTTACGAAAACCTTTCCAAATAGGGATTAGAGGTGCCATACCTTCGAAACCAGTAGCAGCATATGTTGGTTTACCTAGAAAACTATCTTTAATTTGGGCAATATATTGAACACCAGAAATAGGGATGTCGTAAGTCATGGCGATGGTTTTAGTAGCGGCACCCATTAATCCACCAGGTACCCATGTTGTGGCACTATTTGTGGCTATCGGATAATCACCAGTTAAGGCGTCTTGACCTATCATGACGTTAGTAATAGCGGCTTGTTTGAGCCAGTTTTCATTATCGACTTTATCTATTCCAAAAGCAGCTCGTTTTTCGTTGTATTCTTGAACTGTTTGATTTGGTATGTAATTATCTGTTTGAGCCAAAATAGTTTTTACAAAAAGAAACGATGCAGAGATTATAAGGGAGAGGACAATTACTTTAAATAATTTTGATTTGGGGAGGAGGCGGGTGTCGCGGCGATTGAGATGGTGTAATACTTGCTTAATATTCATATTTTATCTGTTGTAATTTTAGCAAAATTTAACAAGTAAATCAGTAAATTATTTACAAAAAGTAGTAGAGCTTTTGCCGGTAGCAACTAAAGCTTTTTGTTCATAACTAATACCATTGACCGAAGGAATGGTGTGATTTTTGTAAGTAACAGTTTTTGATGGACCACAAAAAGTACGGGCATATTCAGTAGAGAAGGCGGAGTCGTTAGTATTGTCAACTAAAATTTGGCCGGCAGTGGCAGCGACAGCCTTGGCTAAAAATGGTTTACTACCCATGTTAGTACAACGGAAAACTTGACAGTTGGAAGTGTTGCAAATGGAATTTTGTAAACCTTTGGTGCGAACATAGGCATAAGTACGAGCGGCAACAACTTGGGCTTTGAGGGCTTCAAAACCTTTTTTACCCCAAGAATCGGGCATTTCTCCTAATGCAGTAAGATATTGTTCGAATTTTATAGAAATAGTTCGACCAGCAGAACAATCTTTGTCGCCTTTGTCGATGTGGACTTTGATGTAACTATTAGTGTCAATAGTTTTGAGTTTGACGCCACCATAGTAAAAAGAAAGGATTTCTTGATAATTTTTACCGGCTAGGGCCATACCATAAGCGCCATATTGAGACATACCGCGACAATGACTGGCTTTGGCATTACACGTACCGTTACTTGTACCAGAATCTTCGACTGGGGTGTCTTCACTACGTTCGGGAAGATCGTCTTCCCAAGAATCAGGATGAAGCCAGTGAGCTTGAACATCACGAAGATATCCACGATCTGAATCTAAATCACTACTTTGGCCAGAATCGGGAATAATACTTTTTAACATGGTTTTTTCTTGTTTATCACTGTCTTTGACGATGGTTTCGGCATTGCCGGAATTAGTATTGTCGGTAGGAATATCATCGCCTTGGGCAGAGGCAGGAATAATCATACGGATAGAACTATTTAACTGAGTACTAGTAGCAGGAGCAGCATCGTCTTTATTCTGATAGGAGCCTTGAGGGACACTAGGGCTTTGATTATAAACAGTGGTATAACAAGCGTCGAGGTAATTGTCATTAGATGAGTTAGAAGTTGAAGATAAATTATTGCTATTAGACGAATCATCACCACCATCGCCGGTATCACTGGTTTGATTACTATCGTCGCTGGTAGTTGGAGTGACAGTTAAATTGAGATCGGTTTTGTACTGAGCCATAAGGTTGGCATCGTAATCGAGTAAATTACCATTGGTATCGTAGAGAATTTTTTTGTTTTGAGTGTAAAAATAGTAAACCATTTGGGTGAGAGTAATAGGATTGCAGCCATCAGAAGTATATCGGTTGTTATCGTAACCGTTTTGTTTATGAATTAACTGATTCAAATAAATGCCACGACGAATTTCTTGATCCTTTGAACTAACAGCACGAGTAGTAATATCGAAATCAGTACTATTGTAATCAGTATTTCCAGAGGGATTTTGAATAGTAATATCTTTGGAGATATATTGGTTGGTACCTTGGACAATACCAAACCAAGAAAGAACAGTGTTCCAAAAAGCAGTCCATGGATCAACTTGAGTAGTTTCGTTAGTGTTGGAACCATCGACGGCATAAGTGGTGGTTAAAGTGGAGGTAAAGAATAGGATTAATAAAGAGATAGTAAGGACAGATTTTTTGAGCATTAGCCACCAATTTTAAATTCAGTAACATTGACACCGGTAAAGTTTTGAATAAGAAGAAGAATTAACCATGAAACAATAACACCTAAAACACTGACGAAAGCGAGAGTGAGAGTAGAGGAGGCAGAGGCCATTTTTTTGGGATCACCACCAGAGGTAATAAATTTAAAACCGCCGACAACAAGCATGGCAAAAAAGACTAAACCAGCGGCTCCCATAACAACTTTGAGAATATTAGCAAAGAGACATTCGAAACCTTGAATAGTGGCAACATCACCATTGGAAACACAAGTACCTGACCAACTAGTGGTACTAGTAGTGGAAGTACTACGACCGCCGCCGGCACCACGAGTAGTTCCAGCATAACTAACCGAAGGAGTAGTAAATAAAAATAGAGTGAATAGAGAAAAAATAAGAAGTGATCTTTGAAGGATATTTGGAATAAGATTCATACTTGGTATTTTACTATAAAAAAGGCAAGATAAACAAAAACCCTCTCGAGGGAGAGGGTTTTGGAATTTAAAATTAATTGTAAACTTATTGTTGAACAAAGCTAGGAATAGAAAGACTTCCGAGAATGTCGATACCAAAGAGAGTACCAATAAGTTTCATAATAGCCCAAGCAGCAAAGACGATAGCTAGACCGATAAGAGCATTGGTGATTTGAGCCCTGGCGGCACCAACTTTTTTCTCATCACCACCGGAAGTAACCCATTTGAGACCGCCAATAACTAAGATGAAGAAAAAGACTAGAGCAACAACGATGAGAACTAAACTAATAGCTCCGGAAATAATACCAGAGACAGTAAGGTCTTGGAGTTTAGTAAAATCGGTGGTGCTGGATTTGATTTGAATTTGATCATCAGCAGCCAACACGGGGGCAATGAGAGCAGCTTGTTGAATTCTGTTTTTGAGGTTTTTTATCATGTTTTTTTGAATGATTAATAAATAAATTGTAACAACTTGTGGATTAATTTGAAAGTGAAGGCCAAGTAAGACGAAGATTTTCAAGTCCGGGAACACCAAGAACAGTGCCGGCAAATTTGAGAATGGCAAAAATAGCAAAAACGATAATTAAGCCAACAACAGCATTGATGATAGCTTTTTGAGATTCTTCATATTTTTTGGGGTCACCATTGGAGGCAATTAAATGGTAGGCAGCCATGACAATGTGCCAAATAAAGTAGACGACAGCAACAATAAAAAAGATGGTAATAATGGCTTGAATAGTATTATCAACGTAATTGCTGGGGTTTTCGGCAATAGACTTAGAATCCTTGATTATTGGGTTAGTGATTTGAGCAAATGCGGGTTTAATTAAATTTAGTGACATATTTATTGGGTACTATTAAAAAATGATTGAAGATCGAAAATATTACCGAGACCAAGAAGACTGCTGATAAAGGCGGTGACACCAAAGGCAATAACAACAATAGTAAGTCCAAGAATACTTTGAGTGAGTTTTTGTCTGGCCATTTCGAGTTTCTTTTCGTCACCTTGGGCGGACATGAAACTATAACCCGCAAAAATTATTTGAAAGACAAAGAAAATAGCAGCGACAATAGTGATAAATCCAATAACATTGGAAACAATGGTTTCGAGCTGACCGACAGAACCTTTGGGACTGGTTGGTTGGAGACCAATTCCCTTAAGTTTGTTTTCGGCAATAAGCCTGTTAGTTAGTGCTGTTACCTGCGCCATAAAGGGTGGGATTGAGAATATCAATATGTAAGAAATAACCGACAACTGAAGCAATAATAAAGGCACTAGCGACAATAATAATACCGATGAGACTTTGCCAAATTTTATTCCAAGCGGCTTCGGTCTTTTTGGGGTCACCGTTGGCAGAAATGTAACCATAACCAGCTAAAATCATTTGGATAAGAAAGAAGAGACCCGCGATATATCCAGCTAATTTTAGAATATCGCTAATGAGAATAAAAATACCTTCACCACCATCGGTGTTGAAATAGGCGTTGTCAACTGGTGGTTCAATATTTCCAAATATACCTGGCATATTTATAAATCAGGACTGAGAATATTTAAACCGGTAATAGTTTGAATAATTTTAATGATTAAATAGGCAAAAACAACAATAGCGAAGCCGATTATAGATGAAGTAATGGTTTTTTTAGCTTGATCGGCTTTTTTACTATCACCATTGCCTGAGTTGATTATAAAAGTAATACCGCCAAAAATCAAAAGGGCAACAAAAATAATACCGGCAATGGTAATGGAATTTTTGAGAACTAAATTGATTAGTTGGGAAAAACTAGAATAAGAATCAACACTGTTACCATTACCGAGATCGGTGCCTGGACCAATGCCAACTGTGGCTAAAAGATGATGATTCATTGAGGAAATTATACCCTATTTTAAGTTAAAAGTTTATAAAGTTATAAAGTTGGTAAAGATATAATAAAAGAGTGCTATAATACGGCACTTTATTCAGTTATAAAGTTTGTAAAGTTATAAAGTTAAAAGTAAAATTGGTTATGAAAAAACTTGCCCCACTAATACTGGTATTTAGTATTTGGTGTTTGTCTTTTGGTATAAAGTCAGTTGAAGCAAAAGCTATAACCCCGATAGTTACTCCAACAGAAGAGGCGACGCCAACAGCAACAATAGCACCAACGGCGATTCCAACTATTAATATAACTGAGGCTAAAGGTATGGAAATTGAATATAAGGTGAGGAAGTGGAACGGTTTTAATGCTTTAAGAGTGGCAACTGGTTGGGCAGTAAATAAGGGAGTTTCAACTAATACATTGGTGTTATTGCTGTTATTGCCGTTAGTGGCGACATTAGTGTCGTTTTTGCATTATGTGGTAGGTTTATCGGGTTATGGAATTTTTATGCCGACAATGATTGCGGTGGCTTTTTTGGCAACCGGGGTGTTTGGAGGGTTATTACTTTTTGCTTTGATATTGATAATATCAATATTAAGTAATTTTCTTTTAAGAAAATTGAAATTACATTTCTGGCCGGCGAGAGCAATTGGTTTATTATTAATTTCAATTGGAACATTTTTACTGATGGTATTGTCATCTTTTGTAAGTTGGATAGATATTAGTCAGATTTCAATTTTTCCAATTTTGTTTATGATTTTGTTAGCGGAGGAATTTACTCGAACGCAATTAGTGAAGAGTGAAAAGGAAGCTAAAAAATTGATGGTAGGGACAATCGTTTTAGGAGTAGTGGGTGCGGTGACGATGAATTTTACTTGGATTCAAAATGTAGCGTTAAATTATCCGGATTTGATGGTAGTTTTAGTGTTGGTAGTTAATTTGTTAGTAGGAAATTATTCGGGAATAAGATGGATGGAAATTAGTCGGTTTAAAAAAGCTATAAGAGAAAGAAAATAAAATTTCTAATATCTAATTTCTAATTTCTAAATTAAAACAACAAAATATGTTTAGTTTAAAAAAATACCGAAAATTTCTGACAAAAAATGAGAGAAATAAGGTGTATTTGAGGAAGAATACAGCTGGGGGAAAAACAATTGCTGATAGTAAATTTAAAACTAAAAGATTGTTGGCAAAAAATGGAGTGTCAGTGCCAAAATTGTTGGCTAGATTTAAGAGTGAAGATGATTTGGAGAAGTTTAGGTGGGAAAATTTGGAAGGGAATTTTGTAGTCAAGCCGGAATCAGGTTATGGGGGTGAAGGGATATTAATTATTCGAAAGAGAGGTAAATGGGCGGGGGAATGGCAAAAAATGAATGGAGAAATAGTAACAACTCAGGATATAAAACGTCATTGTCAAGAAATCTTGGCGGGAAGATATAGTTTACACGCGATGCCGGATACGGTTTTGGTAGAAGAGCGGATTAAAATTCACCCATTGTTTTTGGCTTTGACCCGATCAGGGACGCCGGATATTAGGGTAATTGTTTATAATAAAGTACCAGTGATGGCGATGTTTAGAATTCCAACTGAAAAATCGGGAGGTAAGGCAAATTTGCATCAAGGAGCCATTGGTTTAGGAATTGATTTGGCCACGGGGATAACTACTTTTGGAGTAGAAGGTGGGGATACTACTATATATAGGATTTATGATTTTAATAAAAAGAAGAAAAGAAAAGTGAATGGAATTAAAATTCCATTTTGGCGAGAAACTTTGGAAACAGCGATAAAATGTCAAAAAGCGATTCCATCGTTAGGATTTATAGGGGTGGATGTGGTACTGGATAAAGAAAAAGGACCAGAGGTTTTGGAAGTAAATGCCAGACCGGGGTTGTCAATTCAATTGTGTAATAAAGCCGGTTTGAGGGCAAGATTGGAAAAAGTGGATGAAATTGAGGTAAGAAGTGTGGAACACGGGATAACCTTGGCGAAGTATTTATTCGGAGAGAAATTTTTTGAAAAAATTGAAGAAAAGGAAAAGCAAAAAACAGTTAAACCAATAGAAATAATAAAAGTAAAAATCCCTAAAGGATTTAAACCGTTGTTGCAAAAAAGCCCAGTGTTGAGACAAGGGAAGCATAGAGTAGTAGATGTTAGGGCAAAAATAGATACCGGGGCATTTAGAAGTTCAATTGATAGAAATTTGGCTGAAAAATTGGGTTTATTATCTAGCGATAGAGTGTTATATTATAGAAATTATCGTTCGAGTTTGGGTAAACATAAAGACAGACCGGTAATTGGGGCAACTTTTTGGTTAAATGGGAAGAAAGTAATGACGACAGTGAATGTAGCTGATAGAGAAAAATTGAGAACTAAATTTTTGTTAGGGAGAAAGGATTTGGAAGGGTTTTTGGTTAGTGCAAAGAAGTAAATATGAATTATTTATTAATTAATAAGGATCAAAAATCTTTGTCACGAATTTTTCCACTGGAAAATGAGTCTGCGATGCAGGCTCAAATACGTTCCAAAATTGTGACTTCAGATTTTTATAATTAATTTATGGCTAAAATAGCAGTTTTTTTTGGAGGGAAAATTAGCCAACATTTGGTGCTGTTAAAAAAAGCAGCTAAGAAAATGGGGGTGGACTTGACTTTGGTTTCTTATAATCGGGTTTGTTTTGATAGTAAAAATCAGGAAGTATTGATTAGGCCTAATTTGGCCGAAGAAAGTACTATTCAAAAAATTAGTAAATTTAAAAGAGCAGATGATTACGATGTGTTGTTTTTTAGAACTACAGGAAAACATTGGGAAGAAGTAGATTTAATTCTTAATAGCATAAAGGAGGGACAGACACGAGGGTCTGTCCGTACACCAATTATTGTTGATCCGTTGGTGGAAAATGGAAAACCGGATATGGCTTGCAAAGCGTGGCAAATGTTGGCTTTGGAAAAAGCAGGAATTTCGGTACCGAGAAGTATTTACGGAAGTTTGTGGTATTTATATGAATGCATGAAGAAAAAACAAAACCCTCTGTCCTTCGACCCTGCTCAGGACATCTCCCTTAAAAAGGGTGACTTAAGTGATAACAAATTAAATTTTGATTTTCCGGTGATTTTGAAGGGGAGTGGAGGAGACAGAGGAACAAGAGTATTTAAAGCAGATAATCTGGAACAATTGGAAAAATTGGTGAGAGATTTGAGAAAAACGGAAACGGATGAAGGGAAAAGGTATATGTTGCAAGAATTTATTCCTAATGATGGGGATTATCGAGTATTGGTGTTGGGAGAAAAAGTATTGGGTGTAATGAAGAGAAGTAGTCAGAGCAAAAAAGAATTTAGAAATAACTATTCGGCTGGTGGAAGCGTGGAGATTGCTGATTTACCAGAAGAGATTAAACAATTAGCCGTAAAAGCAGCTAAGGTTTGTGGTTTGGCAGTGGCTGGAGTAGACGTGGCGTTTAGAGATTTTGATATGACAAAACCGGTAATATGGGAAGTAAATAAGGGGCCACAATTTAAGGGATTTATGAAAGCCACCGGAATTGATGTACCAGCAGAAATAGTTAAATTTTTAGTAAGTTTAAAAGTTAATAAATAAAATAAATAATTTATAATTTTATTTTCAATTTTTCGTCACGAATTTTTCCACTGGAAAATGAGTCTGGCGGCTGGGCTCAAACACGTTTCAAAATTGTGACTTCAAAATTGAAACAAATTACCATGAATAAAAAAATAGTGACATTTACAATGTCTTTAAAACAAAGCCAGTTTGAAGTTGATAGATTGGAAACTGAGGCGAAAAAGTTAGGAGTAGAAGTTAATCGATCTTTGTATAAGGATTTAACTTTTGAGGTGGAAAATAGTAAAGCGAAGGCTTTGGTGAGAGGTGAAGAAATAAATAAAGAAAATACTTTAGGAATGTGGTTTAGGGTGGCAGGAACTAGATCGGGGAAATATACTGAGGCAAGAGATTTACTGCTAAGAATAGTAGGAGAAAATGTTTTAGGGATTAATAGAGAAGGATATTTGGGTTGGAATAGAATGGGAAAAATTGCCCAACATGGAGTATTTTTGGAAAATGATATTCCAGTGGTACCAACGAGGATTTTTTATACAAAAGAACAAGTTTTAGAGAGTAAGTTTTGGCGAGAATTTGGTTGGCCAATTGTGGCTAAACATGAAAGGGGTTATCAAGGTAAATCAGTAAGAAAATTTGATAATTTTAAAGAATTAAGAAGATTTGTAAGAAAAATTAATGAGAAAAATTTGGGAATGTTTTTGTGGCAAAAATGTTTGCCAACCAAATGGGATATTAGGGTGATTGTGTTGGGGGGAAAAGTATTAGGTTCAATGAAAAGGTCAGCAGCAGGTGATGAATTTAGAAGTAATTTTAGTTTGGGCGGAAGTGTAGAACCATGGAATTTGTCAGAAAGTGATAAAATTTTGGCCGAAAAAGTGGCTAAAGTTTGTGGTTTAGATTATTGTGGGGTAGATATTATGAAGAATAATGAAGGAGATAGTTTTATTTTGGAGGTAAATAGACAATGCCAATTTAAAGGGTTTGAACAATCAACGGGAATAAATGTAGCTAAGGCGGTAGTGGAATTGATTTTAGAAAGAAACGGGTTACATAAATAACTATTTTAGGGTAGACTAGAAAATATGAATTTACTAAAAGTAATCTTGATGTCGATGGTACCGTTAATAGAGCAAAGAGGAGCAATTCCAATGGGAATTTTGGCTTTTCATATGAATCCGTTTTTGGTATTTGTGGCTAGTTTGGTGGGAAGTTTTATTCCAGCACCTTTTATTTACATATTTTTTAACAAGATTTTTGCTTGGATGAAAACAGTGAAACAATTGACTAGATTTACTAATTTTGTAGAAAAGAAAGTTCAGAAAGGATCAAAACAACTGGAAAAATATAAAGAAGTCGGATTAATTACCTTTGTGGGAATACCATTACCGACAACTGGTTTATGGACAGGAACAGCGATTGCGGCATTTATGGGATTAGATTTTAAAAAGTCAATGTGGTGTGTGTTTTTGGGAGGAGTAGTATCGGCGGTAATTATAACAATAGTATCAGTGATTGCTCCGGCGATTTTGGGGTTGCATGCATAAAACCTCTCTGTTTCACTTCGTTTTGACATCTCCCTAAAAAAGGGAGAAGTCATGTGATAAAATACATTTACTTTTTAAGGGTGATTAGCTGTCCGATGAAAATTGGACCGGGGGTAAACCTCGCAGTTGGTTAGAGCAGTCCGATGTTCATCGGACGGGTCGGAGACCAAAGTACATTAAATAAATAAATCTGATTAGGTCTCGTTAGAGCAGTCCGATGTTCATCGGACGGGTCGGAGACCAAAGTACATTAAATAAATAAATCTGATTAGGTCTCGTTAGAGCAGTCCGATGTTCATCGGACGGGTCGGAGATTTAATTGCTTTAAAAAATGGGTGATTAGCTCAGTTGGTTAGAGCACCGTCCTGATAAGACGGGGGTCGGAGATTCGAGTTCTCCATCACCCACCATGGTTGGATATGTGTATATCCTAAAGTCTTTAAAAAATCAGAGATTTTATATTGGAAGTACGAATGATTTAGAAAGAAGAATTTTTGAACACAATTCAGGTTCCAACAAAAGTAAATTTACTAGAGATAATTGTCCGTTTGAATTAGTTTTTTCTCAAGAGTTTGAGACTTTAATATTGGCAAGAAAGGTTGAATATAAATTGAAGAGTTTTAAATCAAGAAAAATTTTGGAAAAAATAATTAGTGATGGTGTTTGTAAAATTAGTGTCTCCGATGCTCGGCTAAAGCCTTGATCGGAGTGGGGATAAACCCCATAGTTAGAGCACTCCGATGGACATCGGAGGGGTCGGAGATAGACTTGGAGTTCTTTCCGATGGACCAACAGTGTTGGTCATACGGAATCCTTGGATCATCACCCACTAGGTTAGATGATAGATTGTAGATCTTAGATCGTAGTAAAATTGAGTGTGGAGAATAAAGGTAACAAAAATAATTGGTTGAAGGTAATCGGATTGATAGGGGCAGTAGTATTGATTGTTTTTGGTAATATAGAAAATTTAGTGAGAACAATAAAATTAGCCGGTAAAAGGGAGAAATGAGAAAAATTTATTGGTGGGGAGTAATAATTTTATTATTGGGGTTAGGAATATTTTTTTATTTTAAATTTAATAAAGAAATATTTTTAAATCCATTATCAGGAAAAAAGTCGGATAATAAGGTTAGAAATGATTTAGTAACTTTTGGATTTTTGCCGACATGGATGGTAGGCAAGACGAGGTTGTATGGAAGTGAAGTGTCGCATTTGGTTTTTTTGGGGATAGAGAGTGACGAAAAAGGAAACTTAATTTGGGAGACTCAATCGAAGAAAATAAATGAGGAAAGTTTTTTGACACAAAAATGGAAAACGAAGGAATCTGGGGGGAAAAATATTTTGGGAATTAAGTTATTTGATGATGAAAAATTGGGAAATTTATTGAAAAATAGTGAGGCAAAAAAAAATTTGATTTCGCAAATGAAAGAGGTGGTAAATACAGGAGATTTTGATGGAATTAATTTAGATTTTGAGTTTCAAAATGACCCATTGGAGATTTTGGATGATGATTTTGGGATATTTTTGGATGAACTTAAAAATGAAAACTTAGGAGAAATAAGTGTGGATGTATTTGCTAATACTATTATTAAAGGGAATAAAGAAAAGTTGGAAAAAATGATTAGTAAAATAGACTATTTGGTAGTGATGGCTTATGATTTTAGTCGGCCGGGGGTGGATTATGTAGGGCCAGTGGCACCAATAGGATCAGAGGTGGGGAAGAGAAATATAGGTGAAGTGGTGGAAAATTATTTAAATTTCGGCTTAGATAAAAATAAGTTAATTATGGCATATCCACTTTATGGTTATGAATGGAAAACAGTAACGGCTGATTTTGGGGCAAAAATTAAGAGAGGTTGGTATCAGATGGCAAGCTGGAAACGGATGAAAATATTTTTTGATGAGCAGACACAAAGGTCTGCTCTTACAGTTAATTGGGACGAATTATCAATGTCTCCGTGGGTGAGTTTTGAAGAAGAGGGGGAAATCCACCAGATTTATTTTGAAAATGAAAGAAGTTTGAAAGCTAAAATTGATTTGGTGAGACAAAATCAATTTAAAGGCTTTGGTTATTGGGCATTGGGGTATGAAGGAGAGGATGTTTCAATTTGGAATTTTTAGAATTATATAGATTTCATCTATATAATATTTTTTAACTTAATTTATACTTAAATTAGTTTTATGGTAAAGAAACACGATTGGTTAGTTTTATTAGGATTTTTTCTTCTCGCTTTCTGCTTGCCTTTAGCCACTAATTTAGTTAAACAAAGTCAAGATGATCGAAGTCGGGCTAG
>CAZCFJ010000006.1:16939-27070 GCA_964497945.1 uncultured Gammaproteobacteria bacterium | reverse complement strand
TGGAATAGATAAAATTTTAATGCTTGGGAAAGATAAAGCTTATATATATAACTTAGGTCAAGGTAGATTTGAAGAAATTCAAATAAACCAAGAAACTAATAAGTGGAGACCTAATTGGACGAAAACAAATAAAGCTGTATGTCTTTTCGCTGAATCGGAAAAAATGATACAAACATTTTCTGCTGTTGATTTGACCACTAATAGCTATTTAGAAGTTTCTCCCGATGATTGTTCTGATAATGAACAAAAACCTGTTGATGAGGTTTTTAAAGAATTGAAACTACCTAATAATTACGAGCTTAGAGACAATAGTTTAGAATTCCAAATATACTGGCGGTATTTATAAAATTTGATTATTTATTATTTGACAGGGGTGGGTTGAGTCTGACCGTTGCGGGCGGGATCAATTTCGATAGATTTACCCGTGATACTACCTGTATTAGTATCAGTTGTACCATCAACTCGAACTTGAGAACCAACTTTTAATTCAGTCTTAGCAACTGAGGTAGATTTATTAAAAGCAGTGGAGTCAGAAGTTAAAATAATTTTGGAACCACCATCAACTGTTTTGATAGTAAAGGAAGTGTCATCGATTTTAGTAACTTCACCAAAAATAGCACCTGAACCCGCGCCATTACGAAGACCAGTGCCGGCACCTTGACCATTTTGATTGTTGCGACCACGACCCATACCCTCACCCGCTTGGAATTGACCAACCCGATTGCTAAAAGCAGTTTTGAGTTGATTTTTTTGATAAAGAACACCAGAACCAAAACCGATGATTAAAAAAACAAGAGACAAACTGACAGGAAGAATATATTTATTAGATTTATTTTCTTTTTCGGACATAAAATAAGTTAATTTTTAATTAATATGATGATAAATTTATGGACTGAAAATAAACTGAAAGTTTATTCGTAGCGAAGGGCTTCAATAGGTTGAAGAGAGGCGGCTTTGCGGGCTGGATACCAACCAAAAAGAATACCAATACCAACGGAAACTAAAAAGGCCAACATAATTGAACTAAAGGAAACGGTAAAGATTGAAGAATTAAAAACAGAATAACCATAAGACAGGCCAATACCAAGAATAATACCAATGATTCCCCCACCAAAAGTAAGAATAATAGATTCGGTTAAAAATTGAGTAATAATAGTTTTGCGTTTGGCACCAAGAGCTTTACGAAGACCAATTTCGCGAGTACGTTCGGTAACAGTAACTAACATAATATTCATAATACCGATACCACCGACGATAAGGGAAATAGCGGCAACACCGGATAAAAGAGCGGTAAATGTGCCAGTAACACTAGAAATGGTTTCGAGCATTTCTTCGGAAGAACGAATGTAAAAATCAGCATTGACGGGTTCGGAAATTTTGTGACGAGCTAGAAGAAAATAACCAACTTGGTTTTGAGCCTGAATAATAACGTCACTACTGACAGCTTGGATGGAAAGAGAAGAAAGATGACTAACACCAAAAAGTTGTTTGAGGCCGGTAGACAAAGGAATGTAAATAGCACTATCACTACTGCCCATACCGCTGGTACCTTTGGCAACAGTAATACCGATGATGGTAAAATTGAGACCATTAATGCGAATAGTTTCGCCAAGACAATTGTAATCGGCACTACCAAAAAGTTCTTCGACAGAATCAGGACCAATAACGGCAACGTGAGAATTGGAATTGTAGTCACTGTCGGTAATAAAACGACCGCTACTAATTTTAAGATTATGAACAGTGGAATAAGCGGCTTTAACACCATAGATACTAGTGTTAGTATTGGCATCACCCGACACTACTTGGAAACGGCCTGAATATTCAGGTGAAACTAATGAAATAGCCGAAAGACCGGATTTTTCTAAGCTTTCAGCATCGGCTAAAGTTAAGGTTTTGACAGTGTTGTTGCCTCTGACCATACCAGAACGTTGAGAACCAGGAGAAACAGTAATTAAATTGGAGCCAAGAGATTCAATTCGGGAGGTGACGGATTTTTTACTAGATTCACCAATGGAAATAAGACCAATAACTGAGCCAATGCCAATAATAATACCAAGCATAGCCAGACCAGTTCTCATTTTATTAAGTTTTAAACTAAGAAAACTTTCTTTGAGTAATTCTAAATATTCAATCATGAGCTAAAACCTCCTTTTTGATAGAAGCACTACGACGATGATGATTAAGACTGTCTTTGACTATTTTGCCGTCACGAATAAAGATAATTCTTTTGGCATGTTGCGCTATGTCTGGCTCGTGAGTAATCATAACGATAGTGTGGCCATCATCGTTTAATTTTTCAAAAATAGCCATGATTTCATCGGCTTGAGAAGTAGCAATATTCCCGGTTGGTTCATCGGCTAAAATAAGGGCTGGATTTAAAACTAAAGATCGAGCAATAGCGACACGTTGTTGTTGACCACCGGAAATTTGATTACTAGTATGATAAAGCCTGTCCCCTAGTCCGACCATATTTAAAAATTTTTTGGCGGTAATTTCGCGTTCTTCTTTGGGAATTCCGGCATAAGCCATAGGCAACATAACATTTTTGAGAGTAGAAGTTCGAGGTAAAAGATTAAAAGCCTGAAAAACAAAACCAATTTTGCGATTACGGATGTCGGCTAATTCATCTTCGGAAAGATGACTAACGTCTTTATCATCAAGAATATATTCACCTGAGGTTGGTTTGTCTAAGGCACCTAAAATATGCATTAGAGTAGATTTACCAGAACCTGAGGGACCCATAATGGCCACGAATTCTCCCTGATTAATCTTGAATGAAACATTATTTAGGGCAATAGTTTCAAGAAGATCGGTTTTGTAAATCTTAGAAAGATTTTTGACAGTAATAATGGACTTACTTTGATTTTTAGACATAAAGTGTATTACATACCTGGGCCACCACCCATAATAAAGGTACCGGCATTACGACTGTTACTATTTCTATTTGAAGAACTAAAATCAGAAGAAGTATTATTGTTGGATTTCGATTGATTAGTGAGAGATGAAGAAATAATAATATCGCCTTCATTAAGACCAGATTTTATTTCGGTTTGACTGTCGTTGGTAGAACCCAGAGTAACAGTAATATTGGAGGTAACACCATCTTTGATGATTTGAACTGTAGAAGTACCGTCACTACTGGTTTCGATAGCAGTGGAAGGAATTAATAAAACATCGGCTTGGGAATTAATAATAATAGTAGCAGTAACAGCCATATTGGTATAAATTTCTTTGTCGGTATCATCAAGCAAAACTACAACCGAATAAGAAGTGACACCCGAGTTAGAAGAGCCGGAAACATCGACAGAAAGAACAGATCCGGTAAAGGTGATACCAGAAAAAGCGTCCATGGTTAGAGTCACTTTTTGACCAGATTTAATTTTGACAATATCAGATTCGGTTAAACTAATGGTGGCTTGATATTGACCTTTGGGATTGGTGATACTACCGACCGTGTGAGAAGTAACCGAAGAAGAGTTTTCATTACTATTGGTGCCGGTAGAAACAGTAATAGAATCGGAAGAATTGGAAATAATAACACCATCGGCTAGGCTTAAGTTGCTGACAATACCAGCAACCGGGGCATAAATCGTTGAAGAAACTTTTTTATAATTATCGTAAGCATTGGCGGTTTGTTGTTTCGCTTTAGCAATAACAGCGGCGTAATTATTGTAAGTAGTTTCATCGGCAGTGAATTTTTTCTTGACTTCATCAAGAGTCTTTTCGACAATAGCTTTTTCGTTGTAGGTATATTCGGCTTTGGTTTTAGGATTCCAAGCACCAGCAGTCATATTATTGTATTCCTCTTGAGCATCGAGAACGGCTTGACGATCTTGCCACATTTGAATATCAGCACTGGTTTGATCGGCAATGGCTTGCTTTTCTTTTTGAAGCATAGAAGTGTAATTAGCCCAGGCAATGGTTTGATTGTAAATACCGTCATCGTCGAGAGTAATGTCAGCGATTTTTTGACCTTTGGTGACAGTGTCGCCATTTTTGACATAAACTTTTTTAATAGTACCGGTAGCACCAGTAGTAATGGCACTTTTGTTGGATGAAGTAATAGTGCCGGTGGCAGAAATAGAGGTAATTAAAGTTCCCTTTTCGACAGTAGTAGTTTTGAACTGAATAGAAGAATTTTTGGATCCGGTAATTTTGGAGTAACTAAACCAACCAGCACTAGCTACAATGGTAATAATGATTATAATTTGGATAAATTTTGGTAAAGAGGTAAATTTATTCTTAAGATTGACAAAAAAATGCTTAACAGGTTTCATAAGCGTGAGTTTAGGTTTAAATTCTGAAGGTTAACTGAATAAAGGTAAGTTGATAGTAAAAGTAGTGCCATGATCGATTTCGCTTTTAACACTAACTTGACCATGGTGAAGTTGAATAATTTTTTGAGCAATAGAAAGGCCTAGACCGTAACCAGATTCTTGGGTTTTGGTTCTGGCAAGATCGGATTGATAGAAACGATCGAAAATGTGGGGTAAATCTACCTCAGAAATACCAATACCCTGATCAATAATTTTAGTAATAATTTGATTCTTTTTAGTTTGTGAGATTATTTTAATGACGGTGTTTTGAGGGCTATATTTAATAGCGTTATCAATAAAAATAGTAAAAAGCTCAACGAGACGACTATGATCCCCAGAAATTTTCGAAGGTTCTGTTTTGGAAATTAATTTAATTTTTTTAACTTTGGCTTTTGGTTCAATTTGTTTGATAGAATCGGTAATAATTTTAGTAAAGTCTAAGGTTTCAAAGTTTATTTTTTGAGAATTATTTTCGAGGCGACTAATTTCGAGAAGTGAATCGGAAAGTTTTTGAAGGCGGTTAGTCTGATCAATACCAGTATCGATAACATTTTTGGCTTCTTTAAGATTGAGCTTTTTATCACGAAGAGTAACTTCAAAAAGAGATTTCATGGCAGTAATAGGAGTGCGAAGCTCATGGGAAGCATCGGAAATAAAACGTTTTTGATCTTCGGTCATTTTTTGAATTGGAGAAAGTGTCCGACCGGCGAGAAAATAAGAAAGTGTACCGGAAATAGCAATAATAAAACCATTAATAATAACCAGATTAAGTAAGAGACGGTGGCGACTTTCATCGATCAAGTCTTGATCAATCATGGTAACAGTGCCAATTGATTTTGGTGGTGAATTTGGGTTGAGAATAACTAAATCTCGTTCTATACGATTACGTTGAGAATTAGCAAAACGGTTAATTTCACGATCAATAAGTTCATAAATTAGGAAACTAAAAGAGAAACTAATAATAGTGATAATAAGGAGATACCAGAGAGTAAGTCGGATACGAGCTTGCTTAAACATAATTAAGTAGAAAGTATAAAGTTAAAAGTTATAAAGTAAGAAGTTGTAAATACAGTATATATTTTATTCACTTATTTTGTAGCCAAATCCACGGATGGTTTGGATGAGTTTTTTCTTAAACGGTTGGTCAATTTTTTGACGAAGATTGCGGATATAAACCTCAACGGTGTTAGGTAAAATATCTGATTCATAACTCCAAACGTATTGAATGATTTGATCTTTGTTTAAAATTTGACCGGCGTGGCGAACTAAACATTCCAATAAAGAATATTCTTTATTGGAAAGGCGAATTTCTTTGACTCCCCTTTTAACTTGATAATTAGTAGTATCAATAGTTAAGTCACTAATAGTTAAAATTTTGTTAGCGGTTTGTTGAGGTCGACGACTAAGAGCCCGAATGCGGGCTAAAAGTTCTTCAAAAGCAAAAGGCTTGGTTAAATAATCATCGGCACCAACATCAAAACCTTTAATTTTGTCATCGAGTTGACTTTTGGCGGTCAACATAAGAATTGGAGTGTGAATATTTTCGGAGCGAAGTTTTTGGCAAATAGAAATGCCGTCAAGGCCGGGTAACATAAGGTCGAGTAAAATAATATCGTATTCACCAGAGGCAGCTAAGTCGTAACCTTCAAGGCCATCGAAGGCAATATCAACAGTGTAATGTTCCTGTTCGAGACCTTTTTTGAGTGAGGTAGCAATAAGATGTTCGTCTTCGACGATAAGTATTTTCATAGGTTATATTATAGTTGGTTGGCTGAAGATAAACTGAAAATCTAGTTTTAATTTTAAAATAAGGTAAAATTTAATTAATATGAAGAAAGAAACAAAAAATATTAGAGGTATGGTTGATGAGTTAGAAGTTAAATTAGAAGAAATTTTTGTAGGTAAGCTTTGGACATTACCGAAAAATGTAAAAGAAATAATAGTAAAAATATCTCCGTATATAGCTATAGTTAGCTTAATAGCATTAATACCAATGGTTTTGGCTTTGACAGGATTATCATTTTTAACTCCGGTAGCTTTTTTGGGTGGAATGAGAGCAGGATTTAGTTATATTGTTTCGGTTTTATTTGCTTTAGTTTTGGGAATTTTGACAGTGTCGGTGATTCCAGGGTTATTTAAGAGAGAACGTAAAGCGTGGAAAGTATTATTTTGGGTGACATTAATTAATGCTATTGGTGAATTATTAAGAATGGATTTAGGAAGTTTAATAATCGGAACTGCTTTGTCCTGGTATATTTTGTTCCAAGTGAAAGAATACTACAAAAATTAAACTGAAGCTGGAAAAAAGGCAGTCGGTATTTTATACTTAGCCATGACGGTTGAGGAAAAAATTCACCTTATTAGTCGCAATTGTCAAGAATTGTTGACTGAAGAGGATTTAAAAAAATTAATAGAATCAGGAACAGAGCTGAGT
Organism: uncultured Gammaproteobacteria bacterium; assembly: GCA_964497945.1. Taxonomy (GTDB): domain Bacteria; phylum Patescibacteriota; class Microgenomatia; order UBA12405; family UBA12405; genus WARW01. Next base: position 20,320 of record CAZCFJ010000006.1, on the reverse strand, counting down.
CATTATATTGGTTTTGAGATTTCTGGATTAATTCATCTAGGGACAGGGTTGATGTCGATGGGAAAAATTGCGGATTTTTTGAAAGCCGGAGTGAAATGTAAAATACTTTTGGCGGATTTTCATTCTTATTTAAATAATAAATTGGGGGGAAATTGGGAGAATATTAGAGTTGCGACTGAGGGCTATTTTAAGCAGGGTTTGATCGCCTCATTGAAATGTTTTGGGGTGGATGAGAGTCAAGTAGAATTTATCACCGGAAAAGAACTTTATGAAAATAATTTGATTCATTGGGAAACGTTTATGGAAGTGGGTAAAAATGTAACTCTATCGAGAAATTTAAGATCAATTTCGATTATGGGAAAAACTCAAGGAACTGATGTGAGTATGGCAACTTTGTTTTATCCTCCATTGCAGGTGGCCGATATTTTTACTTTGAGAGCTAATATTGCTCATGCGGGTATGGATCAACGAAAGGCTCATGTAATTGCCAAAGATGTGGCGAAAAAGTTAACAATTAATCCATTAAAAAATGCTAAAGGGGAAATAATTTCTCCAATTGCGATTCATCAAAATTTAATTGCCGGCCTAACTGGGCCTGATAAAGATATTAAGCAAGATAAAAAAGCAGTGGAAAATGGTCAAGAAATAGCCATAGAAGAGTCATTGAAAATGAGTAAATCAAAACCAAACAGTGCGATTTTTATACATGATACTCCAGAGGAAATCAGAGAAAAAATTAAAAAGGCTTATGCTCCACCACAAGAAATTGAATTTAATCCATTGATTAATTGGGTACAAACTTTAGTATTTTGGGGAGAAAAGACAGGTAACTTTAAAATTGCCCGACCGGAAAAATTTGGCGGAGATATTGTTTACACTGAAGTTGATCAATTGATTGAAGATTATAAATCGGGAAAATTATTTCCACTTGATTTGAAAAATGGTTTAGCTGATTGGTTAATTGAAAAATTGGAACCAGCGAGAAAACATTTTGAAAGACCAGAAGTAAAAGAGGGATTGGAGAAGATGAGAGGATTTTTGGCGAAAAAATGAAAATATTGATTCATACTTGTTGTGCGGATTGTTTGCTAAAAATGGTTGACTCTATTAGTGACGAATCGATGGAAGTTGAGGCTTATTTTTATAATCCGAACATTCATCCCAGATCAGAATATTTAGCTAGATTAAAAGCGGCTCAAAAAATTAGTGAAGAAAATAAAATTAAATTAATAGTGCCGGATTGGAGTCCGAAGGAGTGGTTTGGGGAAATTAAAAAGGGCGGAGGTCTTAAAAATCAAAACAGATGTGGAAAGTGTTGGAAATTAAGATTAGGAAAGACGTTTGAATACGCCAAAAAGAATGATTTTGAGGCAATATCTTCGACATTAGTGACTAGTCACTATCAAAACAAAGAAAAAATTGTAGAAATTGGAAAAGATTTGGAAAAAGAATTTGGAATAAAATTTTTAATACCAAAAAAAGTTTCCAGCGAATTAAAGACTACTGGTTTTTATAAACAAAATTATTGCGGATGTTGCTACTCGTTGATGGAAGCCTGGACGGAAAAATTTAAGGAGTAGTAGCTGGTCTTTCTGGATATCTTTCCGGATGCTGACGTTTCCACTTATTTTTACTTTCAAACATTTTTCTATCAGCACGATCTATTGTCTCTTCAATAGGTTCTTCTGGTTCAGAAAAAGCAATACCATAAGAGAAGTCCAGATCTTTGGGGTCAATAATGTCATGGTTAAAATATGAGTCAACATAAGAATTAAATTTCTCTCTTTCGTCAGGTTGGATAAAATCACAAGCAATAGCGAACTCATCTCCACCAATTCTAAAAACACGATCACCCTTTCTAGAAAATGCTTCTTTAAAATAGGCACCAACTGACTCAAGATGATTGTCACCAGCCTGATGACCCCTTGTATCATTAATAGCCTTAAATCCGTTTAAATCAATTAAAATTACTGTAGTTTTGTCTCCACGAAGTGGATCAAAATGTTTTTGAAAATCTATCCAAGCATCTTTGCTATAACAACCAGTCAAAGCGTCCGTGAAAGACTTTTCTTCAGCCTTTTTTGCTCTAATTTCGGCTTCTTGGGCGGCTTTTTTTAAGGAATTAATACTATTATCAAAACGATCTAACCCATCAAGGTAGTGTTGACCAGATGAGTTTGGTAAACCACTATTTAATGCTTGTTCGATTTCCCGACCAATTCTTTGACGAGCATCAAAACCAAGACCAGATTTAATTTTTGGTTGAGGTTTTTCACTTTTGCCTTCAGACATAGGTTTATTATATACTGGATTGTATGATAAATAAAAAATTATATAGAAATGAGGATGAGGCGATATTGGCTGGGGTGTGTAGCGGGCTAGCAGATTATTTTGACTTAGATGTGACTTTAGTAAGAGTGATTTTTGTACTTTTAGTAATTGGTGGCGGAAGTGGATTATTGATTTATATTATTTTGTGGATAGTAACACCGTTAAGAAAAAATGGTGAGACAATAATTAATAATAAGGATGATATTAAAAATTTTGCCGAGGAGGTAGGCAAAAAAACTAAAAATATAGCAAAGGAAATTAAAAAAGATGTTAAAACGAGTTCGAGAAAATCTGGTGGTGTATTGGGAATAATATTGATGGTTTTTGGAGTGATGATACTTTTGGAAAAAATAATACCAATAGAGATTAGATGGGATTATATTTGGCCAGGAATACTGATTTTTGTGGGCGGATATTTAGTTTTTAGAGAATAATTTACTCTCGACAACAATCAAGAATTTTACCAATAGTGTTACTGATGGTACCTAAAAAGTCTTTTTTGGCAAGTGGTTTGTCTTCAAATTTAGTTTTTTGAGGATCAGATTTAACCATGCCAAGATTTAAGCCCCAGAAAAGATTATAAAGATCAAAAGATTTTTTGAAATATTCATTGGCCTCTTTAGTGTCACCTTTGGTGAGATATTTAGTGCCGACTTCCATAAGACGCATGGAGGCTGATAAAAGGTGTTTACTAGTACACCAAACTTCACCTTGACCTTCTTTAACAATTTTCTTCATTAATTCCTTACGCATTTCACGGGCAGTATTGAGAACTTCTATATATTTAGTGTCCCCTAGTTTTTGGGAAGTAAAGAACATATGTTCCTCAATACCTATAAGATTCATGATAGCAACGGATAAATCTTCACCGGAAGAAAGATCCATTTGATGACCTTTTTCAAGACTTTTAGCTTTGTTGATAAATTTTTGAATATCAGTATTAGTAGTCATAAACCTCTCTCCCCGCTTTGCGGGTATCTCCCCTTAAAAAAGGGAGAAGTCTTTAATTTATAATTTAAAAATAAATTTAAATAAAACAGTTAATAAAGT
>CAZCFJ010000006.1:11596-16839 GCA_964497945.1 uncultured Gammaproteobacteria bacterium | reverse complement strand
AGAAGTCTTTAATTTATAATTTAAAAATAAATTTAAATAAAACAGTTAATAAAGTAAGGATACCAACCGGAAAAACAACTTTTTGGTAGGGGAAAAGAATTTTACCACCATTGAGCTTACGACTGTAACGATCAGCAAAAATACCGAGAAACCAAATAAATAAACCTAAGGTTTGGCCAAAAATAATTTTATCTAGCCCAAAAAGAGTGTTGCTAGATGAACCGGTTTGTTGGGTAAAAATAAAATAACCAAGAGTCAGACCATACATTAAGAAAGATAAAATGATCGGGTTACCAAGGAAACGATTTTTGATTTTGGTAGCTAACCAAAAAGAAATGGCAACGTTAAGACCAGAAATCCAAAGTGAAACCAAAAAATCATCAATACCGAGACGATCAGCCAGAAGCATTCCCCCACCGACAGTGACAATACAAACCGGACATTGAGCAAATGTGGGAGTAGAAAGTAGAAAGTAAAAAGTAGAGAGTAATAAAGGTAATAAAATAAAACTTGTCATCTTTTAATTTTAGCAGATGATTTTTGATAAACCTGAAAATTATTTATTTCAATTCAGACTCGATTTGGTTTAATTCAGAATCAGAATTATCAGTAGAAACTGAATTTAACTCTTTTAGAATGTCTGATTCTGAATCATCTCCGGTTTCGTTGTTGATGATGGTTGGAGTTGGTTGATTCACTGACTGATTTTTATTTTTGGTGGTACATCCGGATAAAAATAAAGCAGATAAAACGAGAACGGATGAAAGAATTATTTTTGATTTCATAATTTTATTGTTTTGGAGTAGGAGTAATAGATAATTTAGGAGCTTTGGCAAGATCGGTAGTAGCTTTAACTAAAAGTTTTCGAATATTCTCAAGATCAGTTTTGACGAGAGAAACTGTGTCTTTGAGACCCTTAATAAGGTCTGATGGTTTTTCGGAATCTTTTAGTTCATTAAATTTGGAGACAAGATTGGCCGTGTCAGTTTGATATTTGTTTTCTAAGTCAGCAAATTGAGAAAGATCCGATTTAGCCTGAGTAACATCTTTATGGCCAGGATTTTTGTTAATTCTGGCTTCAATTTTGTTTTTAAGTTTGACTAGAACATCATGTCTTTTGGTTAAATTATTTTGAATAATTTCAAAATGAGCTTGAATTTTTTGCTTTTTGGCTTCAGTTAAAGCAGCTTTCTTTTCTTGGCGGACTTGAGTGGCAGTAGCTTTGGCTTCTTGACGAATTTCACGATTTTGCTCCCGGGTATTTTTGGGAGTAGTGGTTTGAGCTAGCGCTGGTTGACTAAAAAGTGACAAGGCAAATAAACACGATAGAAAAATTTTTATTTTCATATTGATTTAATTATAACTATTTTTGACAAATTGGACAAAAGAAAGTTCCTCTACCGCCAATTTTGATTCTTTTTATTTGAGTTTGGCAATTGTGACAAGGCTGACCGTCGCGCTGATAAACTCGGAAATAGTATTGATGTTGGCCAACAGAACCGTCAGGGTGAATATATTTATTGTCTTTGGCAGTAGAACCACCATGGAAAAGTGATTCTTTCATAAGGTCAACCAAATTTTGACGAAGAATTTTGGCCTGTTTTTTGGTTAATTTATTTGATGGAGTTTGAGGATGAATACGGCTTAAAAATAAAGCATCATTGTCATAAATATTACCGATGCCGGCAAATTTAGATTGATCTAATAAAACTAATTTAATGGCGCGACTAGTTTTTTGGAGCTGATGATAAAAATAATCATCAGAAAAATCGGGACTTAAAGCATCAATACCAACATCCTTTTGGAATTCGGCAAGTTCATCTTGATTAAAGAGTTTAACCCAGCCAAATTTGCGTTGATCATTGAAAAATAATTTAGTGTTATCAGAAAAAGTAAAAACAACACGGGTAGATTTGTTAGGAAGACTAGTTTTATCTTCTTTTGGGGTGGGGTGACCAAAAACAGAATCACCAATAATAACTTGACCGGTCATTTTGAGGTGGAAAAGTAAAGTAAGATGGTTTTTTAGATGGATAGAGAGTTGTTTACCGAGACGAGAAGTGGAGATGATAGTTTGATTTTGAGCCAGTTGAGGACTGCCAACAAAAGACTTGGGGTTAAGAATTTCAATATTGGAAATGGTTTTACCTAAAATATGTTGATGGAGAAATAGACGGACAGTTTCAACTTCGGGAAGCTCAGGCATATGAGTAGTTTATCAAATTTTCAATCTCCCCCTACCCCCTCTTTGACAAGAGGGGGAATATTTTTTTGTAGCCCGCCCAGGGCGGGCTGAGGGTTAAATTATTTCTAAATAAGACAGGGATTTATAAAATAAGATTAAACCAGGTCGTCGAGGTCGATGACAGAAATACTTTTGTTCTTAGCTAAATGATCGACGGCAACGGTCATATCGGCAAGACTGTCTTTAATTTCAGAAAAAGAATTAAGATAAGTTTGAGTGGAGCCAACATAACCCATAATTAAAACGATATCGGAAATTTGTTTATAACCAGAATAAACGGAAATAATAGAATAACCGAAAATAAGGCAATAAAAGAAAACAGCACTGTTTTGAAGAACAAACCATTCAACAAAATTCCAGTTGGATAATCGACTAAAATGACGAGTATAAGTTTTTTGCTCTAATTCAATATCGTTGGATTCCTGAAGTTTGGCATAGTAACCTTCAACTTTACTGTTGTGAGTATCCTTGAGACGAACATATTTTTGGGTAGTGTAATAGTCAATAATAAGATAAACAAGGATATAAACAATTTCTAAAATAAAAATTCGGCCATCAACAAACCAAAAAATTATAGGAATGGTAATTAGGGAAACAATACTGTCGATACCCGGTTGACGGAAAAGTCGAAGAGTAAGAGAGCTAGCATCGGCAAAGTTTCTGATGGCCTGAACACTTTGGTGACGTTCTTCTTTAGTCTCGGCATGAAGATCTTGAGTAAAAAAATTATGGATATCAAAACCAATATCACTGATGCATTCATCTAGTTTATATAAAGACCGAAGACGAAGATGATTATCAATTAATCTAACAACTAGAATAATTAAAACCAGAAAAAAAACTATATTAGAACTAACTTTATTTTCAACATCTTCGACAGCAAGAGAATAAAGATAAATAGTTAAAAGGGGTAAAAGTGATGAGATAAAACGAATAAAAAACCAGAATAGAAATCTGGGTTTATTTTGGATGATTTTAAAAATTAAAAATAAAGTTAGTTTGGTTTTTTTGAGCATGGCAGATAATAAATTATCAAGTTAAATGTCAAAAAAGTAAAGCCAAAAGGGATGATAGAATGGACTATGATGGAAAATAAACAAATTTTGGACACGTTAATTATTGGTTCAGGGCCAGCTGGATTGACGGCGGCAATTTATAACGCCAGAGCAGAGTTAAAAACAATGGTAATTGCAGGAAATCAGCCTGGAGGACAATTAACAATAACTACTTTAGTAGATAATTATCCTGGATTCCCGACCGGTATTGGTGGAGTGAAATTGATGATGGATATGCAAGAACAAGTGAAAAACTTGGGAGTGGAAATTAAACAAGGAATTGTTAAGAAAATAACTAAGTTAGAAGGTGTTTTTGAAATAGAATTGGAAAATGATGAAGTCTTGGAAAGTAAGGCGGTAATTATAACGACAGGGGCAGCGGTTAAATGGTTGAATTTACCAAAAGAAAAAGAATTAATTGGTCATGGAATTAGTGGCTGTGCCACTTGTGATGGAATGTTTTTTAGAGGCAAAACAGTGGCGGTGATTGGGGGTGGAGATACGGCTTGCGAAGAAGCTGGATTTTTATCAAAGATTTGTGAAAAGGTTTATTTGATTCACAGAAGAGATGAATTTAGAGCATCGATGACGGAGCAAAAGAAAGTCTTGAATAATCCAAAAGTAGAAATTTGGTGGAATAGCGAAGTGGTAGAGTTAAATTCCAATAACCAAGATACAAGTGATCCAAACAAATTAGAAAATATCAAAATAAAAAACAATAAAACTGGTGAAGAAAAAGATTTGAAACTTGATGGATTGTTTGTGGCAATCGGGAGTAGCCCAGCAACAAAATTTGTGGAGGGATTTATTGAACTTAGCGAAACAGGACAAGTAATGGTGGGTAAAAATAAGGAATATGTAACTATGACTAGTATTGAAGGAATATTTGCGGCAGGAGATTGTGTCAATATTAAACACAAACAAGCAATAGTGGCAGCAGGTGAAGGCTGTCGAGCAGCATTGGACGCGGAACACTGGCTAAGTAGTAATTAGCTAATAGCTGTTAGTAAATAGATTGATTTTGGAATTAATTCTTTTTATATTCGATACCGTCCATTTTTTCGATAACTAGTTTTAGGCCTTCTTTTTTTAAAATCATGTAACCACAATCGGCAATATTAATAATCCCGTTATTACCCATAATGTCTCTAAATACTGCCCAGATAGGCCCACCATGAGCGACAATCGCAATTGTTGAGTAATTTTTATTATTTATAATTTCAGTGAAAACTTTTTTGATTCTTTCAACAAAATCTTCTTGCGATTCGGCTCCAGTAATTTGATTTCGATAATCCTCAACTTTCTCAGCTAAATCGGGATATTTTAGCCTTGCCTCTTTTTTAGTCATTCCTGTTAAAATCCCATTTTTATTTCTTTCCTGTAAGTCTTTGATGGTTTTTATTTGACAATTTAATTTAGATTTTAATGTTTCGGCGGTTTGTTGAGCTCTAATTAAAGGGCTACAAAAAATAATTTGAATATTAGAATCACTTAATTTATTGGCAAGTTCACTGGCTTGGGTTATACCTTGATCTGATAATTCATCATCGTAGGCACCGCCATAGCGATCTTCAACGTCGCCAGTAGTTTGTCCATGTCTAATAAGATAAATTTTCATAGTGAAATTAATTTTTTAATTTTGGAAATGAATTTGGCGGTGGAAAATTCGGAGGCACGGGAGATACAGTCGGATGATTTAATTTTGAGTTTTTGGAATTGTTGAATAGCAGTGGCAGCAGATTGCGGAGTTAAATCGTCAAAAAAGACACCAGTTTTATTTTCAACAACGGTTTCAGTGACACCACCACTACGGTAAGCAATAACCGGGCAACCATAAGCCATGGATTCAACCGGAACAATACCAAAATCTTCTTGGTCAGCAGAAAATATAAAGGCTTGAGCATTTTGATAAAGTTGGGCTTTTTCTTCTTGAGTAACTTCAC
>CAZCFJ010000006.1:0-11496 GCA_964497945.1 uncultured Gammaproteobacteria bacterium | reverse complement strand
ATAAAGGCTTGAGCATTTTGATAAAGTTGGGCTTTTTCTTCTTGAGTAACTTCACCAATAAATTCAATGTTGGACTCCGCCGACGCAAATGCTTTGGCGGACGAAGCCGATATCTTTTTTAAATCTTCTAATGTATTAGCAAAGTCGCGACCAAAAATTTTTAGTTTAAGATTCAGTTGATTACAAGCTTGAATAGCAATATCGAAACGTTTAGCACGAGCGAGACGACCACCGGCAAGAAAATAAGATTCAAGATGTTGGATGTTAGATGTTAGTTTAAGATTTTTTGGAGGTAAATCGACAGGTGGATTGATTACAATGCTGTCACGACGATAAAATTTTTGAATACGAGCGGCGGTAGTTTGGGAATTGGCAATATATTGATCAACGTTTTGAGAATATCGAAAATCGTGAAGACGTAAAAAATGATTAATAATATCAACTAAAAATTTGATAATTTTATTTTGAGTAAATTTGCGGGCAGTGGGTAAACCATATAAATATCGTGGTGGAGTGTGACAATAACAAATTAGTTTGGCATTTTTCTTTTTGAGAGAATTAGGAAAATAGGCACCAGTAGCCGAAGTAATAATAATGTCGTATTTTGAAAAATCAAAAGACCTGAAAGCTAAGGGTGAAAGGAGGCGAAGAGGAGAAATAATTTTGTGAGCGAAAGGAATATATTGAAAAAAACTTTGATGAACTCTACCCTGCCATTTTTGCTGAAGACGAGATTGATGAGGACCTAAATATTCTGGTTTATAAATGGAAGTATAAATAGGCGCGTCGGGAAAAACATCAGAAAGAGTTTCCAAGACAGCTTCAGCACCACCAAATTCTTTGATGTAATCCTGAACTAAAGCAATGCGAAACCCACCCGTCTCGCTAAGCTCGACACCCTCCCTTAATCCTCCTTCGTCCCGCTGCGGCGGGACTACGGGCGGACACAGAAAGGGAGTCTTTTTGTTGGGTGAATTTTTAATTTTTCCACCAGAGGCGGACTTCATTTTGTTTCGTAATTTTGAATTTTTAATCAATTTCTTAATTATAAATTTTTAAAATAGGGATGATTGTTGGGGTTTAGTATTTTGATCGAGACGAGAAATGAGAGATTTAAAATTGTAACTTTTAAACATATTTTTGAGACTGTAAATAATTTCAGGGCGCCATTTGGCTTGAGAAAGATCAATGTTTAAGGGAATATTATCAATAATAGTGGCAAGTTTTTGAGAAAGATAGGCGTTATCTTTTTCTTTGATTAATTTTTCTTTTACACTAGGTTTTATTTCATCAATATGAGAATAAATATTGTCCAAATTTTGATATTGAGACAAAAGATCGGTAGCAGCTTTAGGACCAATACCAGCCACACCAGGATAACAATCGGACATATCCCCCATAAGAGCTTTGAGGTCGATAACTTGTTTAGGTTTAACATTTAATTTTTCGTAGACATCGTCTGGTTTAAAAAGTTTGGTTTCGGAAAGACCTCGAAGTGGCATAAGAAGATGAACTTTTTTGGTAACTAACTGCATTAAATCTTTGTCACCAGTAATAATAATAATTTCGTCGATAAACTTTTTTTTGGCAATTTTTTTGGCGACAGTACCGATAAGGTCGTCGGCTTCGTAGCCGCCCATGGCAAAAGTGTGTATCTTTGATTGTTCTAGAGTTTCGGCTAAAAGTGGTAGTTGGGAAATTAAGTCATGGTCTGGAGCCTTGCGCTTGGCCCGATAACCAACAAATTCGGATTGACGAAAAGTGGGACCAGGAGAATCAAGACAAACGATTAAATATTTTGGATTAATTTGAGAAATGGCTGATAAGAGCATGGAATAAAAACCATAGAGAGCATTGACTGGTTGACCATTGACATCAAGTGGAGGAATAGAGTGATAGGCCCGATGAATGACGGCGTGACCATCGACAATGAGTAATTTAGACATACGATAGTTTATCAAAACTAAACCCACCCTACCCTCCCTTAAAAAGGGAGACAATAAAAATTTTAAAAGAGGTTATTTACTGGTAGAATTTAGTGATGGGACAACATCCAATTCCACAGCAAATATCATCCTACGAATTTAAATTAGTAGGAGAAATGACCTTGAAGCAGTTTTTAAAAGCGGCAGCGGGGATAATTTTGGCAATTTTGATCAATTCGACTAAGATTATTGTTTTAATTAAATGGCCATTGATGTTAATTGCCGGTGGAACGGGATTATTGTTGGCCTTTGTACCCTTTGAAGATAGACCATTAGAAACATGGGTAAAAGCGTTTATTAGGTCGATTTATTCACCAACTATTTATACTTATAAGAAAAGAAATGACGATAACTGGTTGGATTTGGATTTAACAAAAATTAATAAAGAAAATGTGGATGAAATAGAAAAGCCGATTAAAAATGAAAATTTATTTGTGGTTGGAGAAGAATTAAGGGAGGGTTCAAAATCATATATAACTAAAGAAAAAAGTAAATATAATAATGATGTAGCTTTGGCGAGAAAAAAATTGAGTGAAGATGTGCTGAAGGAGGAGGAAGAAGAAATAAATACAAAAAGTCAATTAATTGACAAGGCAAAAACATCTTCGGAAAGGGTGGTTGAGACTGTTGATAGTAAAAAAGATGAAAGTAAGGGAATGGTGGTTACTAATGGCGAGACAATAGATGACTGGAGAGATAAGAAGACAGATTTAAATTTAAAGACAGAGAAATTAGAGGCAACAGGAGAGGCGGTATTTGGAACAATTCCAATGCCTGATAGACCAGATATTGCCAATGTGGTTGTAGGTATGGCAACAAGTGCTGAAGGAAAAATTGTTGATGGGGTGATTGTAGAAATACAAGATGAACATGGAATACCAACTAGGGTAATTAAAACAAATTCTTTAGGTCAATTTAAAATATCGACTCCATTAGCTAACGGAAGATATTTAATAATTGCTGAAAAAGATGGTTATATTTTTGATAGAGTTAACATAGATTTAACTGGTAAAATTATTGATCCAGTTAGGATAATTGCTCATAATTAGTCTATTATTAAAATATGACAACTGATCCGCTTAAAATTGCAATAAAAGGAACGACTCAGGACCATTTGCCAATTGAGGATATTATTGATGGTGTGGTGATTTTAAAAGATGGTTCGGCGGCTATGGTAATGCAAATATCTTCGGTTAATTTTGATTTATTATCAGAAAAAGAACAGTCGGCGCTGGTTTCGGCTTATGGAGGAATCTTAAATTCTCTTAATTTTCCGGTTCAAATTGTAATTAAATCGAGTACTAAGGATGTAGGATCGTATTTGAAAAATTTAACAGAAGCAGAAAATAGGCAGGTTAATAAATTACTTAAAGATAGAATTAAAAGTTATAGAAAATTTATTGAAGAGACAGTTAAAAAAAATGATGTATTGTCGAAATCTTTTTATGTGGTGGTGAAGTTTTCTTCTTTGGAATTAGGTATTAAAAATGCGGGAAAACAAACAATAATGGGGTTACTTAAAAAGGGAGGAGAAACTGTTTTGCCATACCCAAAAGATTATATTTTGGAAAAAGCTAAGGCAAGTTTGGAACCAAAGAGAGATCATTTAATGCGTCTATTTTCTCGTTTAGGATTAGAAATAAAACCTTTGACAAATAAGGAGTTGATTGAATTGTTTTATAAAATATATAACGAAGAAGTGGTAGTTAATCAAAAGCTGCAGACAACTAATTATCAAAATCCAATAGTAACAACCAAATGAAATTAAGTTTATTAGATAAATTACCAATAAAGAAAAAGAATCAGACCCAAGAGGCAGCGGTGGTGAATAATAAGCCTCAAAACGATGTTTCGGCTAATAAAAATAATTTTACTGACGGTTTAGTATCGACTAAAGATATAATTGCCCCAGCATCATTGGAGGTGGATTTTAATAATCTCAGAATTGGAGAAAAATTTTATAGAACTTTATTTGTAGCGTCTTATCCCCGATTTGTAGGGATTAATTGGTTATCATCACTGATCAATTTTGATGCTACATTAAGTATTTCAATGTATATTTATCCGACTGACGGAAAGGCTATTTTGGATGATTTGAGAAGAAAAATTACTGAAATGGAGGCGGAAATTAGCACTGATATTCAGCGTGGCAGATTGGTTAATCCGGCAACACAGGCAAAACTTGAGGATGCGCTGAATTTACAGGCAGATTTAGTTAAAGGCGAAGAGAGATTTTTTCAGTTTGGATTATATATAACAATTGCAGCTGACTCGCTTCAAGAACTTGATAGGATTAATAAAAATATTGAAGCATCGATGGGGTCATTACTATTGGTGACCAAAAGAGTGACATTGCAAATGGAAGATGGTTTTGTGACAGGTTTACCGTTGAATAGTGATCGGTTAAGTGTAAACAGAAATATGGATACGACTTCACTAGCAACAACTTTTCCTTTTGTATCTTCTGATTTATCCGATGATAAGGGAATTATGTATGGAATTAATATGCATAATGGTTCATTGATTATTTTCGATAGGTTTTCAATGCCAAATTATAATTCAGTGGTTTTTGCAACGGCGGGGGCGGGTAAATCTTATATGATTAAACTGGAGGTACTGAGGTCATTGATGATGGGGACGGAAATTATAGTAATTGACCCAGAAAATGAATATCGAGATTTAGCTACAGCGGTTGGTGGCCAATATATTGCTTTTGGATACGGTGAAGAGTCAAAAATTAATCCATTTGATTTATCTTTGGTTGAAGAAGAGGGTGAAAATGCTTTGAATAGTAAAATTCTTGAAGTACACAGATTAATGAAAATTATGTTGGGTAGTTTAGACCCAATGGAGGAGTCGATTTTGGATAGGGCGATGATGGATGCTTACAAAGCTAAAGGAATTACGCCAGATCCAGCAACACAAGACCGGGAACCACCTTTAATTGAAGATGTTTATAAAGCATTAATTGGAATGGAAGATCAGAAAGCTCAAATGATAGCTGCCAGAATGGAAAAGTATATTAAAGGTTCGTTTGCGGGAATTTTTAATCAAAAAACAACAGTAAATTTAACCAATCAATTTGTGGTTTTTGGAATTAAAAATTTAGAAGATACTTTGAGACCAGTAGCCATGAATATTATTTTGGACTATATTTGGACGGTAGTTAAAAAGAGTTTAAAAAAGAGGTTATTGGTAGTTGATGAAGCTTGGTATTTGATGCAATATGAAGACTCAGCGTCGTTTTTGAGAGGAATTGTGAAACGAGGTAGGAAATATTATTTGGGAGTGACCACAATTACTCAGGATGTAGATGATTTTTTAAAGACTAATTATGGAAAAGAAATTGTGACTAATAGTTCAATTCAAATTTTATTAAAACAACACCCAGCAGCAATTGATCAAATAGGGGAGGTTTTTTACTTAAGCGAAGGAGAAAAACAATTACTATTGACAGCGGATAAAGGTCAAGGAATATTTTTTGCGGGACAAAATCATGTGGCAATTGAGGTGATAGCTTCAAGTGAAGAACACCAGTTAATAACTTCGAATCCCGAAGATGTTCTAAAAAGAAATAGGGGTTTAATACAACAAACTAAAGTGATTGATTTAAAAGGAACGGAGAAAAATGTGGTAGAAACCCCATTACCACCTAAACCAATTCCAATTTCTCAGCCGAAAGTTGAAATCTCAACTCCACAACCAAAGGCTGATCAACCCATGACTCCAGCTCCAACTCCACAACTAAAAACAGAAATCACAATTCCCCAATCAAAGACTGACGAGCCTTTGATTGAAACTCCAAAAAAAGATATTTTAGAGGAAGTTAAGGAAAATAAAACAAGTGAAGATGTTTTGATGTCGCCAGAAGACGTACTTCAAAGAAAAATAAGAGAATTAGAGGAATCGGAAAAATTGCCACAAAAACTTGAAGGACAAATTAAAATTGAACCACAAAAACAGGAACAACCATCAAGATTTGTGCCACCAAAGCCTGAGGTTGTTACTACAGAAAAAAAACAGACTCCAGTTTTTATAAAAAATGAAGAAGTAAAAGTGCCACAACCACCACAATTGGCCAAAAAACCTCAGCCAATTTTTGATTCTACAACACAGGATAATAAAGCAGAAGAAAAGAAAAAGATGGATTATGACGATTTATTTGGTAATGGAATCGTCTAATTTTTTGGTGATCAGTTGATATAATGGTTTTATGGCAGATGATGTAATAAATGTTAGCGAGAAAAAGGATGAATTGACCACGCCTGGTTTGGATAAAGTAAGAGAGGAACGAGACAGATTAATTTCTAAAATAGATGATTATTGCGAAAGAAAGGCAAATGATTTAGGTGGTGATGAAACTTTTAAAAATGATTTAAAAGCAAAAATTGAAAGATTGGTGATTGAGGATGAAATTGTGGATGTAAAGGATGAAGTAGCCGAGATAGGAGATATTTTAAAAAATAATTCGGAAGTAAGAGATGATGTGGAAGCAGAGATTGAATCAAAAAAAATCAGACTGGAAGTAAATAAAAAATTAGTGCTAGAAAATATTGACGAGGTAAGAGAAATAAGAGAGGAAGATTTTGTTCAAAAGGAATTGGAAAAAACTAAAGAATTAAATCCAGATTTAACTAAAGAACAGACAGATCAAGTGGAAAAAGTGTTGAGAGAGGTTAGTAAAGTTTACACGGGAACAGAAAACCAAAAGAATGTGGTAATTGACACTAATAGTGATTTGTCGACAGGCCAGTTAATAAATTCAGTAAATGAAAGTCAGGCTGTGGCAGGATTATTGGCCAAAACGCCAAAAAATTTTAATAAATTTAAAGAAACTTATAAACAAATAAGAGAAATATTGCCGTTTGATGGATCACCTAAATTAGCAGCTTTTGATAGAGTGATGATGTCGGCGGATAAATTGGGTGGAGTTTTTAATCAAATTCAAGGTGGTGGATGGATGGGGAAAATAGATAAATTAACCGGTGGTTGGTTGAATAGAACAATTGTGGAAACATCAGGAAAATTTATTTCTAAAATTGGAAATCAGGCAGCTAGAGATTTTTTACAAAATTCTGTTGGGGTTTTAGCAAAAGAGGGTTTTAAAAATGGATTGAATACTATTTTTAAGGGAATTTTAAGTGGTGGAGTTAAGGCAGCGGCGGCGGGAGGAGCGACGGGAGCAGCAGCTGGTATTGCTGGAGCGGCGGCTGGAGCAGCTTCCGGGCCTGTGGGTTGGGCGGTCTTGGCTGGAACAGTTTTATTAAAGGGGCTTAAAAAAGGTTTAGAAAAATTAGGAATAGATTTAAATAAAATTAAGGGTTCTTTAGCAATAACCGGGAATAAGTTTATAGATGGAGTAATTGGATTATTAGGTTCTCTAGTAGCCTTACCGGCTTTATTAATTGGATCTTTGAGTATAGTAGTTTTGGGTCCAGTAATTATTGCTGTTTTTGTGGGTCTTTTTGGTTACCAAATGATGCAAAATAATTTAATTTCGAGCATAGTACCACCAGTAGAACAACCATTAACAAGTGAGGATGAAACAGCAACTGGAAGTGGAAGCTTAAACGGGGCAAGTTGTGCTGGAGGTGTGTTAAATTTGGAAAATATTTATGAGCCAATTAATATTTCAAAAATTAAAACAAGATTATCTAAATCAGAATATTCATATAAAAGTAATGGTGATATTAATTTTAGTTGTATAAATGCCCTATTACCGGCAAAATTAACTCATAAAAGATCAGATATATTAAAGGCGGCATATGCATTGTTGGGGGTACCTTACTGGATGGGTGGCGGTCACGGAACAATAGCTTCCGGAGTTAGTTCTGATTGGGGTAAAAGAGTGTCAGCACCAAGCAGTGGTTGGAATAAAGGTCGACGTTACCATGGTTTAGATTGTTCAGGTTTTGTAAGGTGGGTTTATAAATATGTAACAGGAGAAACGGTGGGAAATTTGGCGGCAGATATTTATAGTAAATCAGAAAAAATTTCTAAGTCGGAATTGAAACCTGGAGATATTGGATTTTTAAAAGGTAATGATTCTAACCATATTGGTTTGTTTTTAGGTAAAGGAACGAATGGAAAGTACTATTTTATTCATGATGCAGGAAGAAGTTCTGGGGCTGGGCCTCAGGGTTTGGGTGGAGTTTATGTATCAGCAGCGAATTTTAATTATTTTGGGAGAATTAAGGTTAATTTGAGCGATTAAGGATTGGTTTAAATTAACAAATTTAAATACTTAAGGTAAAATATTTTATGGGTTTTATTAAGAAGTACTGGTTAATAATAGTGTTGGTTTTTTTGATAGTAGTGCTAGTGTTTTTAAAATTAACTTATTCGAGTAGTAATGATAAAACAAACCAAACCACTCAGCAAAATCATCAAGCAGCAGAAATAACAAAAGAAATTACACCAACAACTGTGGTACAAATTGGAACAGAAAATGAGGATAAAAATAAAAGTAGTGAAAACACTTTTACAACCACAGATGGAGAAGTGATTAATGCTAATGATTATAAAAGCGAAGATCTTTCAGATACAGTTAATGTTGATGATTTAAGTACATTATTACCTTACAAAGGAAAATATTTTAGAGTAGAGAAATATTTAAAACCTGGATATTTGGAAGTAATTGTTAAAGATGATGATAATTTAAGTAAAGCAAGAGAAGAAGTAGAAAACTGGCTTAAAGAAAACAATACTGATTCTCAAGAAACACAATTGATTTATGTTTTGAATAGTTGATTTTAATCTTGCAAACGAACAGGCATGATGATGTGGGTAAACGAGGGGTCGGATTGATCGTGAAAAAAGACTGGAGTAAGACTTTCATTGAGTTCAATTAAAATTTCTTGACTTTTACAGACAGTTAAAAAGTCAGTTAAAAATTTATAATTAAAAGCGACATCAAGGTTTTCACCTTCGGTTTTAACTTCGATTTGAGTCTGGTTTTGGCCGATTTGGGGAGCATTAGCACTAAGTTCTAATTTATTAGACTTAATACTAGCTCTGACAACATTGGCAGATTCGCGAGCAAAAACAGAGGCAATTTTAACTGATTGAAGAAGTTCATCGCGATTAACAAAAATCTTAGTAACATAACTTTCAGGAATTAATTTTTGGTAGTCAGGAAAATCACCATCAATAAGACGAGAGATTAGTTCAACATCGTCCATCAGAAAGACGACTTGATGTTCATCGAGAGTTAACCCAATTTTTATCTTCTGATTGTTTTTAGAGAGTTTAGTGACCTCTATAAGGCTTTTTGCAGGGATAATAAAGTTAATAGTTTGATCAGTTTTTAAATTGAGTGGAGTAGTTAGTTTAATTTCTTTAAAAGAGAGTCGAAAACCATCAGTAGAAACAAAACGAATAAAATCCTGATTAAAAGAACAAAGAATACCGGTTAAAACCGGCCGAGTGTCATCAAGAGCAGCAGAAAAAGAAATTTGAGAAATAGCTTGATTTAATAAGGAAACATCAATTTCAAATTCAGTATCAGGATTAACTTGAGGAAATTCAGGAAAATCAGTTGGAGGGAGAGTAGTAAAAGTAGATTGGTTTTTTTCTGAAGAGAGAGTAATTAAATTATTCTTTAATTCCAGGTCGAGTTTTCCAGAAGGAAGATAAGAAACAAATTCAGTAATTTCTTTTGACGGAATAGTAATACTTCCCTCTTGGTCAATTTTGGCACCAACCCAATAATTGATACTCAATTCTAAATTGGTAGCTGATAATTTGAGACGACCTTGGTCGGTGGAAAATAAAATATTACTTAAGACTGGCAATTGATTTTTAGAAGAAACAAAACGGGAAACATTACTCAAGGCAAGGTTAAGGTTCTCCTGAAGAAGAGAAAGATTCATTGGCTTTATTATAGATATAAATTAATAAAAAAAATAGTAGTGGTAGTTATTAGTATGGTAGATAAGTGGAGTGGTGAAATAAAAAGTTTGAAAAATCGGGCAAAAGTTGTGGTTTGTTTTTGTTTAAAAGATAAAATTGGTGATAGATTAGTAGTAATCATAATGTTTTGTCTTATAAGGTTAAATTGGGTTGGGGTAAGTTTCGGGGGAAAAAGTTAAAAAATATAGTGGATAAGTGTGTGGATAAGTAGGGGTGAAATGTGGATAAGTTTAGAAACATTAAAAAGATGATTTTATTTGGTTGATAAGTTTGGTGATTTGTGGATTAGTGGAAAAGTCGTGGTGGACTTTGTCGCGGGCGTGCATAATACTGGTGTGGTCGCGGCCGCCAAGAAAACGACCAACTTCTTCGAGAGGTAAATTAGCTTCATTGAGAAGAAGATAAGCGGTAATATGACGGGCTTGAACTAATTCTTTTTTACGACTTTTGCCACATAAATCCCCTGTTTTAATATTGAAATACTTAGCACAAACAGAGATAACATGTTTGGGGTTTATTTTTGAATTGTTAGTAAAAGTAATAGTTTGAGGAGTGGAAGGATCAAAGAAATGTTGAGCAAAATCAAGAGTGATTTCCCCTACCCCACCAGCAATTGCCTGGATAGTTAATTGTTGAATTTTGCCATCAATTTCACGAATGTTTGATTCAATATTATTAGCTAAAAAAGAAGCGGCATCAGGAGTGATTTTGATTCCCTTCTCTTCGATTTTTTGGTTGATAATAGCAACTCGCATTTCGTAGTCAGGAAGTTGAATATCGACAGTTAATCCGCCTAAAAATCGGGAAACTAAGCGATCTTCAAGATGATCAATTTCACTGGGTTTACGATCGGAAGTAAGAATTACTTGTTTACCATTCATATGAAGACTGTTGAAAGTGTGGAAAAACTCTTCTTGAATGTATTCTTTACCAGCAATAAATTGAATATCATCGACTAAAATACAATCAAGGTTGCGATATTTATCTTTGAATTGATTCATGGTTTTACTTTTGAGGGCGGCAATAAGTTCGTTACCAAAAGTTTCAGCAGGAAAGTATTTGATTTTAAAGTTGGGATTATTTTTGAGAATTTCGTGACCAATAGCTTGCATAAGATGGGTTTTACCAACCCCTACCCCACCCCAGATAAAAAACGGATTATAAGAAAGACCAGGATTTTTAACAATGCCTTGAGCAGCGGCGTAGGCAAAATTATTACTATTACCGACAATTAAGTTTTCAAAAGTATATTTAGGATGAAGGCTATTTTGAAAAGTATTTTTCTGGCTGGTGTATTCAAAAAGTGGGGCGGCTGGAGTTTGAGTGGAGTTTTCCGGGGCTGATTCTTTAACAATAAACACAAGAGTATTGTCGGTTTTGGTTTGGTTATCAAGGGCGGTTTTGATGAAATGGTAGTGACGTTTTTTGTTGAAATCAACTAAATAAGAATTGGGGCAAGCGAGAACAGCTTGATTATTTTCAAGGCTAATAAGTTCAACTTTACTAATGTAAGTTTGGTAAACAGCCGGAGAGAGGACAATTTTAATTTCCTCTTGGGTGTTTTTCCAAATTCGGTTTAAGTCCATAAGTTAGTTAAAAG
>CAZCFJ010000005.1:0-27070 GCA_964497945.1 uncultured Gammaproteobacteria bacterium | reverse complement strand
CAGAAACGGAAATATTTTTAAATTGAATCATACTAAGACTATTTTAGTATGAGTTTAAAAATATGGCAAGTGGGATACTTTAAAAGTATTGAGAAAGCTGATCGAAAATAGGTTGATAATTTAAGTGATCTAAGTCGGTGGAGTCAAAAATAATGACTGGCGAATTTATATTTAATGGTTGATATTTTCCCTTGAGGAGATCATCTTTGAGTTCATCGTAGTTGCCAGTGTCGCAGTGACCAGGATGGCGCTCACCCGATTCAGAACGTTTTTTGAAACGATCAAAGAGAACTTGACCATCGGATTGACACATAATTTGGATGGCGGAATAATTGTATTTTTGAAGACGAGAGAAAATTTCGACTGATTCGAATTCGGTTTTAAAATTACCTTCAATAATAATTGGCTGACCAGTCGGCATAAGAGAATCAAGAAAATAATGAAGAAGAGAAAAACTAGCGGAGCCAAGCTTTTTGGACCAATCACGATCTTTCCAACCAATAGTATCAAAAAGGATTTCTTTGAGATTATCTTTGGTAATTAAAGGTAAGGTAAATTTTTGGGCAATAGTTTTGGCTAAAGTAGTTTTACCAGTGGAAGGAGGGCCAGAGACGATAATTAAAAGAGATTTATTCATATTTAGAAATTAGTGATTTGATTTTGTCAAAACTTTTTCCAGCCAAAAAAGAATTGGCAGAAAACTCTTCTTGAGTAATGTCGTAGCCAAACCAAGAAGGTGGAATAAATTTGTCCATAGCTTCTTGAGAAGGAAATTCGACTTCGACAACAACTAAACCAGCGAGTTGACCTTGGTAAACATCGAGTTCGGCAATCAAATTATTTTCTAGAGGAATTTGGTAACGAAGTTTTTCTAAAGATCTTTGAGTGAGTATCCAAAGTTGGTTAAATTCAAATTCGGTTAAGGGAATATTGATTTCTTCGGCGGAACTGAAATCGTTTGGTTTAAGAGGTAATTTTTTGGTTATTTCGAATTTTGAGTCGCGTTGACGGATTCGAAGTGGTGAAGGAGAGGGTGATAAATAACCTTGAAGGATTTTTTCGGGAGTAAGTTGGGTTAAGTCGGGAAGATTTTTGACTAAAAAAGTTTTTTCGATTTCGATCATGTAATTAATGATAAAACAAATTGTTGACTAATGAAATTATTTAGATGATAATTTTATTCTAGAGCTTATGATGTCTCTAGATAGAAAACTAAAACCCCGTTTGAGGGGTTATTTTTTTATAAAAGGCTAAAGCCACCGATTGGTGGCTTTTTTTTTGGGCTCGAATTATTAATTAAGTTTTTATGAAAAATATTGAACTGAACATAGAGGGCAAAAAAGTTGCCTTGGATTTTAATAACCATTTTGCGAACTTGGTAAAAATAAACCAAAGCCTTAATTTTGGGGCTAATAAAAACTACCGTAAAATAGGCTTAACTTATGTTGATGTGCCAGAAATTGTAGGAATTACTGGAGCTTGTGAAAATGTAGATACTTTATTTAAAGTTGGCAATAGGTGTGGAGATACTCTATATATAAGTCAGACAGGACAATTATCTTTGGAACAATCGCTTCAATCGTTTGATGGAGTTTTTACAGTAATCCACTCTGGACGAGATGAAGAAATGGAGGACGAAAGGCACCTAAGGCAATTTAGATTAACCGAAGAAGAGTTTGATTGTAGTTTTGCCAAGATGGATAGAGATAATTATGATGAAGAAAAAATGTTTAAAGCATTGCTGAAACATATTCAAAAAGCAGTCCAAGCAATGTTTAAAGAGGTTTTGAAAGATAACGCTGAGGTGCTAAAAAAAGTTTATGGGAGAAATATTAAAGCGCTAGAAAAGGCAGCGACAAATAATTTTATGGAAATAAGTTATGAGTCGGCAATAAATTTGTTGAACAAAAATGGCTATCCAGAATTAAAGTTTGGTGATGATTTAAAAGCCAAACATGAGGCTAAGGTGGTGGAGTTAATGAACAAAGGTAAAACAGAAATACCAGTGTTTATTACTAAATATCCAAAAGAAATTAAATTTTTTAATATGAAGGTGTCACAAAAAGATCCGAGAGTAGTGTTGTCGGCCGACTTAATCCTTCCCTATTCTGGTGAGAGCACTGGCTCAGCAGTTAGAGAACATAATTTTGAAAAACTAAAAGAAAGATTATTAACATCAACGATGTTTGCTTTACATCAAAAAAGAGGTGGAACTTTGGCTGATTTTAAATGGTATTTAGACATAGTCAAAACCGGATTAGCTAAACCTCATGCTGGGTATGGAATTGGAAATGAAAGGGTACTTCAATATATTTTTGGGGTGTCAGACATAAGAAAAATAAGTTTATTTTCTTTGTTAAATAAATAGATTTAGATTTCGCCAATAGAAATATCGAGAATAGAAACTGGCTGATCGTTGACTGAAACTTTGGCACCTTTGGATTGATTTAATAAGGCTTGACCGAGCGGGCTTTCGCAGGAAATCCAACTGGGTTGAAGGTTGGAGTCGTTCTTGCCAACCAAAGTAATCTCCATTTGGCGACCGTCGGACTCAAATTTTATTTTTACTTTACTGCCAAAAACAATGGTATGGGATTGAGTAGGAGCAGGTTGAACAACGCAAGTTTTGAGATCAGCTTTGACTTGGTCAACTTGAGAATACAAAACTAGAGCTCTCTCACCTAAAAAAATATAGGCGGAGTTTTCTTTCAAATCTCCTTCTTCAGCAGCTTTACCACGTTCTTCACAAGTTCTATTAAGTTCGTCTTGAAGTTGTTGGAGATGTTCTTCGAGCTTTTGCTTGCCAAGTTTAGTAATCATAAGTTTATATCTTAGCAAATTTGGGTTTAAGTAACAAATGCTGTTTTTGATACCTTGTGGAGATAAAAATAAGTTTGTTATACTGCTTAGAAATCTGGTATGGGAGAGTTTTTAGGAAAAATTGATGAAAGGGCTATAATAAAAAACCTAGGGACGAATTTTCTCAAAAAAGAAGAAAGTAAAGAGAATGGAGGGCAAGATTTTAGATTGTTTTATATTCCAGAGATTGATTTTGGACACAGAGGTGATTTGGAAGTTATAAAATCTGATTTGGAAAAAGAAATTTCGAGGAGAGAATATCCACCAATGGATCAATCGATTAAAAGTGTTGGGATTATTTCTGGAGAAGCGACCAAAAAAGGAATGATTACTCGACATTTATCAAATTTATGGGAGAGATATCCCGGTTTTGATTGGAAGATATTAGGAAACTCTTTTTGGGAACTAGTTTTAAATTGGCAAGCGAGTTGGCCAGATATAAAGAGTGGATGGATGGCAACTGAAATGATACCGGTAACTGATAGCAGTAGAATTAATTTGAACTCTCGAAAAAATTTATCCTATACAGAAATATCTGGATTAATAGACGAAAATAGGGAAAAAGTTTTGAATGGTTTGGGAGTTAATAAATCTGATATTGATAAATTTGAATTAAGACTTCCGACTTTGGAAGAAATGGTGTATTTGAAAGCTGTTTGTCCAGAGACAGTAAGAACGAGACACGAATGGACGAGTACCAAAGTAAAAGGAGTCAATTTATATAGAAGCAGTGAAAAATATCATGCTATTTGGACACCAGATATTGACGCAAGAGGGTTGGAGTTTATTGCTCCTAACTCAAGAAATTCTTCGCTTTGCTACAGATTAATTATCAGACCAACAAATAAAAATTAGTTGATTTGATAACTAAGATTGACGGTTATTTTGACTTCTTCACTACCAGTTTGGACGTTAGTATTAGCGGCTTGATCAGTAGCCACACCGGCCCCTTTGAGACTATAGGCAACTGGGCGAACCATGTTGCTTTCGTTGGAACTTTCGTAATAGCCAATAATTTTACCTAATTTAAAACCAGCAATTCTAGCGGCAGTTTCGGCTTTTTTGGTAGCCTCAGCCACAGCATCTTTACGGGCTGATTCCTCGGCGGCGTCACGATCTTCAACATCTAAAGTAATATTGTTAACTTGATTAGCACCGTTGGTAGTAGAAGAATCAATAACATCGTTAATTTTGTCGAGGTCAGTAATTTTTATTTTTAATTGAGAATTGGCGGTATAGCCGGTTATTTTTTGAGTGCCACTAGCCCAGTCGTAATTAGGATTAATAGAATAATTTTCTGTTTGAATATTTTTTGAGTCGATACCAAGACTTTTTAGTCCGGCAATAATTTTGTTGGTAACCTCGTTGATTTGGGTTTGAACTTGTTTGACAGTGGAAGCATTTTTTTGGATGCCAACACTAACATAAGCAATGTCGGGTTTAACAGAAATAGTACCTTCGCCAGTGACAGTAAAAGTGTCAGTCTTGTTGGTGACATTGCTATTGACGGAAAAAGATAAGGGATTACCTAATTTTGAATAAACTGAAGCGGCTAAAAAGAAAAAGATAATAATTAAAAAGGCAGGAATAAGTTTTTCAAAATAGGTTTTCATAAATTAATTATACACAAAAAATATTTTTGGTTTTTAATTTTGATAATGGTTTTGATTGACTAGAGATGTTAGGATATAAAATATGACTCAAAATGAAGAAAAATGTCCGAAGTGCGGTGCCCATTTGGGCGAGATTACTGAAACAGCAACTGGAAGAAAGTTACAGCGATGTAGCCAAGGTTCGTGGAATCCGCAAACTCATAAAAATGAAGGTTGTGATTATGTAAAATGGTTGGAAGTAGAGCCAAAAGAATTGGAGGAAAAATGTCCAAAGTGTGGTGCTAATTTGGTTTTACAAGTGACTCGATTTGGTAAAAAAATGAAAAAATGTAGTGCTGGAAGTTGGGATAAAGAAGCTAAAAAAGTAGTTGGCTGTGATTATGTGGAATGGGTTAATGGAACTTCGGAAAATTTGGATGAAAAATGCCCCAAGTGTGGAGAAAAATTAGTTTTGTTTACTACAGCTAATGGAAAAAGAATGAAAAAATGTTCGACTTCGGGTTGGGATAGAGAGGCTAAAAAAGCCACCGGATGTGATTATGTGTTGTGGTTAAAAGCCGGACAAACAGTCAGTGATAATGGCGAAGAATTTTTGCCACCGGAAGAATAAAAATTATACTTTGTTTGAGTAGACAATTAGCGGAACGTACATTTCTTGATGACTTAACCCCCCATGATTACCAATATCATGTTTCTTTTCTTGGTTAACAAGAAAGTCTTTGATAATGTAATTATCTTTCATAATTAAGACATAATCCCCGATTCTGTCTTTCAGCTTTGGGTTTGGTTGAAACAAACCAAAATAATTTTTGTCGATGAGTTTTTGGGAAGCATAAATCGAACAACAGTAGTTTAAATTGGTTTTGACATATTTTACAAAAGCTTGTTTTTGGGAAGGACGAACATAGCAATAAGCCACCCGAGGTTCACCGCAAAGTGGCAAAGTTAACATGTCATAAATTTCGGGGTATTTTTCTTGAATAAAAATAACTTTTGAAGGTTCAGTGTTGATTTGACCGTGATCGGCAGTGATCAATAAGGTAAAGTTTTTATGATTAAGAGATTTAACAAATTTATTTATTTTTCGATCAAGTTTAGAAAAATAATTAAGACTTTCTTTTGAAGAAACTCCATTATCATGACAAGATGAGTCAAAATCGGGTAAATAAGCATAAATAAATTTACGTTTTGATGAAGTATCGATGGCTCGTTTGATTTGGGAAAAAAGCCCAGTTAAACCTTTGTAGGACCAAAGTGATTCGCTTTTGAGATTGACTTGTCCGTCGACAATATTATTTGGATAAATAATAAAAGATTTGGCAGAAATTTGGTCACCAATTCTTGGTTGGGTAAAAATTTGATTTCGAAAAAGGCCAATTTTAGGAAAAACATCACCACCAAACCGTGGTCGAAAAGGAAGTATTTTGGTAACACAACCAAGTTCTTTGAGGTAAACAAACCAACCGGTAATGGCATGCTGTTGAGGCGGAACACCAGTTTCTAGACCAGTAGTGGCAGTGGCGGTAGTGCTAGGAAAAACTGAAGTAATTTTGGAAAGACAATGTTTTTGAAGAAATGAATTTTGGCCATGTTTTTGGAGAAAATCATAACCAAGTCCATCGACTAAAAGAAAAATAACATTTTGACTTTGAGAGAGAAAATCTAATTCTGGAAGAGATTGATATAAAGGTTGACCACCAAAAGCTTTGATAATTGAGGAAGAAAAATTGATGATACTATGGTGATAATCTGGACGGATCATTTGGGTGACATATTATACATTATTTATTCAAAAGCGAGTTCAAAATGACCGGTAGTTGAAGATGAGGTAACATCGTCATTGATGACAGCTGAATTGGAATGGTTAAGAACTGTTAACTTGTTTTTGCCTATTCTATCTAATGTTTTAAGAAAAATTATTAAAGACTTGGGAGAATCGATATTGTCGTTGTTTAGTTTGTATATTTTTGAATATTTTTTTTGTTTAATAAAATCGAGAGTTTGTTGATCAAAAATATTAGCTTCTGTAAGCGATTTATAGTGAGAAAAATCAACCGAACAAATGAATAGGGTCGTATCTGTATTGTTTTTTGAAAAGTAATCGACTAGAGAGTCCATATTTGACAAAGAAGTATTGGCACTAATTATTAAAGGAATTATTTTCACTTGAGGATACTTATTTAAAAGTATATTTTGAAAAACAGTAATAGAGTGTTCCTTGGCAATAATTTCATTATTAGATTTGATGAAATCAAAATTTAATAAATTATTTGTCTCAGAATTTTTATCAGTGATAATAACTGAGTTACCAACTTCAAAATGATTTGGACCAATAAGGTAGATTTTTTCCGGAATATAGTTGAGCCTAGATAAAAAATCATCGACAAGGCTTTTGGCTAAAACATCATGTGGTAAAACAGCTCCGACATATTTAGGATCGGCAATTGGGTCTTGTTTTTTTGGGTGAAAAAACAAAAAAACTAAATAGAAAATAATTAAACTACTTAGAATGACGCCAACGATGAATTTTATTTTTGACATAGGGAATTAATTTTTTGTCGATAAGGATAATAAGACCAGGAGAAATAACTAAACTAATAATCCAAACAAATTTATTGGTTTTGTTTTGGCTGATAATTTCGAAATTCTTTTTGATAAAAGGATTCTTTTTGACTTCAGTGTCAATGGTTAAACGATCAAAACCGGTTCGACCAAAAACTGCAGGGTTATACATGAGAGAAACGGATGCTGGTGGAGCAACAAAATCACCAGGATTAACCGCCCGAGCCAGATAAGTATATGTTTTAACACCAGATTGATAAATAGGAATTAGGGCTCCATCTTGGGTGTATTCAATATAATAATAACTTTGCTGATAATTTTGTTTGTCTAAATTGGCTGATTCATTGTCTAAATGAGTATTTACTGGGATTAGACCGGCAGGAAGGTGGTCTTCAATGATAGCGTAACTTGATAAATTACCTTGATCTGAAGAAATGTTTAGAGTGACATCAACTAAATCTCCAGGAACGATATTGTATTCCTTGCCTTTGTGATTAATGTATTGACGAGTGATACTAATGCCACTATTAACTTCAGGCGATTGATTATCAGTAATCCAAAATTTGGAAGTTAAACTAGAGTATATTTCTCCTTGACCATTTTTTTCGACAGTAATGGTTTTGGGATTTTTATATTTTTTAAGATCAATTGATATTTGGGGAACTACTGTACTGACACTATTAATGCTCCCAGAGGTTAATTTTTGGCCATCAATTTTGACGATGTAATTATAATTTGGGGTAGTGTCGTTGTGGTCGACAGAATAATTAACAATAGCATTAATGGCCTGAACAGTGGCAAATGAGTTATACCAATAACCATGGTTTCTATGATTACTAAGATACATAATAGCTTGAGGAGTTAGTTCTGATTTGGCTAAGGTTAAGGCTTGAGCGGCTAAGGCAGTTGAAGCTTCGACACTGCCAAAACGATCAATAGATCCAGAATTCCAGTATAAAGTTTCCCCTTCTTTTTGGGCTCGAGAAATGAGAAGATCTAATCCGTTAGATGATGGATTAACATTGCCAAGACGAATGTTAGTAATTACAGTAAGAGCTAAATAGTCATCCGGTAAATTATTGAGTTGGTCAGTAATTGGTTTAAGTTCGTTTGGAGATAAATAAGATAAACCATAATTAACCATGACATCATTGTCGGTTAGACTTTTAAAATAAGATATAGTTTTATCAATCATATCTTGAGGAACATTGGCCCCAATTTGTTTTAGTTGATATAAATTTTTGGCAACATATCCGGTAACAAAAGGATCGGAGGTGCCGTGCCACCACGACCAACCCCCATCAGTATTTTGAAGTTCTTTTAGTCGATCAATTCCAGTATTAATCATCTTGTCGAGATTTTTATCTTGAATAGCCTTGGAAAAAAGTTTTTGATTGTATTTAGCAATAATCAGAGGAACTAAACGACTAGTAGTTTGTTCGGTACAACCATAAGGATAATTAAGAAGATATTCCATTGACGAAGTCAATGATCCGAGTAAAGAAGGTGATAAGTCGAGTTTAATAGTAGATAATTGAGAATCTATTTTGGAAGGTAAATTAACATTGAAAGAATTATTACCAATAGTTGATTGATAATTTTGATCCCAATAACCTTGAGCTAAAATATCGATTTTTTGGATAATTGTATCGCTAAGTCCACCAGACTCTTTGACGGAATAAGTCAGTTTGGCATCTGATTTAATTTTTGATGTTTTTACTGGCCAATAAATTTGTTGGAAACTATTGGCGGCAAGTTTTATATTTTGTGTAGCCGATTGAATATCGAGATCAGGGGCAACCAAAGAAACGGTAACTTTTCTGTCGATATCGGTAAAATTATGAACAATGGCAGATAAATTAAAAGAGTCACCTTGTCGCAGAAGATTAGGTAAGACAGGTCGAATAACTAAATCTTTTTGAACTTTAATATCAGTATAAGCTTCACCCAACTTGGTATCTAAAGAACTACCTAAAACAGCAATTTGCCAAGTAGTTAAATTATCCGGAAGTTTGAAGGTAATTTGAGCTCGACCATTAGAATCAGTATTAACCGATGGATTCCAATAAGCAGCATCATTGAAATTTTGTCGATCAGAACCGCCTCCTTTTTCGTTGTGAACCCAAATATTGTCGGCAAAAAAAGTATGGTAACGCTTTAGACTTAAATTATAGACAGAAGTAGTGTGGTAAACTTTTTCGATTGAAAAAATTTTAATAGGAGTAGAGTTTTGACTGATTAAAGTATCACCAATTTGGGCACTTCCAGCAGTATGCCAATTGCCATTTATAAAAATAATATGGTCACTGGTAAGACGTAATTTACCATTAATAATAAGGTATGACGATTCCTTGGCAGTTTTAATTTGTTGAACCGTATCGGTAACAAGTTTGTTTGATTCAGAATTTTTTTTGGTAAGAATTTTATCGCCGACCTTTATATCAGAGATTTTTTTATAACTGCCATCTGATAAAGTGATTAAAGTATCCGGAAGAAAGCAACCGCCCATTTCGGCATTATTATTCACATTAATACCTTGGAGTGAATTATCACTAAGGGTGTTGTTGTATCTCTCTGACCAAAAATTATCGAAAATGTCTCCGTAATTTTTATCGGCTAATTCGAATAAAGCTTTATCAACTGTCCAAACAGCTAAATTAGCAGAAACCGGATTGCCGCCAATATCAGTAGTATTTATATTAACCGTAACTTCTTCTCCTGGACCATATTTGGCTTTATCAGTAGTAGCGGTTATTTTTAACTTCATTTTTTGAGGACTAACCGTAATATTGGTACTGTCTGAGTTAAGTTTATCGTTCCCAAAGGAAGAAACTGAAATAATTATATTGGGCATATCGTGATCAACTAAGGGAATATCGACGGTAGCTTTGGTACCAGTTAAATGAACAATTTGGTAACGATCCATATATCCCCTTTCTATGGAAAAAAACACATCCCGATCGGCAATAGAGGAATTAATTTCAACTCTGGCAGTATCACCCGGATTATAACTTTTTTTATCGGCAGTAATAAGTAAAGATGGATCAGTATTAGTGTAATTCTTGTACCACTGTGAGTCACTAACCCATATAGAAAAATCCTTGGAAATAATATTTTCCCGGTCATCTTTCATTTCGACGGTAAAAACATAATTACCAAATTTATTTGGAGTAAAAGTTATTTGTGATTTTCCTGAATCGTCAAATTTTATTGTTGATTCCGGAAGAAATTCAGAACGTTCTTCGTAGGTGGGATATTTTTGATTGTTATTTTCCTTCTTTTCCCACCATTTTCTTTCAGTCTTGATAATGGCTGATCTTTTGAGGGAAAGGTTAGAAGTCGATTTTATAATTAAAGGAATATTGGTTGGCTGATTAATTTGGGTAGACCAAATGTAATCGTCAGTTCGATAAATAGAAATTTGGCCAGCATGAATATAAAAATTATTACCAGAAACAGAGGTGTTACCGGTAAAATCAGTGTATTTGAATTCGATACTATAAATTTTATCCTTACCATCCGATGGATATCTATCGGTAGGAATAGTCAAGACACCGTGACCTTTACTGTCTAAAGTAATGTGTCCTTCACCAAGAGAATCACCATACCAGGCACTATAAAAATTATTGTCTTGCGGATAAAAATATTCTGAGTCATATCCATTAGTACTGGTGATTTTATAACTAACATCGGTGTTAGCTAATGGTTGTCCAGAGAAAAATTGTCCATTAATATCGACACTTATTTCATCACCTCGAGTAACTTCATTTTTTGAGGTAAAAGAGGTCAAAAAAACTTCTGGTTTACGATAATATTCGACCTGAAAAGAAGTTGATCTGTAATATGCCAATTCATCATCTGACTGATTGTCTGTAAATTCCAAAGAATAGTACCCCACAGGAGTATTTTCAGGTAATTTGAATTGGCCATAAATATTTCCCTGACTATCGATGGTTAAATTTTGTTTATAAACAACAGTTTTATTTTCACCATAACCAGTGTAAGCTTCAGCGGAAACTAAACCAGAAGGAACTGAATAACGAGCATCATCATCACTTCTGATAACACTTTTAAAATAAACAATATCTCCCGGCTTGTAAATTGGTCTATCAGTGAAGGGAAAAAATTTATTTTGTGGTTTATTTTGGCGATAACTATTCCGAAAATAACTGTTTAAATTTGTTTCGTTTAGTGGAATAATGGCGACTTGACCATTACTTTCAACGGTAGCAATATCGGCATCAATGGTTAGAGGAAGTGAAACAATACCGTCACCATCTAGAGTACTACTAGCCAGGACTTTGGAATAACCATTGAGATTATAAAGTTTGACTGAAGCATTTTTGAGACTTTTTTTGGTAGAAAAATCTTGACCCCAAATAATAATGCTATCCTTAGCTTCTTTTGAAATAGCACCATAAGTATTGCGAATAATAAAAGTGGAATCTATATAATCACCCATTTTGGCTTGAGCAATCCAAATTCCTGATTGATCCAAAGGAATTTCGATTTCGTTGTCGATATTACTAAACTGAATATTGTCAAAGTTGGAAACAATTTCTCTACCTTTAATATCAATATTAGGATTTAACTGTTTATAGTCTTTATCATGGATCAAATACTTCATGACATCGTCAATATTAGCTTTATAGATATTTATTTGACCAGTTCCGGAAGTATCATGTGAAGATGTTTTTATTTTTATCGGCTCATTGGAACCAAATTCGAGGAGGCCGTTGCCGTAATTATCAACTGGCATAATAGAAATATATGGCTTTTCTTCCTCGGCTTTAATTGGAGATAAAAATAAAACAAAACTAATCAATAGACAAAATCCAATAAAAATTTTCTTTATCATTATTCAGTTGATGTTTAACTGAATAAGTGTAACAAAAAAAAGGACTGTCAATACGGGGATAAGGATAAAGAATTATTTTTTCTTGATTACCGGGATAGGATTTTTGGTAAAACCTTCGAAGGCTTTGAGGACTTCGATTGGAACCATGTAAACAACAGTATTTGATTGATCAGAAGACATATCATTGATAGATTGAAGAGTTCTGAGGTGGAGAGCGCCTGGAGCAGCGCTAAGTTCTTTGGCGGCTTTGGCAATATTTTGAGAGGCAGCTAATTCTCCTTCGGAGTTGATAATGACGGCACGTTTTTCGCGTTCGGCTTCGGCTTGTTTACCAATGGTACGTTCCATTTCGGCAGGAAGACTGACATCTTTTAATTCAACGTTGTTAACTTTTAGACCCCAAGCATCGGTTTCTTTATCAACAATTTCTCGAATTCTTTCGGCAATTTTGTCACGACTGGAAAGAAGTTCGTCGAGGGTGACCTCACCAACAATGTTACGCATGGTAGTTTGGGCATATTGAGAAATAGCGTAACGGAAATCTTCGACTTCAATAATAGCTTTGGGAGCATCACTAACTTTGTAGTAAATAACAGCATTAACTTTGACAGAAACATTGTCGCGAGTAATGGCGTTTTGATCGGGAACATCGACGGCTTTGACCCGAATATCAACTTTGTGATAACTCTGAAAAATTGGAAAAACTAAACGCCAACCTGGTTCCATAACAGAGCTAAATTTACCAAAAGTAAATTTAATACCTTTTTCGTATTGATTGATTTGACGAACAGAAATAATGAGAAGAAAAATTAAAATACCAATTAAGGGAAACATAAATTTAGTTGAATATTAACCTAAGTTGATTATACTCCGGTTAGATACCAAGATTAGTTAAGACTTTAAAGACAACAAATGCTGGCCAAAAAACGGCTTTGAAAATGCCAACTATAACGGCAGTAAAAGTGGCAGCATTTTGGAGAAAATAAAATAAAGCACCAATGACGCCTAAGCCATAAAGAGCGGAACTTTGGCCACAATTACAATGAGAGTGATGATGTTTACCATGTTTAAAAACATCTTGACAACATTTAGAGTTTTCGGTTTTAGTTTCTTTTTCTTTGATCATAAATTTATATTAACATAAATTATTTGACGGTGACACTTTTGGCTAAATTGCGGGGTTTGTCAGGATCGTAACCTTTGATTTGGCAAAGTTCACCAGCCAAAACTTGAGCAATGACAGTGATAGAGAGAGTGGTGTTTATACTACAATCGGCAACTGGTAAATAATCATCAAAAACAGAATTGTTTTTGGAAGAAATACCAATAACCCAACCACCTCGGGCTTTGATTTCGGTAGCACTGGAAATAATATCGTCATAATGATTGTCATTGGGGGCGATAATAAGACAGGGGGTGCCAGGTTCGATGAGAGCAATGGGGCCATGTTTCAGTTCCCCGCCGGAAAAACTTTCGGCGTGAATATAAGATACTTCTTTAATTTTGAGAGCAGTTTCATGAGCGATAGGAAGTAATAACCCCCGAGCAATAATAAAAACATGTTGATGTGAGGCAATTTTTTTGGCCAACAAATTTATTTTAGTTAAATATTTTGGTTTTAAAATTTGTTGGATATCATTTACTGAATCGGTTAAGTTTTGACCAATTGATTTTAAAAACAAAGCAATTTGGGCGGTGAAAGTTTTAGTAGAGAGAACACACTTTTCCGGACCACATGGTAAAATTTGACAAATATCGGCCAAACGATGAAGAGTGGAATAGGGACTATTGATAATAGAGGCGATAGTAACTCCCCTACTTTTGGCAAAACTAACTAAATTGATAGCATCGATAGTTTCGCCAGATTGAGAAAAAACTACCAATAAACTTTTGTTGGTTAAAAAATTATCATATGGAGAAAATTCGGAAGACGGAAAGGAGTAGACAGGTTGGCTAATTTTTTGACTAACGATAAGAGAATTAAAATAAGCGGCGTGATAAGAGGAACCGCAACCAGTAAAAAATATTTGGTCAGCCTCTTTGGCTAATTTTAAAATTTTATTAATCGGCTCGTTTAAATTTTGGTCATTAATATTTTTGATAATCTGAGGTTGTTGATGAATTTCTTTGGCCAAATAGTTAGGAAAACCATTGAGTTGAGTGTCTTTTTGAGATGAAGTAATTTTTTGAATTTTATAATTTATTGATTTGAAAGTGGTGGCGTCAAAGATAGAAACACTTTCTGGAGTAATTTGGGCTAACCAATTATCTTCAAGAAAAATGAATTGATTAGTTAAATTGGAAATGGCGTTGATATCGGAGGCAATAAAATTGGCATTTTTACCGAGACCAATAACCAAAGGAGAACCATTTTTGGCAACAATAACTTCATTATTTTGATGCTCCATAACAGCAATGGCGTTTAAGCCATGGAGCTGATTGAAAGTTAGTCTAACTGATTGGAGAAGATTATTGTTTTGGTGATATTTTTCGATTAAATGAGTAATGATTTCAGTATCGGTTTGGCCATAAAATCGGTGATTTTTGAGGTCTTTTTTGAGTGATTGATAATTTTCAACAATACCGTTGTGAACCAAAGCAATTTGACGATGACAATCGAAATGAGGATGACAATTGTCTAAACTAATACCGCCATGAGTAGCCCAACGAGTATGACCAAGAGAAATAAAACTCTCAGGAATTTGGTCAGGGAAAGAAATAATTTTACCTAAAAATTTTTGATCAACTAATTTTTCATTAGTATCGGCGACAATTCCCCAACTATCGTAACCCCGATATTCAAGATTTTTGAGACCATTAAAAACTAAATTACTGTCGTGTTTGACAGAGCTAATAAATCCGACAATACCACACATAAATACTCCTTTTGGGGTAACAAAAATACCCCGAGTGAAATTTGTAATGGGATGGTCGTCGGATTTAAACTTTTCTTTTCAAAAAGTTTTTTAGGTTGTCCGACACAACCTGAAGGTACCCGCAGATAATTTCGATTTCCTTCTGCCTCGTATTCCGCCAGTGGGCGGACCACACGCTATTGGTTAATAAAGAGCATCCGTAGAAAGAGTATAACAAAGATTAAAAGAATTAAAGACTGATTTTAGAGGACAAATTGAGTAATTTTTCGAGTTGGGAAATGGGAGTTTTTGGGTCTAACCAAACAGATTCGTTTTGATGACTTAAAATTATGGGCATAGAGTCACTAAAAGGTTTGAAGATGGAATTTGATTTGGTGGTAATGATGGCATAACTATAAATTTGATGACCGCTGACTGGTTCTTCCCAGAGATCATAAATACCGGCAAAAGAAAAAAGTGGTCGGTATTCAACATCAAAAAATTTGTCACCAAAATAAAAACTGTTGGCTGGGACTAAACAACGTTTGTTTTTGAAAGATTGGCGGAAACCTAATTTAGTTAAAGATTCGGCTTTGATATTAAACATATGTCGACTAACTCCCCTTTCCTTGGCCCAAAAAGGAATAAGGCCCCATTTCATGACCCAAGCTAAAGTTAGACCTTCCTGATGAATAATAATTGGTTCAATATCACCGACAACGACATCGGTATTTGATGGAAATGAAGGTAATTTATTGCAAGTTTTGAAATGCGAATAAAATTCCGAAGTATAGACAAGAGTGTAGTGATCAAGCATTGATTATTTTTGAATAAATTTGATTGACACTGTCATCAATAGTTAAATTCGAAATATCAATAATTTCACCATAATTAAATTGGGAAACTAAATTAAAAACAGCAGTGGTAGCATCAATGCCGTGTGAATTTGGTCGATCAGAATCTCTTTTGATACAAACTTCTAGCGGAGCCGTGAGAGTATAAACAAAAGATTGAAAAGGAATATTTTTGATTAAATCAGCGATTTGGTTTTGATAATAAAAATTGCCGTCAATAATTACTGATTGATTATTTTGAATAATTTTTTGAGTAATTATTTGATTAACTTTTAGAAAATTTTTCTCGGGGATACAACCAAGATTTTCGTCAACAATATCAAGATTATTTTTGGCCAAAATGTCGTCGACAGAATAATAATCAGCAGATAATTTTTGGGCAAGTAATTGGGAAATAGTAGTTTTACCAACACCCAACGGGCCACGAATGATAATTAATAAATTCACGAGGTTGTATAAAAATTAATTTATCGGATTAGGAATTGGACCAAAATTATTGCCGTGTGGGTAGCAAGTATCCATTACTAATCTTGGAACTTTATCTCTGATAAGGATGTCGCAATATGGGGGATCGAAACCTTGGTATAAAACATGCCATTTATCATTGGCATCCATCATGGCTAAAATTCGATCATCGTAAAACATAAAAAGACCATATCGATCAATAATTTTACTTTGATCAAGTAATAAAAATTCTCCATTTTTTACATTTAATTCTGTTAGAATTTTTATTTGCGATTGGTAATTTTTTTCATATTGATCGCTACAATTTATATAGATATTTCCAACAGTAATATATCCCTTGCCAATAACAAAATTACATTTAATCGAATCTTTTTCGTAAAAATAAATATAAGAATCGGAGTTTGTGTTTTGAATTTTTTCGCTATAGTTATCTGATAAATAAGTTTGCTTTATAAAACCGTTATCTGAAAAAACTTTTTCGACAAGAGGGATAATTTTTAACTTATATTGATGGACATTATTTTGATATTTTTGAAAATCACCAGTATAAAACCATTTTATAGATGGACTATTTTCATTATTAATCGTATAGCCATTACTATCAGTCCAAATAACACGCCCACTAGTGTTAACACGAAGGTCGCCAACAATAACAGGGTCTCGATTGTCACCAAGGATAGAATAAGTTTTTTTTAACAGATTGGTTATTTGAGAATTTATTGATGATGGTAGATCAAATGGTTGATCGTACCTAGTATCTATCTTTTTTGTATCAGTTTTTTTTAAATTTAACATCTTTTCTGTCGGAATTAACTGGTTCTGACTAATATTTTGGGTATTATCTGGTTTTCTATAAAAAAACAAAACAGCTGTAGAAATTAGGATAAAACTTAGTATAAAAATGACTATTTTACTGTTTGAAACCTGTTTGAAAAATTTATTTTTGGAGGGTTTTTTCATGATTTACTTTGTCTGCCAGAGGCCGTGGACATTGCAATAGGCACGGGCAATAATGTTTTTGGCAGTGACTTCAAAAATAGCTTCGGGGACATCACCTGGTTTGAGGAATTTTTTGTAGACTTGATCGTCGGCAATAATTTCAATCAATTCAATGTAATGAGATTCTTCCATAGGATGGGGAATAGAGCCGACTTTGACGGTGATTTTATTTTCGGATTTTTCAATGATCGGCAAATGTTTTTCGAAACCAGTATCTTCGGTTTTGCTTTGGAGTAATTCCATGGGTTGGCCGCAACAGACTAACTCTCCCCCACCAGCATGAATAACTTCAACAATGTTGCCACAAATAGGACAGCGATAGATTTGATTTTTAGTTATCATAAAGTAATTATGACGGATTTGGAAGGCAAAATCTACATCGACCTAAATTGTTGGATATAATCGTTGTATGAGATCAAAATATTCAACTATTTTTTTGGTTTTAGCTAATTTATATCCAATATATGGAGCGATATTTCTTGGGTGGAATGTAAAACTTATTTTATATACATATTGGTGTGAAAATTTGATAATCGGTCTTTTTACAGTGTTAAAAATGCTAAAAACAAAAATATATTTAGATAATACTCAGTCAAACAACCCAGGCTTGAACGGAAATGATATTAGTAGAAGTAATAGTTTAAAAATATTTTCTTTTATAGTGCGTTATTATTTTTTGTCTTACCTCTATTATTCTTTTATAAACGCAATCATTCTATCAAAAGATCTGTCTCATAAAATAATAGTGCCAGTTGGTTTTATTTTTTTAAGCCACACTTTTTCTTACGTAGTTAATTTTATTATTGGCGAAGAATATAAGAAATTATCTTTAGAGGAAGAAACTAAGATGCCAATTAGACGTTTGTTAGTAGTACATCTAACAATAATATTTGTTTTCCCTATCGGGGCTATTGTTTTTAATTTTAAAAATAATACAGATATATCACTGATAACAACTATGGTCTTAGTTAAAATAATTCTAGATATATCAGCTCATCTGAAGGAACATAAAGGGTTACAAAATTCGGGAACTGAGACAATATAAATTAGTCGATAGTTTTGAATTTGACGCCGAGTTTTTGGAAAAGAGTGGAAAGTAAATTTATCGACAAAAAATCTGCTTTGGTATAATTAATTAATATGAAATTTAGTATAAGGTTGTTGTATTTGTACTTGTTTTCGTTTGTAGGTTTGCTAATTTCAATTATTGGCAGTATTCAATTGGTGGATTTGGGGATAAAGAGTTATGTTTTTAGAGTGTCGGAATATACTTATTATGCTGATCCGGTAGTTAGTGAAAAACAAACAATATCTCCGGAAGAAATGGAAAAAAGAAATAAAGAGGAACAGACTAATCAACGAAAAAGACAATTATCGAACTCGATTGCCATGATTTTGGTGGGAGTACCGGTGTATTTGTATCACTGGAAAACGATCAAGAAAGAACAAAAATCACTTTGATATAAGGTAGTTTAGGATAACGGTTTTGACAGCGGTTTGAATAAATGGTTTTCGGTTTTTGAAAATTGTAGCGATGTGTTTGTATGGTGGATTTTGATTTTCAGATAAATATTGATCGACATAATCACAGAGATATTTGTTTTCGGAAAGAAGTTTTTGGTAAAAATCGGGAAGTAAAATTTTTTCTGATTTGGCAGAAATTTTCTTTTGTGAATCAACTATTGTAGCCCAACAAAGCATGTGGTATTTGCCGTATTTGTTTGGGTGATAACCGACTTCAATACCAATAGCAAAATCACAATCCGTAGATTGTAATAAAGCATTTTTAGCCCGATTAATTGAACCTTTTTTGGTTTCTTTACTGGTTAACGGTTGATTACTGATTTGACTAGAAACATCACAAGAAATGAGAGAAAAATCAGTTTCAATATCTTTTAATATCTCTTCAAGATAGCCAATTTTTTGAGCTGATGTAGTACCAACGGCAATTTTCATTTTGATTTTATAAAATTAATTTTCTTTTCTTTGAGAGAGATTTTGGCGACTTGGTAACCGTAATTGATTAATTCTTTTTTGTAATTTAAAAAAGAATGGTCAATTTTGAAACCTAAAATATTTTTAATGTCATCAAAAGACAAAACAATATTTGCTTGATTATTTTTTTGAATAAATCGCCAAAGAGGATCGTATTTACTCATAGGTTATTGATAATTTTTATTATAGCAGTTGGCGGCTTTGGTAAAACCGGCGGCACTGGCTTCTTTCTCACTACAAAACCATTGATCGCCTTGATCTAATTCGAGAGCAACATTACTGTAATTGCCACAGCCAGGGAAAAAATAAGTTTTTTTGCCTTCGCGAACATTACCTTTGATATTACATTTGGAATTTTTGGGATTAGTGGTTTGATAACAAAGATTGCTAAAAACTCCAACTTTTTCGGATTTGGCTTTTTGAAAGGCAGATTTTAATTTTTCAGAGGCAGATGAAGCAGTGGAAGTAAAACGGGCCCAGCCAGATAAAATCATTTGTTCATTAACTAATTGATCATCAACATAAACTAAAGCTAACATTCGACCAAAATGGTCATTGATCTCCCCTTCTAGACGAACTTTTTTACCATTAATTAATTCGGTTAATTTAGCGGTGGCTTGATCGCTGCCACAAAGACCGATTTCGGGGGCATTGACACTCATAAGTCTAACCTGCCTACCGGCAGACAGATTTGCCGATTTTACAATAAAAGTATCGCCATCGATAATTCGTTCGACTTGAAATAAATTGTCAGGAGTAGATTTTGATTGGAAAAACAAAAAACCTAAAATAAAATTAAAAACCACCGAAACAGCCAAAAAAATTCTAAGCATTAGAAAAGGATAACGCGTTTTGAAAGGAAAAACAAAAAGAAAAAATTGGGGTGCCGATAGGTAACTTGCAAGCTTTCGCTTGTTTGTCGCCTATCGGCAGGTTGGTCACGCGGCCAGAGAAGTGCGAACCTCGGCCACGAGTGTTCTGGTAAGCTCCTCAGCCAAACCAACATATCCACTTGGGGTAAGGTCAAGCAACTTTTTCTTAACTTCCCAGCTGGCCGGCAGGGTATGAATCCATTGGTTATAATCAGGCCATGTCAGTAGTTTGCCACGGACAAGTTCCTTGACCTTGGTATACGGGTCTGCGATGTCCGTTTCCTTCCTCAGCAACAACTGAACCGGTTCGGCAAGAATGGCCCAGTTTTTGTTGAGGTATTCGGACATAACAAACTCGTTGGGGAAGGTTCTTGACAAGCCGGTCTTGATCTTTTCGAGGCCGATAAGGATTTTGTCCAATATCGGACCGATTTCACGCATAACCGTGCTGTCGGACAGATCACGTTGTAGCCTTGACTTCGGCAGTTTTTCAACAAGGAACCCAATCAAAGCATTGGCTTTACCAAAGTTACCTTCGGCATTTTCAAAGTCAATCGGGTTAACCTTTTGAGCCATGGTCGATGAGCCAACTTCGCTCTCCTTGCGTTTTTGCCCGATCCAATCGTCACTGATATAGCGCCAATTATCTTGGGCAAAATCGATGAGGATGTTGTTGATTCGCTGCAGAATCTGCAGGAATTCAATAATATCCTCGGGCGGGTTGATCTGGGTGGTGTAGAGGCTAGGTTTCAGCCCTAATGCACCGGCGTACTCTTCGGAAAATTGAACCCAATTGACATCCTCTTCCAGAAAATGATGAGCGTTGTAGTTACCCACAGCGCCGTTCATTTTTCCTGTCAGGGGGCAAGCTATTAGCTTTTGATACTCCCTGAAAAGTCGAGAGAGGAAATTGGCGTATTCCTTACCGAAGGTAGTGGTGACAGCGGGCTGCCCATGGGTTCGGCCGAGCATCGGTAGGGCGATGTGTTTTTCGGATGTGGCCGCCAGAGACAGCAAAATTTCCTTCAACTTGGGGAAAATCACTTCTCGGCAGGCGTCCAAAAGCTGGAGGCGATAGGCAACATTGTTAACGTCCTCAGACGTTAACATGTAGTGAACCTTCTCCTCCAAATCACTCATACCATTCTGGCGAAGCTTGAATTTGAACCAGTCAATCATCGCCATAACATCATGCTTGGTCCCGGCCTTAAGACCTTTCTTTGCCAAAACCTCGGCGTTTGCCCCAGTCTCAATGTCTTTGATTACTATGGCATCCTTGAGTTTCATCTGACGATGAATGTTGGTCAGAATGTGCAACTCTTTGCTAGTCAACGGCCTGATTAGTCCGTGTTGAGAGAGAAGCGTCAAGTAGACGACTTCGGCTCTGACGCGACGCTGCATCAAGCCAAATTCGCTGACATATCGATCGAGCTGCTTAGTGACAGGAGCGTACCTACCGTCTTCGGGGGTAGTAGCCATAAGGACGTGGGTATAACTGACTCCCAAAATAAACACCTTCCTTTCTGTTACCTTCACAGTAACCAACTAATTTTTTCTAAAACCAATTGGTTACTGTGAATTTTGTCAAAGTTCGAGACTAAAATAAAGCTATATTATTTTAATTTCCCGATTTTAACACAAAAAATGATTAAATATTTCTTTGACCTAGATCTTGAGAAAAACGCAAAAGATAACCACCAGGATCCTGAATCAAAGGATGAAATTGAATAAAAAATATGCGTGTGGAATTAATCTTGACTTATTTTATTTCAAAAAATTCTAATTCTTTATTGACTAGATTTTGGGCCTGGACGATATCAATATTGGAAAGACTAATACCTAAATTAGCCGTGCCTTGGTCTAGTTTGGTAATTTTTAATTTTTTTTCGGCTATTGTAGTAGTCATACCATTTTTGAGTTGACCACTTTTTAAAATGCCAGATAAAACCAGGATTCCTTGAACACTAAATATTATTTGAGGAATAAAAATATTTTTGTCAGAAGGCATAATAAAGTCGATCAAATAAACCATTAACAATTAATTTTAAGGCTTGTTGAAAAAATAATGGATTGACTAAATAAACTGCCACCAACGATCCGACAGCAATTACCACTGATAGCCATTTGGTGTAAGGGCCATAGGTTCGAAAGATTAATATGGTTGATAAAATAGCGGTTAGCAAAGGTCCAAATACTTTTATATCTCCCAAAGGTAAAGTATAGCCAGCAACAATTTTTTCTTCTGTTTCGAAAAAACTGGCTAAGTCGTAATTAACATTAAAAATAATTAAAATAATTTCTAAAATAATTATGCCCAAAAGTAAAATTGAACTAAATTTAGTTGAGGCACCGTCTTCAGTTCGAATAACTTCATAGATAATTGATGGCAACATAAGAAAAAGAATCCATAGTGGGTTTTTGGTAGCTAGTCCTAAAAAGATTCCGAAAATCATAATGCCGGTAGCAATCAAACAAATATTAAAAGGACTGACAAATTTATTCTTTTTTATTTCTGAAGTCATAATTTGAGTGAATCAATAATAGTTTTTATAATTTTTTCTGCCTGTTCCTGATAAACGTAACCTTCAGTGGCATAGGTGCTAGCCACAGGAATTAAATGTTTGGTAGTGTACGTTTCACCTTCGACTTTTTCTTTTTCAATATAAGTATTAGTTTTAGTTAGACTTTCATGAAAAGTTTCACCTTTGGGTAAACAATTTAAAGTGGCGAGTAAAGTGCCAGAAATTATATATTTATCAACTTTAAGAGCCAAACAGCTTTTAATTGTTTTGGGTGGAGGGGTGGGGGTAGTTGGTTTTGGAAGAATACCTTTGCCAACTAGTGGATCGAAACCACCACCTTGAAACTTTTTGGGGTCTTTGGGTTTAACTTTTGGTTTAGGAGCAATAAACCGCTGATACTCCGGATTATTTATTTCGGAAAAAACGGCTGGATAGCCACAATAATTATCCATAAAATATTTTATTTCTGGACTATTTGAAGACACTGGTAATTTTATATTTTGGGTTTTTTGAATTATTTTTGCCATACTACTTTTCTGTTCTGGAGTTAAAAACTTTTGAATTTCCGGATTTTGTAAGTTTTGAAAAAAATTGTCATAGTTTAGACCTTTAGTGGGAACATCTAATTGATTTTGAAGAGCT
Organism: uncultured Gammaproteobacteria bacterium; assembly: GCA_964497945.1. GTDB lineage: Bacteria > Patescibacteriota > Microgenomatia > UBA12405 > UBA12405 > WARW01. The sequence goes on along the minus strand of CAZCFJ010000005.1, from coordinate 3,974 downwards.
TGTTGGGCTTGTGTATCATCAGGATAAAGACAAACTGAAATATAATAAGTAGAGTCGTATTTTTCATCCTGCATTTGATTAAAATTACCCCTGATTTCGGTTATTTTTTGAGGAGTATAACCTGTCATCCAACCAGTGGCAGCAAGAGCAGTCATGGTATCAAAAAATTTTGTCATAGTTCCACGAGGAGCAATGCCGTGAACAGAAACAGTTTCCCCATTAACAACGGCAGTAGGATTACCACTGACAAGTAAAGGATTAGCTCGATTTTCCGGATCAAGATGACACAATTTTATAGTTACCATGTTTTCATTTCCTTCATGGGAAACTTCTACCCAGTTTTTCGGTAACCAATTTTTTGGTAGATTAATTGTTAGCTGATTCGTCGACATATAAAACGGTAATTTCCTGATTTTCTGGGCTTTCATAATAAACACTGAGAGAATTACCATCCTTTTCCATAATTATGTGAGCAGCGTCGGCTTCAATTGTATTCATACCAGAGACATAACCATTTTTGGTTAATTCATTAACTAATTTATTCATATCTTCATTAGTTGGAGCTCTGGGAACTTTGAAAGAAGCTAAATAGGAATTACCCTGTTTCATATAATTGCCGGAAAAAAGAGTAGCTTTAATATTGCCAAAAACGGCTTTAAGTGGTGACTCAATTGTGGTTTTCACTATGGAAGAGGTGTCTCCTGTTAGAGTGATTTCTTTGGTTTCATTAAATTTATCTTGGGGAGTTTTGGCGGCTTCTTTGGCATCTTCTTTTTTCTGTTCTGCTTCTTCTTTAGCGGCTTCTTTGGCAATATCTTGGAGCATTTGGTCACTAAGACCATTATTACCACCAGTCAAATTACTTAACAGACTAGGGTCACCACCATACATTTTAGCCAACTGTTTTATATATTGCTGTTGTCGCCAACGAGTAGCTCCATAATATAAACCACCAAGAATGACAACGGCAATGACTACAATTACAATTGGATTTATTTTTTTACCAGAACTTTTTATTTCTTGTTTCATTTTTATTTTTTAAAAAAATTATTAATTTTTTATTTTGAGTGAGCCGTCGGCTTCCATTTTTATATCGCCTTTATGCCGAGTTTGAGCTTCAAGCGTTTTTTGAAGATAGTCTTTTTGAGTGGTATCCCAAATTGGTTCTTTTAAGAAGATTTCATCATTTTTCCCAAATTCATAGGTCATACCACGAAGCCAAAGTTCATCTGCTTTTAATTCCTTGCTTTTGGTAATTGGTTGAATACATCCGATTGGATCTGGAAAACAAGAATATTCGGTGGCGCTTATTTGAGGTTTGTTAGTAAAAGCTTCGTTGAACATTAATCTTTTATTTTTCGGATCAATATAACCAACAAAAGAAACAGAAATGGGGCTATTGTTAATATTTTGTTTGGTCACGGCACTAGTAAAAGTTCTCCAGGGGTTTTGATAAATAATTTTACCTTTACCAAAAATACTGATGGCGACACCGTCAGTATTAGTATTAGTAATACCAATATTTTTGGCTTGTTTAGCCCAATCGAGATTTTTTAAATCGATAGATAATTCTTCAACTTTAAAAGTGTAATTCATAGAAATAAGGATAGGAACCATGTAAGTGGGAATATTACCATTGATTTTTTGGGATATTTCTCCGGCCCATTTGGTATTTTTAAAATGAACAAAATTATATTTTTTTAAAATATCATCGGTTGAACCCTGAATTATGATGGCTGATGAGGTGGCTGTCGGACCACCATCAACTATAAGGGTAGCACTTTCAGTACTTATCTTTAATTTTTCTACGAGAAAAGACTTGACTTGTTGTGGTGTATAGCCGAGACCGGATAAAGTGACAACTGTGGCGACAATTACAAAAACTGTGATAAGAAATGCTTTTACCATTACTCTGATTTAAGAGTATGCTATTTTATGAAAAATTCAAGTTTTTTTCAGTTTTGAGTACAACCATTGTCTTTATTTATTAATTTTATTAATGGACTTTGTCTTTCCTTTTCATAATTTAAGATAAAAACAGCATTGGAAATCTCTACAGATGATAATTGATAAGTGGATATGAAATTTAATCTAAAAAATTAAATAAATATCCGATTAACATAATGCCGATACTGGTAATTCCAAAGAACGCGAGTAATAATTGCCATTTCATGGCTTTTTTGAGAATTAAAGCCTCGGGAAGAGATAAGGCAACTGTGGCAGTCATAAATGCCAAAGCGGTACCAACAGGAATTCCTTTACTAATGAGTGCCTCAATAACTGGCAAAACTGAAACTGAATTGGCATAAAGAGGAACACCAATAATGGTAGCGAGGGGAACTGTCCACCAACTGTTTATTAATAAATATTTTTCAAAAAAATTAGCGGGGATAAAACCGTGAATAATAGCTCCAAGACCGACACCCAACAAAACATAAGGAAAAATACTTTTGGTAATTTTGAAACCATCATTCCACCAATAAATAATGAGTTTTTTTAATTTTATTTTTTGTCCCCCATTTTCGGCTTCAACATCAGAACGAGATTTATATTTCAATAAATCCTGATTAACATATTTTTCTAAATGTAATTTTTGAATAATCATCCCCCCAATGACAGCAACAATAATTCCGGCAAGATTATAAATAATAGTAGTTTTGAGACCAAAGAGAGCCGGAAATAAAATTAAAGATGATTCGTTAACTAATGGCGAAGCAATTAAGAAAGCAAAAGTAACTCCAAGCGGGATGCCGGCACTTAGAAATCCAATAAAAAGTGGAATTGAAGAACAGGAACAAAATGGAGTAACAACTCCTAAAAGTGCGGCAAATAAATAATCTAATCCATACCAACGTCGTTTAGTTAATAAGTCTCTGACTTTATTAATTGGGAAATAATAGCGGGTAATAGCCATTAGGTAATTAATAAAAATCAAAAGAATACTAATTTTAATAGTGTCATAAATAAAAAAATTTAAGGCACTACCAAGGTAAGAATCTTTGGTCAGATTAAATTCAGTAGTGATTGAATCGGCAAAAAATTGAATAGGAGAAAAGAGATCCATAAGGTAAAATTTCTAAAATTTAATTTCTAATGTCTAAACTTTTTAAAACTTCTTTGATTTTAGCTAAATTGTGAGCACCGGTAAGGATAACTTTATTATCAATAGCCATAACTGGCGATTCCATAACACCCAATTCAATAATTTTGGAAATGTCGATTGAATATTCAACCTCAGCGTCAATGCCTAATTCTTTGACCGCAGTTTGGGTTAATTCATAAAGATTTTTGCAGGTGGGGCAACCTGAGCCGATTACTTGGATTTTCATATTTTTATATTTGAAATAATAAATTAGTAATTCGTTTACCTTCGTCAGTTAAAGAATAATAAACCCATTTACCATCTTTTCGATCAGAAACTAAACCATAATCTTTGAGATCTTTTAAGTGATGAGAAATTAGACTCTGAGATAATTTTATTTCTTCTATCAGTTCACAAACGCAATGCTCATTACTTTGGAGAATACATAAAATCTGAAGACGGCTATTTTCGGAAACTATTTTAAGTAAAGCAGACAAATCCCCTATTTTTTTGGATTTAGAAGATTTACTTGAACAACAATCGTATGAATACATATTCATATGATAAAACAAAATAATTATTTGGCAATTGATTAAATTAAAATTTCTTGGTTAAAAGCAGGGTAAAAATGTTTTCTATTTCAAAAAATAGTTCTAATCCAATAATGCTCCCTGCTTTGGAGTCAATCAGGACTGCTTTAACTATCTGATTATTTTAAGTCTTAAGGCAACTACACCTTTTTCTCTAGCTCTCTCAGGATAAGTTGGGATTCCGTTATAAACACTAACTGCTTCTCTAAGAGAGACAGCATCTGGAATCATTGTTTGATAACCTTCACCTTCAAGCATTTCTTGAAATCCAGGGTATTTTTGAACACCACGAATTTCACATA
>CAZCFJ010000004.1:0-27684 GCA_964497945.1 uncultured Gammaproteobacteria bacterium | reverse complement strand
TGACTATAGTGAATATCCCTCGTTAGTTCGTGGTGGTCATAATACTTATCAAATTAGCTTTTCTCTTGACAAAGTTTTTGCTCCTCATTATCAAATCGATGCTTTTTTTGCCATCAATCCTGGTCATTGGCAACAACACCAATCAGAATTCAACAGCAAAACTCTAATTTTTTCCGATGAGGAAATTAACAAAAAAGACCTTAAGAAAGGTATTTTTTACAATCTTCCTCTCAAAACACTAGCTAACGAAATTGGTAGTCCTTTGGTAGTTAACACTATTAGTTTAGGTGTGGCGGTTTATCTTTTGGGTTTTGATATTAATTTAACCAAAGAAATTGTTTGTGGTTTTTACCAAAAATTCAGTGATCTCAATGCTCGAGCTATTCAGGTTGGTTATGATTTTGCTCAAACCAATTTTTCCAAATGTAAACTCGATTTAAAAACCAAAATTAATCCCAAAACTGATCAACAACTTTATGAAGGTAACGAAAGTTACGGTTGGGGATTTTTGGCTGGTGGTGGTAATTTTTATGCCGCTTATCCTATGACTCCGGCCACTGGAGCTTTACATTTTTTAGCTGCCAAACAAGAAGCTTTTCCTAATATAAAAGTTATTCATGCCGAAGATGAAATTGGTGTTGCCAACATGGGTGCTGGTGCTGCTTTTGCTGGTGCTCGCTCGGCTGTCGGCACTTCCGGTGGTGGTTTTGCCCTTATGAATGAGGCTGTCAGTTACTGTGGTGTGGCTGAAATTGGTTTAGTCTATTATCTAGTTTCTCGCCCCGGTCCGGCTACTGGTTTACCTACTTGGACTGCTCAAGGTGATCTTATGCATGCTATTTATTCTGGTCATGGTGAGTTTCCTAAAGTTGTTATTGCTCCTGGTGACATCAACGAATCTTTTGAAATGGGTTATCAATCACTCAATCTAGCCGCCAAACTCCAAACTCCAATTATTGTTGTCAGTGATAAATTTTTGGGCGAATCATCTGCTAGCACTAAAGATTTATCCAAAATTAAGGTAAAAATTGACAAAGGTGATATTGAAACCAGACCAAATGAAAATTACGCCCGTTACAAATTTACCAATAATGGTATTTCTCCAGTTTCTGTCCCCGGTACTCCCAATGGTCAATTTTTAGCCAATAGCTACGAACACGATGAATTTGGTTTTGCTACCGAAGATGCCCAAGTTTCCGAAAAAATGTTTGCCAAACGTATGGCCAAAAATAAATTAGCCATCAAATTAGCTCCTAAAGCCAATATTTTTGGTACCGATTCTGCTAAAAAATTGATTATTTCCTGGGGTTCTACCAAAGGCCCAATTCTTGAAGCTCTCAAAGATTTGTCTAATAAAGATGATTATGCCTTTTTGCAGATAAAAACCCTCTGGCCAATTAATCCAGATCTAAAATTAATTATTGATAATTTTAAAGAGATTATTGTCATCGAGAATAATGGCACTAGCCAATTAACTACTCTTTTAAAATCGCAATTCGATTTCAACCCGACTAAAATTCATCTCCGAAATAATGGTCGCCCTTTCTTTCCAGAAGAAATTATTAAATTTCTTAAATAACTATGACTACTAATTACAGATCAAATATTACTCCTACTTGGTGTCCTGGTTGTCACAATTATTTAGTCTATGCTGCTCTTCAAAAAAATTTTGCCGATTTAAAAATCGATTTAGATAATCTGGTTATGAACTATGACATTGGTTGTGCCGGTAACATGGCTGATTTTTTCAAAACTTATGGTGCCCATACTCTTCACGGTCGGTCTATTGCTACTGCTATGGGTGAAAAAATTGTTAATCCTAAACTTACAGTTTGTGTCATTGGTGGCGATGGTGGTATTTATGGCGAAGGCCTCAATCATTTAGTTGCTGCCGCTAGGGGTAATATTGGTGTTAAAGTTTTTGTTTCTAATAATTTTTTATACAGTTTAACTACCGGTCAAACCAGTCCGACCACTCCTAAAGGCGCCCACACTAAATCTACTCCTACCGGCAACATCAACGAGCCGATTCATCCGGTTGAATTACTCAAAACCATCAATAAAGAAATTTTTGTTGAGTCAGTTGATGTCAAAGATATTCCCAAACTAAACGACACTGTCAAGCGCGCTTTAGAATTTCCTGGTTTTGCTCTTGTCGATATTATTGAAGAATGTGTCGCTTTTGGTAAACAATTAAAATGACAGATCAATTAAATTCTTTCGATCCACCCCAAACTTGGGACGAATTAGTCGAATTAAAACCAAAAATTTGTCACTCCACTCCAGAAACTGCCCGTCTGCCCCAAGATTTAGCCTTTTACCAACTTTATACTAAACTCGTTCCTCGCGATATTCGTTTAGAAATCATTAATCAATTGATTGGAGACAATGATTACAAAATTCTTCAAAATAATTTTCCTTATTTAAATTTACTTAAACATCTTCCTGAAGTTAAGCACTATTGTCTCTGGAGTCGTATTGGCGAACTAAGTCCTGAAAAAATCGATTCAGAAATTACTAAAGTTTTCCCTGGTAAAAAATATTTTTGGTTAGAAAATAGCCCACAAACCAAATCTATTCCCGAAATTTGGCATTGTCAGGTTTTTGTTAAGGAAAAATAACTCAAGCTTTTCTTGCCACTATTGTCATAAACATTGGGATTTCTGTTCTGGCTCTATCTTCCATTCTTGCTTTACTACCGGTGCTTTTTTTATCCGATACTAACTCTTCAATTCTTTCAATTACAAATCCGTTTTTAAATAATTCTTCACTGTATTTAGATAGGGGATGGTGAAACGACCAAGTTTTTTCCGACCTTTCAAAACTCCCCGGATTAGTAATTATCGGAATTTCCAATTCACTCATGTATCTGTCAATTCTTCTGTATTGAGTTTTACTCTTTTCATCCACTCCCCAAGAACTTTGACGGGGGATTCTAAAAACTGGATGATTTAAAACCATGACAAATCGTCCGCCTGATTTTAAATGATTGGCCGCATTTTTTATCACCCCGCCGAAATCTTTAATATTTTGTAATGCCAAAATAATTATTCCCAAATCATAATAATTTTCCGGTAACGGTAATTTTTTACTCACATCCGCCACCAAAAAAGTATGTTTACTATTTTGACTTTTTCGTTTGGCTTCTTCTATTAAACTTCTGGAAATATCTATTCCCACATATTCACAATTTGGCATTAGTTGTCTTTCAAAAATTCCCTGGCCACAGGCTAAATCGAACACTTTATTAGCTTTATCTAAATTAATTAATTTCTTTAAATTAGGGAAAATTACCGCCTGGTGAAAATAGTGACCTTCATCACCCACAATTTTTTTATACCACTTACTCGACTTTTCCCAAGACGTATTTTGCATAAGCAAAGTGTATCATATTGCCGTTTCTATTCGCGTTATAATACAACTATGATCATCATAAAAAATTCTGCCGAAATTGAGGGTATTCGCCGTTCTTCTCATCTCGCCGCTGAAACTCTAAAATATTTATCCGGATTTGTTAAACCAGATATTAGTACTGAAGAACTAAATACTTTAGCTCACAAATATATAACTTCTCATCACGCCATTCCGGCTCCACTTAATTATGGTGGTTTTCCCAAAAGTATTTGTACTTCCATCAACGATGTTGTTTGCCATGGCATTCCCTCTAAAAACGAAATTCTAAAAGAAGGCGATATTATCAACCTTGATATTACTACCATTCTTAATGGTTTTTATGGTGATACCTCGGCCACTTATCCAGTTGGTCAAATTTCTTCTCAAGCCAAAAAATTAATTGACGTTACCAAAAAATCTCTTGACATATCTATAAAATACCTTAAACCAGGCAGAATTTTAAATGATTGTGTCGGTAAAATTATTGAACCTTATGTTAAGAAAAATGGTTTTAGTGCTGTTCGTGAACTTGGTGGTCACGGTGTTGGTATTAAATTTCATGAAGACCCATTTGTTTATCATTTTGACTATCATAGGGAAAAAGTCGTTCTTAAACCAGGTATGATTTTTACCATAGAACCAATGATTAATGCCTCTGCTGATCATCGGGTTACTCTTGACCAAAACGATTCTTGGACTATCCGTACCTTTGACCACTCACTCTCTGCTCAATTCGAGCACACCATTTTAATCACTCAAAATGGCCACGAAATTCTTACATTATAAAAACTTTATACTTTCTACTTTTTACTTTAAACTTAATTATGATCCTCCTCGACGGTAAAGCTACTTCTCAAAAACTTCTTGATTCTCTCAAACAAGAAATAATCCAGAAAAATCTCCACCCAAAATTAGATATTATTCTTGTTGGTGACGATCCAGCCAGTATCAAGTATGTCGAACTCAAACAAAAAAAAGCCGAAAGTGTTGGTATTGGTGGTCAAATTCATAAACTTCCAGCCACCGCTACTACTCCAGAAGTTATTTCCTTAATTAATCAATTAAATAATGATGCTTCAGTTACTGGCCTCATGGTTCAACTACCTTTACCAGCACAAATTAATACTGATCAAGTTTTAATTTCTATTAAACCCAGTAAAGATGCCGACGGTCTTAATCCGATTAATTTAGCTCTTTTATTTCAAAAAAATTCTTTAGCTATTCCTTCCGCCACTTCTTTGGGAATTATTAAATTAATTGAAGAATATAAGGTTGATGTTAGCGGCAAAAATGCGGTAATTATTGGTCGTAGTCCCGACGTTAGTTTGCCACTTTTTGCCCAACTCATGGCCAAAAATTGTACCGTTACTATTTGTCATTCTTATACTCAAGATATGGCCAAAATTTGCCAGCAAGCCGATATTTTAATTTCTGCCATTGGCAAACCCAAGTTTTTAGGTAGGGAATACGTCAAACAAAATGCCATTGTTATTGATGTCGGTTACGCTACTGATCCCGTCACTGGCAAATCAACCGGAGATTTTGACTTTGACGCTATCAAAGATATCGTTAGTTATATCACTCCCGTTCCTGGTGGCATCGGCCCCATGACCGTCGCCTCACTTTTGTTTAACACTGTCCAAATTGCCAAATCAAAATCATGATCGAACAATCATCTCCAGTCGATACCCAACACCGAGACCATGATCCTCGAAAAACTGCCTTTACTATTGATTTATTACACCACCATCAAGATGCACTTCGAATTTATCAAGACTTCGGTTTAATGGTTAAAGTTTCTAATCAGGAAACTGGTGGTCAAAAACGCAAACACATGGCCCCAGAGCACATGGTCACTGTTATTGCCGGCACCCAAGCCTTAGGTCAGTTGTTATCTGAAAGTGGTATTTTATCCGATAAATCAAAAATTTTTGAAACCGAACAAGCCGCGGCTATTCACGATGCCGGCAAAGAATTAGAGTTTTTACTTGTTAATACGGCTCTTAAAGATAGTCCTACTTCAACTGATTATCAAAATATCTTAACCAGTCCAAATATCAAAATATCCGATCAACAAGCTTTAGACTCTAAGCTCACCGAACATTTCCCCAAAATGATTTCCTCGGTATCAAAAGGTGTTCGCACCCAAGCCTCTTACGATTTAGCCGGAGATATCAACGAATTACGTTTGCAAGAAAAAAGCGTCTCATCAAATATCTTAAAAATTCAAAAAATGGTTGGTCATTCTTCTTGTCCTGAAATAGAAAATTTAATTGATTCTTTTGATAAATTAAGCAACACTCAAAAACAACAAGCTCTGCAAATTTTTATCCTTCATTATTTAGATGATTTAGTTACCAACCCTAATATTATTGATCCACAAATCACCACTGACTCTGAAGGCAATCGCTTAAATGCCCTTGATCGACGATGTCTTCAGAATGAAAATAATCCTAAATATCAAGAATATAATTTATCCTGGGCAACTGATTCTCTCAACACTACTGGTGAAACCGCTTTTTCCATGCAGCGGCGTGTTGGTCACAAAGTCGAAATTTTTCTAGCCAACTTATTGGGAGTTGATGATCCTTTAATCCTTCCATCTCTTATTGACCAAAGAATAAAAGAAAATATTACAAAAATATCTAGACCAACTCAAAATTAAAGCCCTTTTGTTTTAAGCAGTTCCTCATGAATTAATCCATTCGAAGCCACAAATTGAAATCCTTCACTCGATCCAAAATTTAATTCCAATTCTTTTCCATTTTTATCCGTTATTTTCCCTCCGGCTTCTTTTACCAACAAAAAACCAGCTGATTCCCATATTTTAGAATAAAAATGAACTAAACCCGACAATTCTCCCTTGGCTAACATTGATAGGGTGTATCCATTTGCATTGTACATTGCAATATTTCCTATTTTTGGTCTCAATTCCATCATTAATTTAGCTGTCTTTTCTATTCCCTTAGGGTCATAACCCGGGTCAATTATTACAGTCGATTTATCAAAATCAGTTGTTGAAACATGAATTTTTTTACCATTCAAATAAGCTCCTTGACCATCAATAGCATAAAATAATTCATCAGTAACCGGCAGATAACTTACTCCAACTTTTAACTTTCCATTTTCTACAAAACTAAGCAAAACAGAATAATTTCGCGACCCATTCAAAAAATTAGTTGTTCCATCCAACAAATCAGCTACCCACAATCGTCCAGAAATATTTTTTGGAATTTCCTGTTCTTCGGTTAAAACATTGTCACCTGGGAAATATTTTTTAATTACTTCTATCCCAGCAACATCAGCCAAATTATCCACTTCAGACTTAAATTCTAAACTATATCTTTTGGCCTTACGATTATTTTCTTGATCCAAAATCACTCGTCCTGCTGTTTGCACCGCTTCAATTGCGGTCGTCAATTCGGTTTTATATTTATCAATTTCCGGGTTTATCAAAATTTCTTTCATCGTTATGAGATTATATAATAACCATGGTATATTACTCATGAAGTGATTAATTGTGCAGAAATATCTCGTCGGATCAACCTTAGGGTAGGTTTTCTACCTCTTTCACTAGAAGATCATACAAGATTCAATCAATTTTTATCTCAAGAAGGACTTATAAGTAGAGTTATGTTTGATTATGACAATAATGTTACTTTGCTTTTTTTTCGTCATAATGATAAACCTGATCCAGACGGAAAGTATATAGATTGTAGAGTCACCATACCGGGGTTTCAACAGAGGTATAAAAATAACCAAGCAATAATGGGTCAAGATCTAGGAGAGATAGAAGAAATTATTTATTATAAAAAAGACTAATTTTATAAATTATTTTTTATAAAACCATATGCGTATTCAACTTTACGACAGGGGATTACCCCAAGGCAAAAAATTATTCTCTGACCTGGAAACAGTCTGCCAACGGATGCAAATTGATTATGATCCGGAATATATCAAAGATATGTCCCGAGTTTACAGTATGGGTCTTCAAGGGAATACTATTTTGTTAATCGATGGGGAAGTAGCCTTTGTTGACAAATATCCCAGTCAAAAAGAACTCGAAACTATTATTAACGATTTTTAAAAAAAAGATTTCTCTCCTTGTTAAGGAGAGATTCCGGTTTATCCGGAAAGAGGATTAATATATGTTTAAAAATATTCGTAAATTTCTTAAAAAAAGAGATCGCTTAAGTACTATTTTAGAACTCCTAGCTGCTGTGGCAATTTGGTGGGGGATATGGGGAATCCTTGATTTATTTGTTTTTCCTCATAACGAACTTTGGAGTTATTTAATTTCCATTATTTTGGGCTTCGTCATTATTTTTATAGTTGGTGGCGAATTAGACGAGATTAAATAATCTCTTGGCATTATCATCAATTATTTTTTCCGTTGATTCCAAACTCATTTGCCAAATCTCTGATACTTTTTGATACACATATTTTACATACTCCGGACAATTTTTCTCACCCCGGAAGGGGACTGGTGTCAAATAAGGGCTATCTGTCTCCAAAATAAGCCTATCTTTAGGTATATTTTTTACCACTTCTTCCAACCCAATTTCATAAGTTAAATTACCATCAATTCCAAAATACCACCTCGGTCCGCCGAAGCTTTTAAGCGAAGGCGACTCGCCATCTAATTCAATTATTTTTTTAATTCTTTTAATTCCACCAGCGTAGCAATGAAACACACCGCTGATATTTTTGTACTCTTTTAAGATTTCAACCGCTTCATCAACCGCTTTTCTGGCATGAACAATCAATGGTCGGTTCACATTTTGCGACATTACAATTTGTTTTCTAAAAAGTTCTACTTGCCTGGCCGCCATGACTGCGAAGCTGTCGGCGGTTTTGTCTGGTAATTCTGAATAGTCTAAACCACATTCTCCAATTGCCACTACCCTATCGTCAAACAATTTTTCTAGGTTCGCAAAATCATCATTAATTTCTTGAGGATGAATTCCAATTGCTGGCAATAATTTTTTATTTATTTTTGATAATTCCAAATTGTCTTTGGAATCTTGCAAACAACTTGCCGCCAAAACTACATAATCAAGTCCTTCAATTTTTATCTCTTCGCTAAAGCGGCTCGATAGGTGGGCATGTGTATCAATCATATTATTTTGTATTTTATAACATTACATGTTAAAATCACCAACTACAAGCTTGTAATCAATTTAAAATTGTTATTTAATGAATAAGACTATGTTTTTAAACACTAAAGGCCAAAATACTCAATTAAACAACTGGTTGGTTAAATTTCTATATAAATCCAATAAAATGTTCAGGAACAAGAGACAATTAGAAGCATCAAAATACGTTAAAGATAATTTTTCGGATGTCATCAAAAAATTGTCATTTGAATAATTCCGGTATCCTTTATTTAGAAATAGATGTTTATGTTAATCGGATATTTCCAGATATTCAAGAAATTACTTATGATGATAATTCAAAAAAACTTTTTTATGAAAAGTGTAATTCAGGATTATCGCAACTAGTCTGTGTATTAGATTTAGTTAAAAACGACGACTATTATCCAAGTTTTATAAAAAAATCAGCATATCTTTTCGTTGCTATTAGTACTGGTCACTATTTTCCTAATGGTAACAAAAGATTAGCAATGATGTCTCTTACCTACTTTTTAGCTTTAAATAAATGTCCATGGAAAAATATTAGCTGTGAAAGGTATCTTGTGTTTTTTAAAAAATATTTTCCATTTTACAAACCAACAAAAGAAGATTTTCAAAATATAACCGGTTGGGCTCTTTATAATTTAAACAAAGCAATTAATTTTAAAATACCGGAAAAAACAGATAACGATCTAACATTCAAAAAAACAAAAAAGCTTGTTGAACGGTTTTTAAAATTAAGTTTAGATATTAATGATAAATACTAAATCCTGGGAAACAGAGATTTCTCCAAAGCCTTAATCTCTCCTTCAAAAATCTCCAAAATTCTTTTGGCTATCTCGGGCATCACTGGCTCCAAATAAACTGCCACTGTTTGTAAATTAAAAATACAATTTTGTAGAATCTCTTTTCTTTTTGGATTATCTTTTTCCAACTTCCAAGGAGTTTCTTGATTTAAGAAATTATTGGTTTTATCAATATATTCATTAAATACCCAACTCAACGCCTCATCAAATTTAAACTGATCTATTAATTTTACAAATTCATTATCAATTGACGCATTTTCAAAAACACCAAAATCACATCCTTCAGCTAATTTTGCTACTCTCGACACCAAATTTCCCAAATTATTGGCTAAATCAGCATTATATCTTTCTTTAAATCTTTCAATCCCGACATCAGAATCATTTTCGGTCGGGAAAGATCGAGCAATCAAATATCTGGCTCCATCTACTCCAAATAATTCCACCAATTGACCAGGGGAGATAACGTTACCTAATGATTTGGACATTTTTTGTCCATCAATCATATAAAAGCTATGAATATAAACTTTCTTTGGTAACTGTTCTACACTAAAACCAGCCGACAACAACATTGCCTGCCAAATTACGGTATGAAACCACAAAATTTCTTTACCAATCAAATGCACATTTGCCGGCCAAAAATCTTTTTTGTTATTAACAAATTGAGTTGCTGAATAATAATTAATTAAGGCGTCAAACCACACATAGACTGTTTGTTTAGTATCCCAAGGCACACTAATCCCCCATTCTACATTTTCCCGGGATAACGAAATATCTCTAACACCGGCTTTTAATTTAGCCAAAATTTCCGATCTTTTACCTTCTGGGAAAATATAATTAGTTTCATTATTTTCAATTAATTCAATTAATTTTGGCACATATTTACTTAGTCGAAAAAACCAGTTCTCTTCAGATTTTTTAACTGTTTTTTCTGGTGGGTGAAGTGGACAGTGCCCATCAACCATTTCAGTTTCAGTTAAAAATTTTTCACAGCCAACACAATACCAACCTTCATACCTATCTTTATAAGCATCGCCATTATCATAAATTTTCTGCAATAAATCAGCCACCACTTTTTCATGATTAGGGTTAGTAGTCCGAATAAAATAATCAAACCCAATATTTAAATTTTTCCAAGCCTCTTCAAAACGGGGAGAAATTTTGTCACAGTAATCAATTGGTTTTAAATTTTCTTTTGCGGCTGATTCAGCCACTTTTTGACCATGTTCATCAGTCCCTGTCAAAAAAAATACTTCTTCACCCAACGCTTTGTGAGTTCTGGCTGCAATATCTGCCGCCACTGTAGTGCAAGTATGCCCGATATGGGGGATATCATTAATGTAATAAATTGGAGTTGTAATAAAAAATTTTTTCATACTATTATTATACTTTATAAATTACCCTTTTTTAAGGCAAAAGCCCAGATATTTCTGATCAAAAAGAGCTTATATCCCAAACTTGCTCCCCTTCATCAAGGGGAGCCCTGCCTGCCGGCAGGCAGGTGTCCGAAGGACTGAGGGGTTTCAACAAAAAAGAGTATCTTTCGATACTCTTTTATATGCCACATTATTTGGACAAATTCCAAACTTTGTGGCCATTACATTTTTTTAGCAGATTTTGATTTAGTTACTTTCTTTGCTTTAGCTTTAGTAGCTGTTTTTTTAACTACAGTCTTGGTAGCAGTTGCTCCGGTTTTTAATTTCTTGGCATAATTAGCCTTAAGTCTGGAAGTTTTGTTTTTGTGAAAAATTCCCTTTTTAACCGCTTTATCTAAAATAGAATGAACTTCTTTTAAAGAATCAGTGGTTGGCTTAACCAAGAATTTTTTAACGGTTAATTTTAGTTTTGTTTTAAACAAAACATTTTCCTTGTTATTTTTCAAGGACTTTCTTAAAGATTTTTTTGCAGATAAACTTATTGGCATGACAGATATTCTATCCTATATACCAATCTTTTACAAGAATTTATAATACACATATGAAGTTGTCCGAACGCATCAGTCTCTTAAGTCAAAAAAAACAACATACTATTCTTTCTGCCTCACTAGTTTTGGCTATCACTTTCGGTCTTTCAGCTATATTAGGGTTTCTTCGTAGTCGTTTTCTTTATGCTGCTTTCTTCAAATGCTGTGTTGCTGATCTTGATGCTTACAATGCCGCTTTTCGAATTCCTGATTTAATTTTTAAGCTTTTAGTTACCGGTGCCCTTTCTGCCTCATTTATTCCGGTCTTTTCTAGTGCTTTGCAAAAAGATGAAAAACGAGCCTATCAAATTGCCTCTAATGTTATTAATATTTTAGTCATAGTTTTTTCTATTGCTGCTCTTATTGCCCTAATTTTTACTAAACCACTTAATTCCCTCATTGCCTCCGGCTTCACTGGTGACCAAATCAATTTAATGGTTGAACTCACCAGAATTCTTCTTTTAGCTCAAATATTTTTTCTTATCAGTAATTTTTTAACTGCCATTCTTCAAGTCAATCAAATTTTTATCCTTCCAGCTATTTCCCCTATTGTTTACAACATATTTATCATTTTAAGTATTTTTACTTTAGCTCCAATTTTTGGCATTCACGGCGTTGTTTATGGCACTGTTATTGGCGCTTTCTTTCATATGGCCATTCAAATTCCGGTCGTTTACCGTCAGGGTTTTAAATATTCTTTTGTTCTTCACACCAAATTAACCGAAGTTAAAGAAGTCTTTCGACTTATGATTCCTCGCAGTTTATCTCTTGGCCTAGGTGAAATAGAAAATACTGTTACTTTATTTTTTGCTAGTTCTCTCTCGGCTGGATCTTTATCTTTACTTAATTTGGCTCTTCAATTAATGTATCTTCCTAGTCGTATTTTTGGCACTACCGTCGGTCAAGCATCGCTTCCTATGTTGTCAAAAAATATTGCTAGAAATGAATTAGATAATTTCCGTCAAACTGTCAATAAAATTCTCCTCCAAAGTCTTTTTCTTGCTTTACCAGTAACCGTTATTATTTTGGTTCAAAGATTAGCCATTGTTCGTCTTCTTTTTGGTTCTCATGAATTCCCCTGGTCAGCTACTCTGACCACTGCTAGGATTTTAGCTTTTCTTACCCCGGCTATTATTTGTCAAGCCATTATCCAAATCCTTATTCGAGCTTTTTACGCTCTTCATAATACCAAAATTCCTTTCAAAGTATCTTTTATTTCCTTATTTATTAACGTCGCTACCAGCTTTATTTTAATCAATTACACCAATCTTGGTGTTGTTGGCTTGGCTATCAGTTCTAGTATTGGCAATATTACCCAATTATTAGGTCTTTTTTATTTTTTCGTCAAAATAGTTGATGGAATTGATTGGACCAAAACTCTCAAAAAAGTTAATCAAATGCTTTTTGCCTCATTAATTATGGGCGTTGTCACTTGGATAAGTTTAAAATTCTTAGATCTTTTTATTCTCGATACTACCCGTGTTTTACCTTTAGTCATTGTTTTTTCTATCTCCAGTTTAATTGGTATTTTTGTCTATTTTTTCACCTCTTATAAATTTCATGTTGAAGAACTCAAAGACTATCACAAATTTATTATTAAATTCCAAAATATAGTTAAAAAATTCTTTAATCAAACTAATTCTTCTAACTAGACATCAATTGTTTTTATAAGTGTTTAATTTCCCAACCCAGTCATATATACTGAATATATGGCTAACAAAAAAGAGCTATCTCTTTTGCCGGATTCATCTAATCCCAATTCATTCAGTGCTAGGTTTATAAAATGGGCGACTACCATTGGTCGTTGGGTGATGACGTTAACAGAATTAATCGTCATTTCTGCTTTTATTTCCCGTTTTTGGCTTGACCGAAAAAACTCTGATCTTTCCGATCTAATCCGTCAAAAACAAGCTATTCTCGAAAGTACACAAGAATTTGAATCAGATTTTTTATCCCTCCAAAAAAGACTTAGTTTTATAAAAAGTTTTTATAGTCAAAATCATCAATATAGTAACAAAATTAATTCCCTTACTACCAGTACTCCTCCTGATTTAATTTACCAAAGCCTAACAATCAACCCAGACACAACTAATAAAAAAATTAGCGCTAATGCCACCGTTACTGCTTCATCAGAAGCTTCTGTCATTAAATTTATTTCCAATATCAGATCTAATAATGATATTGAAACAGTCACTATCGATCAAATCGAAAAAAAACCTGAAGAGAATAACTACTCAATTTCTTTTCATGTCACTTTTAAAGATTCACTAGCCAAAATATGATAGAGCAAACTAATTGGTTTCAACTTCAACCGCTATATCAGTACATTCGTAAACAATCAGAAAACCGTCAATTTTTTAAATACGTTGAAATTGGGGCTACTTTCTTTCTAATTGCCATTTTTTTATTTTTTGCCATTATGCCCACTGCTTCGGCTATATCGTCACTAATCGGTGAAATAAAATCCAAGGAAACTATTTCAAATAATATGTCAAAAAAAATTGCCAGTATTATGCAAGCTCAAGATTCATTTGCTCAAATACAAGAAAATTATTCTGTTATCGATTCCAGTTATCCTATACTTCCTAATTTTTATAAGTCAGTTCATATTTTTTCCGCCATTTCTCGTGAATCAATGACTCCGATAAATCAAATTGGTGTTGAATTCAGTCAAGATGAAACTGAAAAAGATAACACTACTGACACTTTTACTGTTAATTCAAATTCAACTGGTTCGTATAATTCACTTATTGATTCCATTAATAAACTTTCTAATGCTCGACGTTTAGTCGACATTAAATCAATCAGAATCTTTCTCGACAGTCAAAATAACCAATCTTCAAATAATCAGTTAAGTCTAAACATCTCAGCTAATTTATATTATCTACCCAAAAACAATTATGATCAAAAATAAACTTTCTGTTTATTTTATTTTTATTGCTTTTTTTACTGTCATCACTCTTTTTGTTTCTATTGTTCAAAAAAGTTATTCTAATCTTATCGGCCCCTCCCAAAAGATAGAAACTGATAGTTTACTTAAGCCTATCACTCCTATTCTTGACAGCAGTATTATTCAAGAAATTCAAAATCGACCGGAATTTATTGATAACCAAACTTTAAACATTGTTGAAGATACAGTTTCAACTTCTAGCCCCACACCTACTACTAAAATTAATAATACAGAGAACGAAACTGTTCCTGTTGAGGATGAAGAGGGCAATGAAGAATAAATTTATATGAGACGCGAAAAAAGTTTTCCTACTATTATCGGTTTAGTTTTGTTATTTATCACTACTCTCATTGGTGTTAACTTGAGCCAAAAAACCACCACTACTTCTAGTAAAGCTAGCGGTGATTGTCAGCCAGTCAATCCTCAAATTACTAATATCACCTACAATTCTGTCTCAGTTTCTTTTACTACTTCAGCCGATTGTCCGGCTAACATTACTATTAATAATCAAGTTGTTAATGATAGTAAAGACAAAAAAACAGTCCATTATTTTGAAATAAACAATTTAGAAAATTCTAAAGTTTACCAATTTTCTATCATTAGTGGCGGTAATACCTATTCTTCCGAAAATTATACTTTTAAAACCGCCAAAAACCCCCAAAAAAATATTCCTAACTCCAATTTGGCTTGGGGTAAAGTTCTCAAACCAGACAAGTCAACTATCTCAGAAGCTATTGTTTATTTAAATATTCCTGGTGCTTCACCTCTATCCGCCCTTGTTACCTCATCTGGCAATTGGAATATTCCCTTATCTACTAGTTTTAATGAATCTCTAAATGATTGGTTCAGTCCACCAACTAACACTGAAGAGAATTTATTTGTTATTTCTCCTGGATACGATCAGACCCAAATAGTTAATAATACTTCTCAAAACAATCCTGTCCCTGACATAATTTTAGGTCAAAACATCTTTACCGCCCCGATTGTTGCCCCAGAAACTGCCACTGATAACAATCTGATCAATGGTAATTATGATTTAACTAATCAAACTAATCTTGATATTTCTAATCCAAAAACTGGCGAAGAGCTTTCCACTAAACGCCCTGATTTCTTTGGTACTGCCAAACCAGGTAGTAATTTAAAAATTGAAGTTCATTCTCCAATTGCTATTAATGGCACCGCCAGTGTTAACAATGATGGTAGTTGGAATTGGTCTCCGACACAAGATCTTGCTCCAGGTGAACACACTATCACTGTTACTGACGATAATAATAATGTTATTACTCGTAAATTTACTGTTTTAGCTGCTGAATCAAACACCGCTTTTTCAGCTTCATCTTCAGCTAATGTAGCTACACCAACATCTACTCCCACTCCTAGCAAATCTATTACCCCTACACCAACAATCAGTCCCACCAGCCCACCTACCGCCACTCCAATTCCAGTAGTTAAACCAAGTACTTCCTCTGGCGTTCCCCGAAGTGGGGATAATCTACCTACAATTATGCTTTTATCTTTTGCTTTTGTTTCTTTGACTTTTGCCGTTCTTTATTACAAAAAGAGCTAATTCCTGGTAAGATAAGATATGGGAAAAAGCCAAATAAGAATTTCGGCTGTTTTTGAAGCCCTCCGACCAATTCAATGGATCAAAAATTTAAATCTTTTTGCTGCTGTTATTCTCAACGGCCAACTATTCAATGGCCCAATTTTTTTTAAAAGTCTTTGGGCTTTTATCACTTTCTGTTTTCTTTCTTCATCATCTTATTTAATTAACGATGTTGCTGATGTTGAAAAAGATCGACTTCATCCAGCCAAAAAAAATCGCCCTATTGCTAGAGGTGATTTAAATTCTAAAACTGCTATTAAGGTTGCCGTTACCCTTTTGATTTTTGGATTAATAATTTCCAAATTTGTTGGCTTAGGTTTTTTTATAATTTCTTTAGTTTTTATTATTCTTCAATATCTCTACTCATTTGCTCTCAAAAAGAAAGCGGTTGTTGATATTATTGGCATCGCTTTTTTCTTTATCATCAGGGCTTATGCCGGCGAATTAGCCACCGGATATCACCTGCCGGTCTGGATTATGTTGGCTGTCGTTTTTCTCTCACTATTCTTAGCTAGTGGTAAACGTCGTACCGAATTAGCCAATACCGGTACTCAAACCAGGAGTTCTTTAGCTGGTTATGACAAAACTTTACTTGATTTTTACACTACCATGTTTGCTGTTTGTACTCTCATTACTTATGCTATGTTTACCTTTTTTGAAGAGCCAATCATCTTTAATGGTCTAATTCATAATTTTCTCTTAGATAATTTTCCCAAAGCTTTAGGTCGAAAATGGTATATGGTTACTTTATTCCCAGTAATTTTTGGCATTATGCGTTATGGCCAAATAATTTTTGAAATGGAAGAAGGGGAAAGACCTGAAAAAGTCATTGCTACCGATATTCCCCTACTGATGATAATTTTTCTTTGGGGTCTGATGATGATCACTATCATCTATGTTATCTAACAATAGGAAATATTTTTTCCTTATTTTAATTATCTTTACTCTTTTTACTCGTTTTTTCAAACTAAATTGGGACAGTGGTTTTTCGTTTCACCCTGACGAAAATAATATGGCTTTGTCCATTTTACAAATGGATATTCACCATCTTAATCCCAGTTTTTTTGCTTACGGACAGTTTCCCTTATATTTAACTTTTTTTACTACACCCAAACACGATTTAACTACTATTGCTCTAACACTCCGATTTTGGTCAGCATTTTTTTCTGTTTTATCAATAATTATTTTTTATTTCATTGGCAAAAAAGTTTTTTCCTCATCAAAAGACTTAATTATTTTTTGTCTTTTTTTAATTTTCACCCCAGGTCTCATCCAAACAGCTCATTTTGGCACGACTGAATCAATTCTTATTTTTATTTTTTCCCTTAATCTTTTATTTTCTTTTTTAATTTATGATCACCCTCAAAAAAAACTTTATTTATTTTTATCAGGGCTTATTTCCGGAATCGGCTTAGCTACTAAAATTTCTGCCCTAATTTTAACTATGCCAATTTTTCTCAGTCTATTATTTTTGTTTCTCAAAAATCATCAAATTAAAACACTGATCATAAAGTCATTATTCTTTATCTTGTTTACTATTTTAATTGGGGTTTTATTATCACCATACAATTTAATTAAATTTTCTGATTTCACTTCCTCAATGAAATATGAAATTGGTATTGCCAATGGTTCCATTCCAATTTTTTACACTCGTCAGTTTATCAATTCAGTTCCATATCTATTTCAACTAAAAAACATTTTTCCCTATACCAATGGTATTTTTATTTTTATTTTTGGTTTTATTGGCCTTGGAGTTTTAATTTATCAAAATTTCAAAAAAAACAAAATTAATCCATATTTACTAATCATTTTATTTTCTTCTCTTACCTACTTTATTTATCAAGGGCAACTTTTTGTTAAATGGACTCGTTTCATGTCACCGATTTTTTTTCTCCCTCCACTTTTAACTGTTTTTTTTGTTCAAAAAATAAACAACAAAATATTTAAATCATTAATAGTTTTTTTAGCTATTTTACCTGGTGCATATTTTATGAAAACTTATCTTTATCCTGACACCAGAATTGAAGCCACTGAATGGATCAATAAAAGTCTTCCAGAAAATAGTCTAGTACTTTCAGAATCAGGTAATGTCACCAGTCTTCCTCTCTATGATTCAAAAATTAATGTTACCGATTTTGATTTTTATCGCCTAGATGACAGTCAAAACTCTTTTGAAAATCTTAATCAGTTGGCTAAAAATAGCGATTTTATTTTTATTCCTTCACGTCGGGTTTTTAAAAACCAAAACAATGAATTATTTCCTCTATCTCAACAATATTATCAATCACTTTTTTCTGGTCAACTAAATTATCATCAATTAAACTCTTTTTCTAAGTCAAATAGTTTTTTATTAAAAAGTGAGAATGCCGAAGAAACCTGGTCTGTTTTTGATAACCCAATTATCAGAATTTACACTAATAATGAGCCGTAAAATAAAATCCAACTATTACCCAATCCTTTTCTTTATAGTTTTACTCGGTTTTGTTTTACGAATTATCGGTCTCAATTGGGACCAAAGTCAACACCTTCATCCTGATGAAAGATTCATGACTATGGTCTCATCAACTATTAGTTTACCTAAAACCGTAGGGGAATACTTCAATACTTCGGTTTCAAAATTCAATCCGGAAAATAATGGTTTTACTTTTTACGCTTATGGCACTTTTCCTCTTTTAATTACTAAGGTTTTGGCAAAAATTTTTAACCTCAATTCTTACGATCAAATATTTTTAATTGGTCGAATTCTCTCTGCTCTTTTCGATACTTTTACAATTTTTTTAATTTTTTTAATTTCTCAAAAAATATTTAAAAACACCAAAATTTCTTTAATTAACTCCTTTCTTTATTCAGTCTGTATTTTACCAATTCAGCAATCACATTTTTTCACCGTTGACGCTATCACAATTTGTCTTTTTACTTTATCTTTATTTCTCGTTATTTCTCAAAAAAATTCTCCTGCCGGGTTCTTTTTTGGACTCACTTTAGCCAGTAAAACTTCTATTGGCATTGTCTTGCCATTTTTCTTTTTGTTTATCTTTTTTCACAACAAAAATTTTCTTCAAAACTTTTTTAAATGTTTTTGGTTTGGATTTTTTCTGTGTCTTTCTTTTAGAATTTTTCAACCATATGCTTTCAATGGTTTAATTGATTTGTCTCCAAAATTTATTGCCAGTATTCACGAAGCTCATCAAATGATTACTGGTCAAATCGATTATCCTCCCAACATTCAATGGCAACACACACTTCCTTTTATCCACACCTTGGGTAATTTATTTTTTGTTGGTCTTGGTCCAATAACTTTTATCCTCAGTCTGTTTGGTTTTTATAAATTTTTATCCATCAAAAACAATTTTAAAAACCATATTTTTTTGTTTATTTCCTCTGTTATATTAACTATTTTTGTTTACCATTCAGTTTTGCTAGCTAAATATATGAGGTATTTTTACCCTATATATCCACTCTTAATTATTTTTTCCGGCTTTGGTCTAAGTCAAATTCATCAAGTCAAAACCAAAATAATTTTAATTATTAATTGTCTTTTTACTTTATTTTTTATAAATATTTATTTATTCCCTCATAGTCGTTATTTGTCTTCAGAATGGATTTGTCAGAATATATCATCAAATTCTGTTCTCTCATCGGAATTTTGGGACGATTCATTACCTCTCAACACTCCTTCGTGTTTAAATTATTACTCCCATCAAGAATTATCTGTTTCCGACACTGATTCAGACCAAAAATGGCAGAAAATTAACCAACAGCTAGACCAGATAGATTATTTAATTTTATCTTCTAATCGATTTTGGGCTTCAATCCCTAAGGATAATCACAAATATCCTACTACTACTTCTTTTTATCAAAATCTTTTTGATGGCCAAACTCATTTTAAGTTAATTAAAAATTTTTATTCATATCCAGGAGTATATCTGCCTTTTTTAAAAAAATGTTTCTTAATTGGTTTTTCTAATTATCCTCACCAAGACACCAAAAATAATTTTTTTAATATTGATAATAACTGTAATTATCCTGGAATATATCTACGGGACGATATTGCAGAAGAATCGTTTACTGTTTACGACCATCCTCAGGTTTTAATTTTCCAAAAAGATTCCAAATAACTATTTATGTATTATCATTAATCATCTCCATGTTGAAAATCATTAAAGACAATAAACTTCTTTTTTGGCAGCCGGCTGTCGATTGGTTTAAAACAATTTCTCAAAAAAAATACGGCAATCTCTTTTTAGTTTTTTTTAATTACTTTCTTTGGCTATTTCTTTTTTACGTTTCTTATAAGCTTATTAAGCAAGATATTAATCTTTTTTGGCAACTATTTTTTGCTACTGTTCTTAGTGAAATTATTGAAAAAGTCCTCAAAAAACAAGTTCTTTGGCGCCGCCCCATCCATTTACGCGACAATTGTGTTCCTAATGGTATGATTCAATCCTGTTACAAACATGGTAGTTTTCCTTCAGGACATTCTATAAAAATTGCTTTCTTTTTTGTTTTTTTACTTCAAAATCCCGGCAGTTTCCCTTTATTACCCTATTCAATGGTTACCCTCTTTCTTGCTTTTTCTCGGGTGATTTTAGGTCTTCATTACCCGATCGATCTCTTGGGTGGTTTTGTTATCGGTGGTATATTAGGTATGGCTATTGGGCAAATTAATTTTCCAATATTTTTAATTGAATTTATCCGCCCAATTTTCAATTTTATATTTTTTATAAAATGACTTCTGACTTAATTTCTATTTTTGCTTGGTGGCTGTCAATTTTTGGTTTAAGTTTGCTGTCTTTACCGATAGTCTTTCATATTTTTTCAAAATTTTGGGACAAAGGCTATATTTTTGCTAAAACCGTTTCATTAATTTTAATCACTTATTTTACCCTAATTTTAGGAGTTTTTAAAATATTACCTTTTAATTTTTTTGGTTTATCAACTTTAATTATTCTTTTTTTGGCTTTTGATGGTCTCTTTTTAATTCGTCATCACCGCTATCAAGATTTTTTTGCCACTTTCAAAAAAAACTTTTCCATTTTTTTGGTTGAAGAATTAGTTTTTCTTATTATTCTTACCCTCTGGTCTCTTGTTCGTGGTTTTGCTCCTGATATTGAGGGTCTAGAAAAATATATGGACTGGGGATTCGTCAATACCGCTCTCCGATCTCAATTTTGGCCGCCAGTCGACATGTGGTTTTCTGGCGAGGTTATTAATTATTATTATTTCGGTCATTTAATTTTTGCTCTCATCACCAAAATTTCTGGTGTTATCTCTTCTGTAGGTTACAATCTTTCTATTGCCACTGTTTGTTCTCTCACTTTCACTAGTACTTTTTCTTTAGTTTCAAACGTAACCTATTTATCTTTTAATAAAAAATCAAAACAAGTACCCTGCCCTGCCTGCCCGCCAAAACTGCGAAGCTGTGAGCGGGTCAAAAAGGCTATCACCGCCGGTCTTATCTCTGCTCTTCTTTTAACTTTTGGTGGCAATCTTCATTCTGTTTTTAAAATTGCTAAATTAAATTACACCCAAAATAATAGTCATTTTGTCTTTACTCAATCCGCATGGACCAAGGCTTTTTCTTCTTACTGGTATCCCGACGCTACTCGTTTTATCGGCCACGATCCGGACACTAATGACAAAACTATCCACGAATTTCCTATTTATAGTTTTGTTGTTTCCGATCTTCACGGTCACATGAACGATATTTTCATTGTTCTTTTTTTCTTAGCTTTTTTATTTGCCAGTTATCAAACAAAAAATATTTCTCGCAATCTTGTTGCCGCTATTTCTGGTCTTATTCTTTCTGTTTGTTACATGACTAATGCTTGGGATTTTGCCGTTTACGGCCTTGTTTTAGCTATTTTTACTTTTCTAATTAATTTTCAGGAAGATGGCCCCAAAAGTTTACTCAAAACCATTCTTAATGGTTTGTTGATAATTGTTTTTTGGTACATTTTTTCTTATCCTTTTTCTCTCAACTTCACCCCTATGATGGAAGGAATAAAAATCTCCGACGGTCATAGTCCTTTTTATCAACTCTTTGTTTTATATGGTGGCTTTTGGTTAATTTGTTTACCTTTTGTTGTCAAAATAATTCAGTTGCTTTTTCAAAAACAGATCAAAAAAATCAATTACTCTCACTTATTTATTTTTTCTTTAATTGTCACCGCCACTATCTTAATCATTATTCCAGAACTTTTTTATATCAAAGATATTTATATTTATGAACATCGCCGGGCTAACACTATGTTTAAATTGGTCTATCAAGCCTTCATGCTTTATTCTTTAGCTGGTGGCTATATTTTAGTTAATGCCTCAACTTTATTTAAATCGGCTTTTAAAAATTTTTATAAAATTCTTTTTGCTACCATTTTTGTTATTCATCTTATTTATCCTTATTTTGCCATTAAATCTTACTATAGTGATCTAAAAGATTATAAAGGTTTAGATGGTTTTAAATATCTCGAAGAACTTTATCCAGACAATTATCTTTCAATTCTCTGGATTAATAAAAATATTTCCAGTCAGCCGGTCATGTTAGAGGCGCCAGGGGATAGCTATACCACTTTCGATCAAGTTTCTTCGGCTACTGGGCTACCCACGGTTCAAGGTTGGATTGTTCATGAATGGTTATGGCGTGGCGGCTACGATGCCCCCGCTGCTCGTCAAAAAGATGTTGATACAATTTATGAATCAACTGATCTATCAGAAACCAAATCATTACTCAATAAATATAAAGTTCAATATATTTTTGTTGGTGCCAAAGAATACGAAAAATATAAAAATCTTAATCCTAAAAAATTTGAAAATCTTGGTGCCAAAATTATTTTTCAGTCTGGTCAAACAGCTATTTACCAACTATAGTAGATTTACATGTCAGATATTTTAGAAGGCCTTAACCCTCAACAACAAGAAGCAGTCACTTATATTGGTTCCCCTCTTTTACTTTTAGCCGGAGCTGGCTCTGGTAAAACTCGCGTCCTCACTCATCGCGCGGCCTATTTCATTGAACAAAAATTAGCTACACCAGATCAAATTCTTTTGTTAACTTTCACCAATAAAGCTGCTGAAGAGATGAAACAGCGAATGGAAAAACTTCTTGGCCCCAAAAAAGGTGATAAAAAAATTTTTGCTGGCACTTTTCATGCTTTTTGCTGTAAAGTTTTACGCCAAGATGGCCATCATTTGGGTATCGACCCAAAATTTGTTATCTACGATACTAACGATCAGGAAGATTTAATTAAGATGTCTCTTATTGATCTCAACTTAAATCCCAAAGAATTTAAACCGGCCAGTATTATGTATTTTATCGAAGCCGCCAAAAATTCTTTTCAAACCCCCAAAGACATGATTGCTCAGTCGCATGGTTTTTGGCAGGAATATGCTGCCAAAGTCTATCAGGTCTATCAAAAAAAGATGACCGAATATCAGGCCTTAGATTTCAACGATTTGCTTTTTAAAACCGTTCAACTATTCATCGAATATCCTCAAGTTCTCGAAAAATATCAGGATATTTATCGTTATATTCTAGTCGACGAGTATCAGGATACTAATCAAATTCAATATTTATTAACCAAACTTTTAGCCCAAAAATACCGTCAAATTACCGCTGTTGGTGATGCTTCTCAGGCTATCTATGGTTGGCGTGGTGCTGATTTTAAAAACTTAATGAATTTAGTCGCCGATTTCAAAGACACCAAAATTATTAATTTGGAACAAAATTATCGTTCCACTCAAATAATTCTCGACGCCGCTAATGCTGTTATTTCCAAAAACACTTCTCATCCAATTTTGAAATTATTCACTAATAAAAAATCCGAAGACAAAATAAAATTATTTGAAGCTGACTCGGAAATTGGTGAAGCTGAATTTATTGCTCAAAAAATTAAATTTATTCAGGATAATCAAAAAATTCCTCTTCGAAATATTGCTGTTCTTTATCGGATGAATGCTCAATCTCGTGCCTTAGAAGAAGGTTTTTTGAAATATAGTATTCCTTATGTTCTTATTGGTGGTACCAAATTTTACGAACGTGCCGAAGTTAAGGATATTTTATCCATGATTCGTTTTGCCGATAATCCCAAAGATAAAGTTTCCTCCGATAGATTAGGTAAAGTTTTTGGTAAGCGTCGCTTAGCTGTTTTTATGGAACATCTCAATAATATTGATATTGATAAAATGTCATCAATCGAAATTATGGAATCTTTAATTGTAAATTCTGGTTATCTCGACCGCTACGATCCTAAAGACGAAGATGATCAGAAAAAAATCGAAAACATTAAAGAATTAAAATCTGTTGCTGCTACTTTTCCTAAACTCGAAAAATTTTTAGAAAATGTTTCGCTTGTTCAACAAGAATATTCTCTACAAGAAAAAAATAAGAAAAAAGAAAATCGTGACGGCGTCCGACTTATGACTCTTCATGGTGCTAAAGGTTTGGAATTTGAGGTTGTTTTTTTGGTTGGTTTCGAAGAGGGAATTTTGCCCCATTCACGTTGTTTAGTTGACGAAACCGAAGTTGAAGAAGAACGTCGTCTTTGTTATGTTGGCATCACCCGAGCCAAAGATTATTTGTATATTACCTATGCCAGCCAACGTCTTTATTTTGGTAAAAGTTCCCTCAATGAACCCAGTCGTTTCTTGGCTGACATTCCCAACGATTTGGTAGAATTAGAGGAAAGTTTAGAAACTGTTCGTGATTATCGCCACCGTCGCGACACTTCCGACGACGACCTAATCTACGACCCCGATATTTACTAAAAATTATGAAATACATCAAAAAGGAAAATGCGCTTGAGTTTAAAAACGGTGACTTAACTGCTATTGAATACCCATTCAACGATAAAGATATAAATTGTGCCATTGTTACTCTAAAAGGTCGTCATCCCAAAGAAGATTGGATTTTAAACGAAAAATGTAAAGAACTTGTTTATATTATAAAAGGTTCTACCACTTTAACTACCGAAACAGAAACAGTTAATTTAAATGAAGGCGATATGGTTATTTTAGAACCAAATGAAAAATATTTTTGGCAAGGGGATTGTATTTTGTTAACTTCCACCACTCCCGCCTGGACCCCCGAGCAAACAAAAATTGTAAAATAAAAAATGATCACTCATGTCTTGGTTGATATCCATGGAGTTTTAACTCAAGGTGATGAACGGCAAGTATTTATGTCTGAATTTGAAAAAGAATTCAACGTAAGTGCCACTGAACATAATAATTTTTGGAAAAATTTTGTTTCTCGTTTAGACAAATCTCAAATAAATTCACAACAATATTTAGATTCTTTTAATCAGATTTTTAAAACAAATTTAACCCCAAAAAAGTATTTTGAATCATTTGCCCAACAAATTATTCCTAATGAATTTTTACTTAATTATCTTTCTAAAATTGATAAAAATTATTCTATAAATATAGTTTCGGATAATTTATTTGATCTCAGCCAGGAACTTAATACAGTTTTAAAATACAATTTTTATAAATATCAAAAATTTTATTCACATGATTATTGTTTAACTAAATCAGAAGGCTTATTAAAAATAGTTTTGGAAGAATTAAAAGTAAAACCTCAAAATTGTTTATTCATTGATGATAGTGCTAAAAATATAGAAACCGCTATTAATTTAGGAATAAATTCAATTTTATTTGAAAATAATCAACAGTTATTTGATCAAATTGAAAAATTTTTAAGCTGATAAACTATAACTATGTCCGTTAAGCTTCTTACTGACCAAGATCAAAAAATTTATGACTCGGTTGTAATTCATCCAGTTCAAACTTGGAATTGGGGAGAATTTCAAAAATCACAAGGTCATACTATTTTTCGTTTCGGCGTTTTTGATTCCAAAGATAACATCAAAACTGCTTTTACTGTCAGTTTTCATAAAATACCTAAAACCAAATATTCCATTGGTACTATTCTTCGCGGGCCAAAGGTTACCGAAGAAATTTTAAAAGCCGTTCGTAAAATTGCCCAAGACCAAAACGCTATTTTTGTAAAATTTGAACCGGATATTGCCAAATCCGAGGCTTCTATGAATTTTGCCAACCTAGTTGTTTCTCCCAAAGTTGCCTTTTATCCTCACACTTTCAAAGTTGATTTAACTAAACCCGAAGAAAAACTTCTCTCCGACATGCATTCCAAAACTCGTTACAACATCAAAATTGCTAACCGTTATGGTGTCGAAGTAAAGGAAATGACTAACGATAAAGGTTTTGAAATTTATCTCAAACTTCTTTTTGATACCACCAAACGTCAGGGTTTTTATTTACACACCCTTAAATATCATCGTGATTTATGGAAAATTTTAAAAGATACCGATATGCCTCATATTATGTTGGCTTCATACCAAGGCAAAGTACTGTCCGCTTTTATGTTATTCAAACTCAAAGATCAATTATTTTATCCCTACGGTGCTTCTCTTGATATTCATCGCGAAGTTATGGCGCCAACCTTGCTTATGTGGGAGTCAATTAAATTAGGCCAAAAAATGAAATGTAGTATTTTTGATATGTGGGGTTGTCTTGGTCCGGATGCCAAAGAAGGGGAAAATGGTTATGGTTTTCATCGTTTCAAACAGGGCTTCAATGGCAATCCTTACGAGTACGTCGGCACTTACGATTTTGTTATTAATCCCCTCTTTTATAAACTCTACAATTTAGTCGACAAATTACGTTGGAAACTTCTCCGTCTCAAAGCCAA
Source organism: uncultured Gammaproteobacteria bacterium (assembly GCA_964497945.1). Taxonomy (GTDB): domain Bacteria; phylum Patescibacteriota; class Microgenomatia; order UBA12405; family UBA12405; genus WARW01. The sequence goes on along the minus strand of CAZCFJ010000004.1, from coordinate 1,129 downwards.
AATTTTAAGAAAATAAAGCAAAATAAATCGACAGGTGTTACTATACACTTATGACTATCGAAAATAAATTCTCACCAGAAGTACCTTCAGTTTCTCTTTTTTCAGAAGCCATAGAGAGACTATCAAATATTGACAATCCAACACCATTATCTTCAGAAATAATAAATGTAGTTGAAATCAAATCAGAATTATTAGCAGCAGGAATAGACGTTAGTCCAATCGAAAACGATCCAGTTCTTCAAAAATCAATTAAAGATTCTCAGTTTAGAAGTGACATTCAAGGTAAAGGCCCAGCCGTAATCGCTGTTATAGGACAAGAAGGTTATCAAAAATTTTTTGATTGGGCAATGAAACAATCACAAGACCAACCAACATTAAACAGTGGTGATGAATCAAGCAAATGTCGTGGATTAATGCAGTTCATTGGTGAAACTATCGCTTTAGCCTCAGGCCAGATGGCTCCAGAAGATTTTTGTTATAAGACTAATTGGCGAGTTGGTAAAAAATATCAAAAAGATGCTGAAATTTCAAAAAAATTTAAATTACCACAAGACGAAGTAGGTTTAAAAAAACTCAAACAAACTTCATCTATCCCCAAAGGTTCAGCTATTGAAGCTTATCAGCTTATTTTATCCCTCAAAAAATAATTAGTCTTCAATTCTTACTTTGTCCGTCGGAATACTCGGTGAATGAATTGCCAATAATTCACATTTCTTTTCAAATATTCCTTTGATTGTATTATTTACGTCAGCAAACAAAAAATCGCCTTTCTTTAGAATAATCATTTTGTCGTTAATAAAATATTTCGCCTCACCGTTTAGAATTATAATTAGTTCAATTTTTTCTTGATGATAATGTTTTTCCGACACATCTCCTGGCTTATGAACCCTATATAATATTTCAATTTTATCTGTCTTGCACGGATTTCCTTCTTCGAAAAATGATCCTACAAACCAACCCTTAGTTTTTTCAAAATCAGACATTTTCCCGGCAAAATATTTTCCATTTTTTAATTTATTTAAATTAGTCATAATGGAATTATAGACTAGGAGTAAAGGTGTATTGTTAAAAAACAAACATCTAGTACTCCTAGCCCAATAAGTGATTAACAAAAAGTTGAAAAATAATC
>CAZCFJ010000003.1:0-32187 GCA_964497945.1 uncultured Gammaproteobacteria bacterium | reverse complement strand
CCTGAATTGAGAGTTTATGAAGAGTTGGAGCACGGTTAAGCAAAACATATTTGTCAGCAGTAACTTTTTCCAAAATATCGTAAACCTCAGTAATCCGATGATCAATTAAGTTTTTAGCACTCTTAATGTTTGGAGCAATACCGCTAGCCATAAGTTCGCGAAGAACAAATGGTCGGAACATTTCAAGCGCGATTTCTTTTGGTAAACCGACTTGGTCAAGTTTTAATTCTGGACCAACAACAATAACCGAACGACCGGAGTAATCGACACGTTTACCAAGTAAATTGCGGCGGAAACGACCCTTCTTGCCTCTTAAGAGATCAGAAAGTGAACGAGGAACTCGCTTAGTACTCTTACGTTTATTTTTAGAACTCTTTTGAGCATCAATTAAGATGTCAACAGATTCTTGCAGCATACGTTTTTCGTTACGCAAAATGATTTCTGGAGCACCAAGTTTGAGCAATTTTTTAAGACGATTATTACGATTGATCAAACGACGATATAAGTCGTTTAAATCGGAGGTGGCAAAGCGACCACCGGTTAATTGAACCATAGGACGTAAATCCGGTGGAACAATTGGTACATGGGTTAAAATCATGGATTTAGGATTGATATCGTTATCCTTCATTCCGGTAAGAATGCGGATTTTATACATGATTTTCTTTTTCTTAAGTTTTGAACTAGTTTTATTTAATTCTTTTTTAAGATTTTTAAGAGTTTCGTCGATATCAATTTTACCCAAAACATCGAGCAAACTTTCAGCACCCATACGAGCAGTGAAGAAAATATCAGCTTTGAATTGAGAAAGATAAAAACTTTCTTCGTCGGAAAGAGTTGATAAAACTTCGAGACTTTGAACTTTTTCTTCGAGATATTTAATCAAACTTTCAATACGATTTTTTTCAGTCAAACCTTTGTTTTCGATTTTTTGAATATCTTGTTTGAGACGGACATCGCGTTCTTCTTGAGCAATAGAAAGTTGATCTTTATTTTTGATTTTAGTTTTAAGCTCTTTTTTCTCGTCTTCGGTTTCTTTGGTTTTAGTTTCAATGTTCTTTTTAGTATCGACATCGATTTGGGTTAAACGTTTTTGTGAAAATTCTCGAAGATTTTCTAAAGCTTCTTTACGTTTAGAATCATCAATTTCAGTAATTAAATATTTAGTGAAATAAACAACTGATTCCAAATCTTTTTGAGGGACATCAAGAATGACACCAATTGGAGATGGAGTATTGCGAAGGTACCAGAGATGAGTGACAGGAGCAGCTAAAGTAATATGTCCCATACGTTCACGACGAACTTTGGAGACAGTAACTTCAACACCACAGCGATCACAAATAACACCTTTGAAACGAATTTTCTTATATTTTCCACAGTAACATTCATAGTCACGTGAAGGTCCAAAGATTTTTTCGCAAAAAAGTCCATCTTTTTCTGGACGCCAAGAACGATAATTAATAGTTTCTGGTTTGGTGACTTCACCGTGAGACCAGCTAAGAATATCTTCCGGAGAAGCGAGTTTGATTTGTAGACCGGAAAAGTCGATCATGCTTTTAAATTTAAACATTATTGGTCCTCCTTTAATTCATCTTCTAATTGTGCCGAATCTTCGGCAATTGTTAAACCTTCAGCTTCAGACTGAAGTTCTTCCTCAACGGGAACTTGTGGTCCAATATCTTCGGGAGTAATATCGACTGGGTGGAGTTCTTCAGAAATTTCTTCGGGAGCAGTTTCTTTGACTCCAACTGGAGAGATATCTAAAGCTAAACCGGCAAGTTCTTTAGTAAGAACTTTGAAAGACTCCGGGATAGCAGGTTCAGGAATAACTTCCCCTTTGATAATGGATTGGAATGCATGAGTACGACCATCAATATCATCAGATTTGAGGGTTAACATTTCTTGGAGAGTGTGAGCAGCCCGATGTGCTTCGAGAGCCCAGACTTCCATTTCTCCCAAACGTTGACCTCCCATACGAGCTTTACCACCGAGAGGTTGTTGAGTAACTAATGAGTATGGCCCAGTAGAACGTGAATGGACTTTGTCATCGACCATGTGGACAAGTTTGAGAATGTAACCGACACCGACAACAGTTTTTTGATCGAAAGCTTCGCCGGTACGACCATCGAAAAGTTGAATTTTAGAATTACCCGGTAAACCGGCAGATTCTAGTTCTTCAGCAATTTTAGTTTCGGGATATTTTTCGAAAACTGGAACAGCATAGCGTTTGTTGAGGTATAAACCGGCATGAGCTAAAGTAGTTTCCAAAATCTGACCTAAATTCATACGGGAAATAACGGAAATTGGAGACATAACTAAGTCAACTGGAGTACCGTCAGCGGTTCGAGGCATATCGTAAGCTGGCCAAACACGACCGATAACACCTTTATTACCATGTCGTCCGGCGATCTTATCACCTTCCTGAATACGACGGATTTGAGCGACGTAAACTTTAACAATTTTATTAACACCCGGATCGAGTTCGTCACCATCGTCTTTAGATAAAATATCGACTTTAATGACAACACCACCTTCACCGTTTGGTACACGGAGAGAAGTGTCTTTAACTTCACGAGCTTTTTCACCAAAAATTGCTCGTAAAAGTCTTTCTTCAGCAGATAATTCTTTTTCACCGCGAGGTTCGACTTTACCAACCAAAATATCGTTTGGACCAACAGTAGCACCAATCATAACGATACCATCGTTAGTTAATTTGGCTAATTCGTTTTCGGAAACGTTAGGAATATCTTTGGTTAATTCTTCGGAACCTAATTTAGTTTCGACGACCTGAGCTTGATATTCATAAATTTGGATATTGGTTAAAATATCTTCTTTGACCAATCTATCGGAAATTAAGAAAGAATCTTCGTAATTTAAACCATCTAGTTCGGTATAAGCGACTAATAAGTTTTGACCGATAGATAATTCACCACCATCGGTTGATGGACCATCAATAAGCAAATCACCTTCTTTAACAACATCACCAACATTAACAACAGTTTTTTGGTTGTAACAAGTACCATAAGGTGAAGTTCTTTCGAATTTGGCTAAATAGTAAGTTTCGGTTTTACCGTCAGCACTAATTTCGCTTTGGTCAAAATGTTTAACTTCAGCTTTTTTGTCAAGAGTAATAATAACTTTACTACCATCAGCAAAAGTAACTTTACCCGAATGATTGGCTAAAACGCTACGATTCATAGAAGTAGCCACAGCACCTTCCATACCAGTACCAACGATTGGAGCTTGTGGTGAAACTAAGGGAACAGCTTGAGTCTGCATGTGTGATCCCATAAGGGCACGAGTGGCATCGTCATGGTCAACAAATGGAATCAATGAAGCCGAAGCACCAACAATTTGATTAGGAACTAAATCAATATAATCAACTTGATCAATTGGACCTTCAATAAATTCGCCTTGGAAACGTATTGGCACCCATTCTTGTTTAGTGATTCCATTTTCATCAAATTTGATACCTAAATGAGTCATTTTTTTATCATATTCATCGTCAGCATCGAGGTAATAATGTTCATCAGAAATAGTGTATCCACCTTTGGTTTTGACTAATTTGCGGAATGGAGCTTGAATAAAACCATATTTGTCGACTTGAGCATAAAGAGCTAAGTAAGTAACCAAACCGATGTTTGGACCTTCTGGAGAACGGACAGTACAAATACGACCATATTGAGAAGCGTGAACGTCGCGGATAGAGAAAGCAGCACGATCACGGGTTAAACCACCAATACCGACAACAGTTACGCGGCGAAGTAAATCAAGTTCGGATAAGGGATTGGTTTGATCCAAAATGGCGGACAATTGATTTGAACGGAAGAAAGTATTGAGAGTAGAGATCAATGGTTGAGGATTGATCATTTGACTAGGGGCTGGTTTTTCTTTGGTAGAAATTAAAGACATTCTTTCTTTAACCATTCTTTCGAATCGAGCCATAGCTGGTCGAAGAGCGATTTGAGAAACGATTTCACCGCAGCGACGAAGACGGCGATTTGCTAATGAATCAATATCGTCAAGGCGAGTAGCTTCACCTTTTTGAAGCTGGACAAGATATTTGACAGTAGCGATTAAATCTTCTTTTCTTAAAATCCAGTTATCTTTATCGGAATCATCAAAATTGAATCCAAATTTTTTATTAACTTTGTAGCGGCCAACATTACCTAATTCGTAAGTTCGGATATCAAAAAATCTTTCTTCAAAGAATTTTTGAGCATTTTCCATAACGACAGGTTCACCAGGTCGGAGTTTGCGATAAAATTCCAAAACAGCTTCATCAGGAGATTTAGAAACATCAGCTTGAATGGTGGGAGAAATAAATTCACCAAATTCAGTAGTTAATTGTTTGTCATTCATTTGACAAGCAGCTCTCAAAAGAATGGTAGCCGGGAATTTCTTTTTACGATCGATACGAGCAAAAATAACATCTTTTTTGCCGACGAAAAATTCGAGCCAAGAACCTTTGTTAGGACGAAGTTCAGCATTGTATAAAGTTTTGCCAGTAGCCGGATCTTTTTCACCAGTGAAATAAACACCTGGAGATCGGACTAATTGATTGATAACACCTCTTTCAATACCGTTGATAATGAAGGTTCCTTCATCGGTCATAGTAGGAAGATTTAAGAAAAAGACATCTTCTTCACGGACGTTACCAGTTCTTTTGTTGGTTAAGGTAGCTTTGATACGGACAGGGATAGTATAGTTAAGTTCTTTTTTCTTGGCAGTTTCAGGAGTAATTGTAATAGGATCGTAAGTAACATCGCCTAATTCGAGTTGCCAGTTGTTTCCAGTGTAATCAACAATTGGAGAGACGGCTTGGATGGTTTCTTTGAATTCGCGGTCGAGGAAGTCTTTCCAGGATTCTTTTTGAATTTGAATTAAATCTAACTTAGGAATTTGAGGGTATTTTTTACCCCAGGAAGTTCTTTTTACGGAAGGCATCAAGGTTTTTTAATTACTAAAAAGATTTGTTGACCAAACATCAACGTGCGAGTTATGTACCAACCGCTCGCGAGAATGGAGATATTTTACCGTAAATGCCAAGAGGAAGCAATAGGTAGGATTGAGGTTAGAAAAAATTTTATTTTGTAAATTTAAATGAAGAATAAAAGTCTTCAAATTTAATGTTATATTTCTGATTGGTTAATCGAAGTAAAGTATCATTTGTTCTTTCGTCTAAATCACCACCAGTAACATATAAATTACCATTTTTGTCACTAAAAATAATAGAAATTTCAACCCAATCTGAATTTTCTGATTTTGTAGTGACTCTTATGGCATTAATTCCATTAATTGAGATGTTTTCTTCTGTTTGAACACGATCACTAAACTGGCTACCTATTTGTTTTTTAATTTCTTCGATACTTGCTTGATCTTTGGAGTAAAAAAATATACCCCAAAATGAATCGTGAATTAATTCTCTAGGACCAAAAGTTACACCAGCGAACTTATCATTGTCATCTGCCCAAAAGCCTTCTTTGGGAAAGAATGTCTGAGGATATTTAACACTAAAACCAACAGAGTTATTAGTATAAATTCTCCAATCAGATGGAGTATTTGACTTAATAATTATTGGAGTAATTTGTTGTGTAACGACTGGAGTAATTTCTGTCTTGGTTTCAATTTTATTTTCATTAGTACTTGATGGAAGATTGATATTTGTTTTAGAAAAATATTTAGAATTAAAAAATAAAGTTAGGATAAATAATCCTAAACATAGGCCTAAAATAATAAATATTTTCTGAAAATTTTTGACACGAGGTTTGGTTGATTTATTAATTGATTTTATAACCCTTGGTTTGTTTTCCATATCTTTAGAAATCAATTAATAAGAACTGCGAAAAGACGAAAGAATCATTTCAATTTCTGGAGTAATTTTTGAATTATTTATAGTAAACATTGTGTATGTTCTATTATTGTTAAAATCAACAATATATCGATTGATTGATCCGCCTAAATCTTTTGAAGCACAAAATTTATAAGATTCAAAAAAGCTGCAATTAGTATCTTTAAGATTTATTTCTTGCAAGTAGTTGGAGGCAACTCTATTAAATTCGCCTTCTTCTGAAATTGCTTTTTCATTTTTTTTAACAGCGGTAATATTAATTACATTTGATTGTGTTTCATCAAAAATTTTAGTTTCTGTTTCATCGTAACTCTGCTCTGTATTAACGAGATACCATTTTTTGGGGTATTCAAAAGACCAAAATCCACTAAAAACATTCCATGGTATATGTGGATTTGGTTTGGCTGTTTTGATTATGTTGATTAAATCTTCTTGTTGAGTCTTATGGTCAGGAACCCAGACTCCACCGATATCTTTTGGAACTGGTTGATCGCTTTCTATGTTCCAGTCAAATTGATAGTAATTATTATTAATCATGTCATCGATACAAGCCATCGGTCCACCACAATCAAAAGTAGATACCCAACCATAAGGAGTATTATTCGGAATATTTTTTGAGTGAGGATTTGTACCAGATTTATTAACATTAACGGTTAAGTAAACATTGTACGGGTTAGTTTCGGTTAAAATTTTGGCTTTATTTTGTAAGGCGTAATAAATTTTCCAATCTTTAGGTAAATTTATTTGTAAATCGGAAATAGCTAAAATATTTTCTGAATTTGATTCAGTGTCGCTATTTGTAGTTAGAGTTGATGTTTGGTTATTATCTTTATTATCTTGATTATTTTTGGTAACTTTATTTTTAACTAAAAATATTAAGGTAAATACGAAAACCAATAGTATTACAAAAGTTACAAAAAATAAAATTTTGTAAGGATTTTTAGATGAATTTTGAATTTGTTCTGAGACTGGCTGGATGGTTTTCATCTTGTTTTTAGTTTATTAGCAATAGGCAAGATTGAGGTTAGAAAAATTAGTTAAATTTTAAAGTATTGATTATTTGTTTTTCGATACTATTATCGTCGAGTGAACCATCAGTAATGACATATATCAAACTACCTTTCTGAAGATAAATTGTAGTATCAGGGTAGTCACTGGTTACAGAAAAACCAGATAGTCCGCCAAGAGTTATTTCTTTATAATTTTGCTCAGGAGGGTCGGTCATATTAATAGCTAGATCTTTCAATGTTTTTACTTTTGAAGAGTTATTAGAGGCTTCTGATAACGAACTATAGATAGTAACACTTAAATTAGTACCCATAGACGACGTTTCTTCAGCAGCTTTAAACATAGTTGGTGTACCTATTAAGATAATATTTTTACTTTTAGTTTGGACTTGATAAGTTGATGGGTAGCTAAGTGAAAACTTGTAGGTAGAGTTACTATAACTTTTCCAACCAGAAGGGATTGATGAGGTTACATTGGCGGATTTGGTGGCGGGGGTGACAGTAGTAGTGCTAGCACAGGCTTTTTCAGTACAAGTAATAACACCGGCTGAGGAACAACTACAAGTATTACAACCGTCAGCAGAAGCAAATGACTCCCCTACTTGATAGGTTTTGTCGTTTAATTCACAGGTACCACTAGTATCAGCAGGAGCGGTGGTTGGGGTTACTGAACTAGTTGGAACACTATCAGTAGTGTTCTTGGTGGAATTTGATGGAACTAAAAACAAGAAATAGGCTAAACCGGCAGCTACGAGTAAAAATAAAATTAAGGCAAAGATAAAAAATATTCGACCAACAGATGATTTTTTTACAGACACAGTAACATTTGAATTATCGGTTTTAGTTTCATCGTCAGTTAATAAACGATTGATTTCAGCTTTAATTTCTTCTGGAGTTTTTTCGGGTGGAGTTATTTCTGGTTCTGAATTCTGAATTTCAGCAATTGGTGTTTTGATTGGTTCAGAAACAGTATCTGCTGGTTTTTCTATTTTTGGAATTGATACATTAGGTGTAACAATAGGTTTTTGTTCGATAGTGTCATTTTCTTCAAGATTAACGGCAAGTGAGGGGTGAATTGGTGGTTCTATTTTTGGAGTGTCGATATTTTTTAATGATGGTTGAGGAGGAATATCCGACTCAGATGGTTTTTTCTGAGACATGGCTTCTTCTAAATCATCAACTAGGCTCTTTTCTGGAGTTTCAGCAGTAATTTTTTTGGGTTCTGGTGGTAAAGAAACAGTTTCTTTTAAGCTATCGACAGGAACTTTTTCTTCGGGTAAATTTTCTGACGGTTGAGTGTCGTCTGGTTTGACTGAGGCGGCGTATTCGTCAAGGATTTTTTGATAATCTGAGGATGTTGGGGTTGGTTGATTTTTATTTTGATTGTCGTCCATGAATTAATATTCTCATTTGCGAAAAAATATTGCAAATTTTTGATTAATCTTTATTATTAAAGTATGAAAAGAAAACTGCTCATGGTTTTGGTTGTTTTCGGATTGTTGTTGAGTTTTAAAAATACGAGTGCTTTGGCGAGTGGTTTTAATTTAAAATCAATCGGATCAGTGGATACTAGTGGCCGGCAAATTTCTCATTGGTGGTATTCTGGATCGGTTCCAGTATTCACAGGTGAAGCTCCAAGTGGAAGTACAGTAACAATTTCGGTTGACGGAACCGAAGGATCAGTGACGGCCGATGGAAGTAATAGTTGGTCTTATTCACCCGGATCATTATCGGACGGTGATCATAGTATTGTTATTACTAATAATGATTCAACGATTAATTTTACTTTGACGATGGGGGCGGGAAATGTAAATTGGGATGCGGTCAATAGTGACGCAAATACGTCGACACTACCAACAGTGGGTTTTGTTTTTCCGACAGCATTATTATCTTTGTCTGGATTAGGATTGGTGGTTTTGGCCAAAGCAGTAGCTAAGAAAAACTAATTTGGTAAAATTGGCAATGAAATTTTTTGTTCAAACATTTGGCTGTATTCAAAATACCTCTGATTCGGAAAGGATTAAGAGTTATTTTTTGGCCAATGGTGATAAAGAAGCAAAAAGTTGGAAAGAAGCGGATGTAGTGGTGATTAATACCTGTATGATTCGGCAATCAGCGGAAAATAGAGCTTATGGATTGGTGCGAAAAATTCAAGAACAAAACCTCTCTGTCGATAAATCGACACCCGCCTGCCGGACGGGCAGGTCTCCCCTTAAAAAAGGGAGAAGTCTTAAGACAATTAAAATAATTGTAACTGGATGTTTGGTGGGGGTGATGAAAAAGAATGGTCAGAAAAATATGGAAGTGAGGAAAAATTTTCCAGGAATTGAATTTAAGGCTTTGGATGAATTTCAAACCGATTGGGAACCAGTGAAAAAGTTTAATGATGTGGTTTTAATTCCGATAAGTTATGGTTGCAATAATATGTGTTCGTATTGCATTGTGCCTCAGGCTAAAGGTCGGGAAGTTTCCCGAAAAATGGAAGAGATATTGGCGGATGTAGATAAGGCAATCGCAGAAGGCAATAAAAATGTTTTATTAATCGGTCAAAATGTAAATTCTTATGGAGCTGAATTGAGTGATTGTGGTTTTGTGTCGATGGGTAAAAAAAGATTTAAAAGTTTGTTCCCGGAATTATTAAAAAAAGTGGCCGAAAAAGATTTGGATAAATTGTCGTTTGTAAGTAATAATCCTTGGGATTTTTCGGATGATTTGATTGAGGTAATTGCTGAACATAAAAATATTGATCGATTAATTCACTTGCCATTTCAGGCAGGCGATGACGAAATTCTTAAAAAAATGAACCGAAACTACACTAAAAAAGAATATTTGGATTTGGTCAAAAAAATAAAAAATAAAATTAGCGATGTGCGATTTAGTACTGATATTATTATTGGTTTCCCAGGAGAAACCGATGAAAAATTTGAAGAGACAGTAGATATTTGTAGACAGGTAAATTTTGAAGTGGCGTATTTAAATAAATACTCCCCTCGCCCAGGAACCGTGAGTGCCAAATTATATAAAGACGATGTGCCGATGAAGGTGAAAAAAGAAAGATGGGTAAGACTGGAAGAGATGATAAATAAAAAGTAATTTTTACAAGCGGTTGTTTTTGATGTATAAATAATTATGGTATCAAAAAATTTGAAAAAGGATAAAATAATTAGATTAAAAAAGGAAACTTACAAAATTAATGTTTCTGAAATGGTTAAGATAATCAGAAAAGGTAAAGAGATTAGAGATGTTGATGGGCCAAAATTTTATGGTAGTAATGCATGCAGTTGCTGACCAGGATTTTGAATTGAAAGATAGGTATATTTATTTAGATAATGATTTTTTATCATTCATATATAGGAATGAATATGCGTTTGTGTCAGTTTTTGAGTATTTAAAAAAATCATTCTTAATTGTCGATCCGTTGACAAAGTTTGAGTTTCTGAGAGGGATGTTTGTTCCGACTGAAAAAAACAATATGGAAAAATTTACAAATCGTTTTTTAATGTCGATAAATGGTACTGATAAAGTATTTCAGAATTTACAAAAAGATGCTCTTGATTTGTCGCTAATTTATTCCCATAAAGGGAGAACGAATGGTGTAAGTACTGTAGATCTACTTCTAGCTGGCCGATTAATTCATAACAAAGAAATGAACCCATTGTTAATTACAGGAAATAAAAAAGATTTTCCTTATTTTGTTTTTGATACAAAATCTGTTTTTAATATTGAAAATTCAAAGAATGGCGAGATGAGTACTTTTTTTATTCTTGAGCTTAATCAATTAAATTTTTGTTCTTGCAAAGCAAATTTAGAAAAAATTTTAGATAAGCAGTTATTTTAGATGATTAGCAATGTTAGTGTTGTGCTCGGAGAGGGTTTTGGCATAATACATAACACCATCGTCACCAGTAAGATAAAAAATGTAGTCAGATCCGGTGGGATGAAAAGCAGCATAAATAGAATCGTAACCAGGATTGCAAATTGGAGCCGGAGGTAAACCAGTATTTTGATAGGTATTGTAAGGTGAAACAACGGATTTAATATCAGTAGCAGCTAAGTCTTCCCAATATTTAGTTGGTTTTCGTTGAGTATCACGAGCATATTGAACGGTGACATCGGACTGAAGTGGCATATTGGCGTTAAGTCGATTCATTAAGACGCCAGATACTCCTTGTTTCACTTTTAAAGTTCGAGCTTCGTGTTCGATAATTGAGGCTAAAACTAAAATTTGTTTGTCAGTGAGTTGAGTATTGGTAGCACCAACTTTAGCCTGGGCGAATTTTTTATCAAAATTAGCTTGAATAGTAGAAATAACCTGATCTAAGGTAAAATATTGGGGAATAAGGTAACTATCGGGGAAGATATAACCCTCTTTGGTTTTGACTGATTTAATAAAATCAGCTGATTTAATTGGAGAATCATCTGGAAAAATATCAGTTAATTCTTCAACACGCAAACCTTCAAGAATTTTGACCCAGTAGTCGGTCACGCCGGCTTGAGTTAATTTGACAGCAATTTCTTTGGTAGTTAAATTGGCTGAAAGTTTAAAATTACCAGCCTGAATTTTTTTATTTAAAGACAGGCTATAAGTGTAATAAAGAAAAACATATTTATTTTTAATTAAACCGTTTGATTCGAGCCGCCCAGCAATTGATTTAATCCCCTCGCCGGTTTTGACAGTAAAAATTTTACTGGTTTGATCCGATGATACTGGTTTATTATCTTGTTGAATAAGAGCAAATATACCACCAGCGATAATTAAAATTGAAACAACAAAACTGAGAAGAATTTTTTTAATCATTTAAATTTCGTCAAATAAAGCCCGACGGTAAGTATCTTTCTTTTCGTCGTGAATAAAAATTCGACCACACTGACAAGTAACCGTAGTTTGGCCGCGAACAGGCAAACGTTTACCTTGAGATAAGGGTGTGCCGCAACCGACACAACGTCTTTGAGATATTAACCAAGCTTGAATTGGGGCAATTAAGTTTTTGATCATAATGTTTTCAGTCAGAGGCTGACTTACGAACTAATAACACGTTTTAATATAACTGCGGCAGCGATAGCGTCAATATTTTTTTTATAGTCTTTCTTTGGCTTTTTATTAGCCAAATAAATCTGATCGGCTTCAATAGTACTCACGGCTTCCTCTACAGTTTCAATAGGTAATGTTATCATGTTTTTGAGCTCATCGATAAACTTTTGAGTTTGTTTGGCAAACTCTCCCTGAGAGATACCGACAAAAATTTTGTCAATTTTATAATCAGAAATAGCTTTATTTAAATGATTTAAAAAATTTGAATCATTTTTGACGACAGACAACGGTTGAATAATCCCCTGAATAGAAATAGCCAAACCGATGCGTTTGTGACCATAATCAATTGAGAGAGCGTTCATACGAATATTATATCAAGGTTAGTTTGCGGCTAAAGTGGATTTGATAACTAAACGACGGATGTAAGTACCAGGCGGACTACAAGTAATGAGGGTTAAGGTTTTATCATCGTAACGTTGTTCCAAAACCGACATATTGGTGGGCTGAACTTCATACATTTCTTCGACAACGTATTTGTATGTAGATTTGTCATATCTTAAATAAATTTCATCGCCTTGTTCGAGTTTATAAAGGGTGGAGAAAATAGTTAAATAATTTTTGGAATTAAAAAATTGGGGAAGAACCGAATGGCCAAAAATAACGGTATTACCCAATTGTCCCGGTAAAGCAGTTTGAGGGTATTGAATTAAACTTTTATTTAAATCCATACTTCCAAGAGTCACCACAGCATCGGTAATTTTAAGCTTTGGAATGGAAAGATAATAGGTTGATTTAGTGGAATCATCAATTTGAGTTACCGGTAATAAATTGTCTTGAGCATTAACAAACCAATTTGAAAGTTGGGTGTAATCAGTACTATCGCCTAAAATATTTGTTTGACTGCTTTTAGGGGCACTCGGATCGATAATTTGTTTGAATTTTCCAGAATATTCAAATTGAAATTTAAGAATAGGAAGGATAGCAAAACTAAGAAAAGTAAGACCACTACCAAGCAAAAACAAAATAATTATCTTTTTGCGTTGAGGCAGACTTTTCTTGGGGGCTTCTTTTTTTAGATAAATATAACTCACAAGGATTCTGATTTAACTTCAATATTGATATTATCAGACCTAAAAGGCAAAAGTGGAAGACTGTTAGTGATATGAAAATTGTAGGCTCGAGGAATAAGTTTTTTAATAATATTAGTGGCTTGATTATTAGTTTTACCGACCAAAGATTTTTGAATTTGACTGATGTTAGTTTTTGGCAATGATTTGCCAGAAATAGTTAAATTACCTGTAGCTTGGGATGAATCATTTTTAGTAATATTAAAACTTAGGGTAAAGTTATGTGATTGATAATCAATATTATTGAAATCTGATTCTGAAGATAAAAAGTGTTTAATAACCTGGTCTTTGGTATCTTCCGGAAGAATAAAAACAGAAACAGTGGCATTGACGGTGGCTTTGAGTTCATCGGCAGCCTCACCAATTTCTCGACTGAGTTCGAGATTGTCTTTTTGACTTTGGATAGTGCCCTTAATAACACCAGAAATATTGCCCACTTTTTGATTGACTTGTTGATCGATATTTTTGGAAATTTCCTCGTCGATTTTTGTTTGAACACTGGCTTTATCGGCTTGACTAACGGCACGGATTTGTTGTTTACTGCCACCAGTAAAAGCGGAATCGGCTTTGGCAATAAGACTGGTTTCGGAAAAATCTTTAAAGGTTAATTTTGCATCAGCAGCTAAATTAAATTCGGGACCAATATCACTAGCTAAAACTACTGTTTTGGTTTGGCCTAAAGTAATAACACCTTTCTCTAAATCAGAACTACTGGCGTTGATGGAGACTGCAGCAGTTAATTCAAATTTTTTACCAGAAGAATCGGTTAAAATTGATCCTTTAGGAATATTTTGAGTTTTGTCGAGTTTATTAAAAATAATAATTTCACCTTTAGCTTTGTCACCAACAGTTTTTTGACCAGTAGTTTCGACGGTAGCAGAGGCATTAACTTCAATAGTTTCTTTGGTGACAGGAATAATTGATTTATCAATGTCAGACAAAGTTGCATCTGTTTTTAGAGTAATAGGAGTAGATTTTTCGAATTGATACGGAGTAGTGAATAAAGTGACTTTGGCGGAAACTAAAAAAAGTGGGGCGATAACCAAAAAAGGTAAAATGGCTAAAATAATCCAAAAAATACTGTGATTAATTTTAGGTAATTTAAGTTTTGGTAGTTTAAAAGAAATTTTTTTCTTGGAATTAATTTCTGGCAAAATTGGTGGAGTTAAAACTGGTGGCTGAAACGGATCAAGATTTGGCTCCGGAGAAATATCCAGAGATGGAGGTAACTGATCTGGCGTAATTACTGGTAATGGAGCAGAAAAACCCAAATCTTCTGGAGAAGTCTCAGATAAACTTTCTTGGGTAATTTCAGTGTTATCGTCGACAATTTCAGTAGCTTCAACAGTGGGTTCTTCAATTTCTGTTTTAGAAATATCTTGACTATCTTCTAATTCGTCAATTTCATTATTTAATGATGGTTCCGTATTAGCTACATTAGCTTTACCTGGGTTTAACTGGTTAGAAATGACTTTAGTAAATGTAGTAATAATATCATTTTGGGAAAAAAGTTTAATTTCAGGAAAATGCAAGAATGTTTCAATATTTTTTTTACCAACCCAGGCAAAATTTTTAAGATTAGTAATAATTTCCGGACTGGCGTCACCAAAAATAATTATTTGAGGGGGTAAAGCGGATTCGGTTTTGAATTCTAAAATAGATGATTCTAAAATTTGACCGGTAAATTCTCCATCGAAACCTTTTTTAATTCTTTCTTTGATGTGACCTAAATAAACCAAAGATAAATAAAATTCTTGTTGAGAAAGATGAAGCAAAATAAAGCTAGCAGGGAATCCATCAACTCGATTTGATTCTTCAACTAATGCCTCATCTTCGGCTAAAAATCCTGATGGTGTCAGAGATAAACCTTTACAAATTTCTTTGATAAATTTGAGTTTCGCAGGCATAATTTTTCCGTCATTACTGACCCAAAAAGGGGGAACAACAAAAGCCGCTTGAGATGGTTCTTGATCTTCAGTAATATTGGCGTTAAGTGAGGCAACGGAAAGAGATTCATCGACAGCTTTGACTAAAACAGCACTATCAAAAGAATCCCAAGGTTTTTGAGGGCCAACAGAAACAACTCGAAAAGTTTTATTTTCTTGAGATATTAAGGAAACACAAACCTGATCATCCTGAATATAGATTAACCAAAAACTATTCCCCTCCATAGTATAAGAATACTATAGAATGGCGAAAAATGGACTATTTAAGCACGGCGTAGATGCGGCGGCGGCCATTCCCAGCTGATTCTTCTTTGGTAATTTCAAAAACCCCCAATTCATTAGTATTGTTGACATGAGGACCAGTGCAAACTTCTTTGGAAAAATAATTATCTTTTGGACCAATAGTGTAGACACTGACAATTTCGGGATATTTATTACCAAAGAAAGCAATAGCGCCTTCTTGTTGAGCTTGAGTAAAAGGCATGGTTTCTTTGGTGACAATTAAATTAGATTTAATTTGTTGATTAACCAAATCGGAAACTTGTTTTAATTGATCGTCGGTCAATTTTTCGTTGTGAGAAAAATCAAAACGAAGTCTGTCGGCAGTAATATTGGAACCGGATTGCTGAACATGATCACCCAAAATTTTTCTGAGAGCGGTGTGAAGTAAATGAGTGGCAGTGTGATATTTAGTAATAATTTCCGAATTATCGGCTAAACCAGACTTGAATTTGCCAGCAGAAAGGGTCTGAGATAATTTTTGGTGGTCTTCTTTGGCTTTTTCAAAATATTTAATAATATCATCTTTATTTTGAGTTTTAACCAAGGTCATTTCTTCTAAAAACATTTCGATAGGAAAACCAAAACTTTCGTAATAATAAAATGCTCTTTCTCCTAAATACTTTGCATCAACGATTTGATCTTTATTTAATTTTGAAAAATTTATTTCATCTTTTTGAATTTCCATTAAACCTCTATTTAGGGTTTTGCGGAATTTATTTTCTTCGGCGTTTAAGACAGCAATAATTTTGTCGCGGTTTTGATCAAGCTCAGGGTAAATACCAGCGAAACGGTCTTGATTATCTAAAACAACATCGGCAATTTGAGAAATGAAATTAGTTTCAATGCCTAAAATTTTTCCCTGACGGACACTGCGACGGATAAGACGGCGCAAAACATAGCCGGCTTCTTTGTTACTAGGTTCAACACCATCGGCAATAATAAAGACGGCGGAACGAATATGGTCAGCGATGATACGAATAGATTTGGTATTTTCAGAATATTTTTTACCAGAAATTTGTTCGATTTTTTGAATAATTGGTTGCCAAATATGTGATAAATAATTGTCCGAAAAACCGGATAAAATTGCAGTGGTTCGTTCGACTCCCATACCAGTATCAACATTTTTTTGCTTCATTTCAGAGTACTTACCATCAGAGTCTTTGTAGTATTGCATAAAAACATCGTTCCAGATTTCAATAATGCGCCTTTGTTTACAGCCAGTGACAAAATCAATCGGGCCAGCATCAGGATTAGTATCGATAAACATTTCAGTGTCAGGACCACAGGGACCAATAGAACCAGCCGGACCCCACCAATTATCTTTTTTGGGTAAATAATGAATTCTATCTTCAGAAATTCCCTGACTGCGCCAAAGATCGTAAGATTCAGTGTCTTTGGGAGCATCAGCGTCACCGGCAAAACAAGTGACATGAAGATGTTCGGGGTTAATTTTTAACTCTTGAGTTAAAAATTTATAGCTCCAGGGAATCATATCTTTTTTGAAATAATCACCGAGAGACCAATTGCCTAACATTTCAAAAAAAGTGTTATGAGTTTCATCACCAACATCATCAATATCACCGGTGCGAACACATTTTTGAACGTCGGTTAAACGTTTGCCTAACGGGTGTGGTTGACCAAGCAAAAATGGAACTAAAGGGTGCATGCCGGCGGAAATAAAAAGAGTGGTAGGATCGTTTTCGGGGATTAGACGAGCAGAAGGAATCTCAACGTGCTGTTGAGAGACAAAAAAATTGATGAATTTATCCTTTAATTCTCGGGCTTTCATAAGAGGAATTATATCAGTCTGATGGTGATTTTTACAGAAATCAGATAGCTGGGTTTTAATGAATAGTTTTACATTTAAAGAAATAAAGTTTGTAACTTTAGGTAGATAATTGATTTTTTGTAGTTTTACTGTATATTATGGGTGATTATGGCAAATCCAGAAAACAATCACAACTTACCGACTCCAGAAAATCCTAGTGATGGTTTTTCTATCGAAGTAAAAAATCCAGATAAGATTTATAATTTGTTAAAAAACAAACAGTTTCAACAAGGATGGGAAGTTTTAGATGATAAAAATCATTGTGCTGATGTTTTAGGAGAAATAATCCCAGGAGATAATTTATTTAAGGTTGTACACGTGGAAGTTAGAGGGTTAGATGGTGGTGTTTCTTATTACCAAGATTATAATTTACATTTAAGTTTATACCGGCAAGTTGGGTTTGGTAATGACGATCGACCCAACAGACCAATTGATGAAAATAAAAGGTATTTTACTGAAGATAAAGTACAAGAATTAATGAAAAGATTGTCTTTACTTGGTATGTCTACCTCATATAAAAAACATAAAGGGTTAAGATATCTTGAAATAGAAAGTAACGGTCAAAAATATATATTTAGTTGCGGACCATCTTCTTTAGAAGAGGTATTATTGGATAATAATAACAATAAACATCGATTTAAGGAATATAAAAGTGTAGAAGAATTACTCAAAACTGAAAATATCTATCTCCCTTGGTTCGCTTTTTATATTGAAAATGAAGGTATAGATTCTCGGCATTTATACGATCAGTATTTACAACTGACGACGCAACAGAAATTTGAAGAAAGTTTAAATGGTTTTGTACAAACAAGTGAAAGATTAATAAATATCTTATATCAGATATACGATGAACATCCATTTATTAGCAAATTAGTTTTAGACTATCCTGATTATTTCTATAAAGGAAAAGGCCCTTGTGGAACTTATAGACGTCATCAAATATCAACTTTAAGTATTCAAAAAAAAGAAAACAGGCAATCTGAAATTAATTCAGATGCTGAATCTTTTAATAAGAAAAGTATTATTAAAAATGTGACTTTTAATTCTATTGCAGGCCAATCAAGGGCTGTTGCTGAAGCGAAAAAATTAGTATTGGCTATTAATCATCCAGAAATTTATGAAAAGAGAGGAGTAAAACCAATTAAAGGCATTTTACTTTATGGACCTACTGGAACAGGAAAAACATTAATCGCTAAGGCAATAGCTGCTGAAGTTAATGCTGAATTATTTGAAGTCTCATGTGCTGACATTAACACTAAATGGTATGGAGAATCAGAACAAAGAATTCAAGAGTTATTTGATAATGCCAATAAGGTTGCTAGTACTGGTAAAAAAGCAGTTATTATTTTTGATGAAATGGATGCTTTAGCTATGAATAGAGAGGGTTCTTATGAAGGTAGTAAGAAGGTTGTTTCGGTGATACTTCAAAATTTGGACGGGTTTAGATCAAAAAGTGGGGTAATAATTGTTGGGATGACTAATAGACCTCAAGACATTGATCCAGCTATTAAGAGACCTGGAAGAATAGACAAAATTATTGAAGTTGGTTTACCTGACTTAGAAGATCGTAAAGCGATATTACAGCTTCATATTAATAAAGCTATTGAAAGATCAACTGAATCGCATGATTTATTCTCTTCTGAGTTAGATCTTCAAAAAGTTGCTGAAAGTACTGATGGAATGAGTGGTGCAGATTTGGCTAATATTATTAATCTCACACTCGAGACTAAAAGTTTTTCCGAACTTGAAGGATTAAGATGGACACCTGTGACCAATGCTGATATTGAAAGAACATTGGTTGATTTTAAATTGAAACAAGAAGAAAAAAGAAAAATTGGTTTTAATTAAAAATCTTACTTTTTTGGTTTGATGAAAGTTTTAGGGACGGGCTTCTTGGCTTTGACAAATATTGGTTTAATTTCTTTGGGTTCTGATTTAGCAATAATTTTTTTGGGAGACGATTTTGGAGTTGGAGTAGATTCTGTTTTAGGAATTAAATCTTCAAAAAAAGATTTAATTTTTTGTTCGAGTTTTTCGAAGACTTCGGTTTTATTATTTTTGTAAATAATGACAGCGATAACTGCTCCGATAATCGCGCCACAAATAAGGCCAAAAACAAAACCGGAAGTGGACGAGCCACAATCACAGTCAGAACGACGACAATCGCAATTACTCATCTTTTTTATTCTTTTTATCGAATAAATTATTAAAGAAAGAGAAACCGTTTTTGAAACCCATGACGAATTCAGAAATAGAGGAAACTGGTTTGGCAACTGAAGTAGTAATTTCGTGAGCGTCGTCGAGAATCTGATTGGTTTTGGTAATAGTGGTTCGAAGTTCTTTGAAGACTTTGATGAGCCATATACCTGAGGCAATAATTATTCCGGTAATACAAAGTAGACTGACAATAATTACTATTTGAGTAAGTTCCATATAAAAAGTATAAACTAATTTTTTGTCAGAGTGAAGAATTGATTACTTTTTCTTCAACAGTTTTTTTGCCGTTGGGTGAAGTGGATTCAATAATGATTTTATTATCGCCAGAAGATAGGGAAACTTTTTTCTCAAAAGTACCATCATTATTGACCAAAATTAAATCATCATTAATTCTGATAGTCGATTCCGGATCGGTAGTACCAGTAACATCAAAAGTGGAACTAGATAAAGTAACTTCTAACGGCCAGTTTACTTTAAGTTTGGGTGGTTGATGAAATTTGTAATATTCAGAAATAAGATAACCAGAGAATAAGACAACGACAGTAATTATGGAAACAATAAAAGTGAATTTTGGAGTAAATGAAAAAGAATTATTTTGAGTGGTTTTTGATTTACGTTTTTGTTCGAAATCACGCCGGAAAAGACAAAGAATATCACCACCATTTAAACCAAGATAGTCGGCATAATCTTTGATTATCAAAGAACAGTAAGGTTCTTGGGGAAAATAATTAATTTGTTCATTTTCGATAGCCTCAAGATATTTGACCGGAACTTTAATTTTTTTGGAAATATCAGTTAATTCCCATTCTTTATCGAGACGAGTATTTTTGAGTAATGAACAGGCATAAAACATAATTTTATTTTATTCAGCAGTGTTATCACTGGGAGTATTATGAGGAATAAGAATTTCTCGGGGTTTAGCACCATTGGCTGGGCCAACAATGCCAGCTTGTTCCAATTGATCTAAAACTCGAGCAGCCCGAGCATAACCAAGCTTAAGACGACGCTGCATAAGTGAAGATGAAGCTTTGCCCAAATCTTGGACAAGTTTAACAGCTTCATCAAACATGGGATCTTTTTCTTCAAGTGTTTCACCAGTAGATGGGGCATTTTTAGCAGATCCATGGCCACCAGCAACTGGTTGATTAAGAATTTGTTCATCGTACTCAGTGGTTTTTTGGGATTTAAGATATTCAATGAGAGTATTTAGATCTTTATCATTAACAAAACAGCCTTGAATACGGACTGGTTTGGCTAGATCAGGTGGCATGTAGAGCATGTCTCCCCGACCGAGTAATTTTTCAGCACCAGGAGCATCAAGAATAACTCGCGAATCAGTAACAGAGGCAACAGCAAAGGATAACCGAGTAGGAATATTGGCTTTAATAAGACCAGTAATAACGTTGACTGATGGACGCTGAGTGGCTAAAACTAAATGAATACCGACAGCCCGAGCCATTTGAGCAATACGACAGATATTATCTTCAACCTCGGATGGAGAGAACAACATAATCTCGGCTAATTCGTCGATAAAAATAACAATGTAAGGCATTGATTGAAACCCAGAAAGATTATTGTAGGCTTCAATATTTTTAGCTCCAACTTCAGTAAAGGTTTTATAACGACGTTCCATTTCAGCAACTGCCCATTTTAAGGCAGAAATCACTTTTTCTGGTTCAACGATAACCGGGACTAATAAATGAGGAATACCATTATACGGAGTAAGTTCAACGCGTTTTGGATCAACCATAATCATTCTGACTTCATCAGGAGAGGCGCGGAATAAAATACTAGCAATCCAAGAATTAACACAAACTGATTTACCAGAACCGGTTTGACCAGCAATAAGAACGTGAGGCATTTTGGCAATATCGGCAACTTTGGGCTTACCGGCAACATCAAGGCCTAACGGAACAGTAATTTTATTTTTGGCAGTTTTCATAACTTCAGACTCCAAAATCTTTCTGATAGGCACGACTTCAAGTGATCGGTTGGGGACTTCGATACCAACTAAAGCCCGACCAGGAATTGGAGCTTCAACACGAATCATACCGCCAGGAGCAGCCAAAGCCATAGCCAAGTCATTGCTTAAACTCATAATTTTGGCTAATTTAGTGCCTAAAGCAACTTCGAGGGCATATTGAGTAACGGAAGGGCTGTCATTAATTTCAGCAACTCGAGCAGTAATACCAAATGAATCAAGAGTTTGCTCGATAGTTTGGGCATTTTTGCGGATATCTCCCCGATCGGCTTTAGCACCGGGAGTATTGTCGAAAATATCAATGGAAGGATATTCCCAAATTTGATTACCCGAAGAACTTAAAGCGGCAGTCGGAGCCATGGTACCAGTATTTGGTTTAAAAATTGGGGCAACATTGACTACATTAGGATCTTCTTTTGCTTCTTTTTTAGAATCGTTTTTGTCTAACTGTAATTCAGATTGATAAATTTTGTTTTTGGCTTTTTCTTCTGATTTAGCTTTGATTTTTTGAGCGCTACCAATGGAATATTTTTTGATTAAGTTAAAAACCATAACGAAAAATTTGACGACTTGAGCTACAGAAGTATCAAATAAAATGACAAAACCAACGATAAAACAAAAAGTAAAAATAAGAGTGCTGGGAACTCGACCGAATAAAGAAATTAATTGTTCTGATAAAAATACTCCAGTAACTCCTTGCTTAAAAAGGCTAATCATGGAAATAAACATGATTAAAAATCCTAAAAAGACATTTAAATCTTTGAGAGGAGTTTTAATTTTGGCAAACAAAAAAGCAGCTAAAAAAAGCAGAAAAGAAACTAAGATAGCGCCAAAACCAAAATATTCGACCAAAAAACTATTGATAGCAATAGGAATGGGACCAGTTTGTAAAAAAGAGAAAACTGAAACTACAGTTAAAATTAAGAAAAAGATAAATAAAATAGTTTGAGTAGTTTCCGGTTTGAGTTTTAGACTCGGAAGAACATGTTTCTTTTTTCGACCACGTTTAGCCATAAAACTAGTATACAGTTTTAGTAGCTTTGTGCAAAGAGCCAGCGATGTTTTGATGGTTTGCCACAGTAAACACAAACTCCGTCTTCTTCTGGTTGGCCATCAGGTAAACAGCGAGTAGTGGCTTTGGTGTCTTGTTTAATTTTTGCCTCACATTCGGAATTTTCGCACCAATGAGCCGAAATGAATCCACGAGTAGTGGACATAATTTTTTTAAATTCGTCGTAAGAATCGACTTTAAAAGTATTGCCTTGAGTGAATTTTTTATGTTTTTCTAACAAACTATTTTGAATATCGATGATTAAATTATCGATAGTTTTAGTTAATTCGGTTACTTTAATAGTCTGTTTTTCCAGGGTATCACGGCGGACAACAATAACTGATTCGACATCAGCCTCTTTATCACCGATTTCAATTCTGACAGGAATACCTTTCATTTCCCATTTGTTGAATTTAAAACCAGCAGTTTCACCTTCTATGTCGTCAATTTTACAACGATAATTAGATTTTATTTTGGCAAAAATATCGTTGGCTAATTTAGCGGCTTTTTGATGACCAGGAATAGGAACAATAACTACTTGAACCGGAGCGACTTGGGGTGGAAAAACTAAACCATTGTCGTCACCATGGACCATAATTAAACCACCAATGGAACGAGTCGACATACCCCAACTGTTTTGATAAGGATAAAGTTTCGCACCATTTTGGTCTTGAACTGACCAATCGAAAGATTTAGCAAAATTTTGGCTTAAATCATGAGAAGTACCGGCTTGGAGGGCTTTACCGTTGGGCATGAGAGCCTCGATACAGTAAGTTTTACCAGCACCAGCAAATTTTTCAGAATTACTTTTGACACCAGTAATACCGTAAATAGCCAACAAATCGTTGTAAGTTTTTTTGTAAAGATTAAGTGCCCATTGAATCATGTCTTGATTTTCTTCATCAGTAGCATGAGCACAGTGACCTTCTTGCCATAAAAATTCGGAAGTACGCAAAAAGAGATAAGTGCGTTGTTCCCAACGAACAACATTACACCATTGGTTCATCATGACAGGCAAATCACGCCAACTTTGGGTCCATTTTTTGTACATTTCGTACATAATGGTTTCTGAAGTTGGACGAACAATTAAATTTTCAGTTAATTTTTGACCACCACCATGGGTGACAACAGCCAATTCTGGAGCAAAACCTTCAACGTGTTCTTTTTCTTTTTTTAAGAAACTTTCGGGAATAAAAAGTGGAAAATAGGCATTTTGAACGCCTTTTTCCTTAATAAATGGATTCATAAAATCATGAATTTTTTCCCAAATAGAGTAACCATATGGGCGAATAACCATACAACCTTTGACAGGAGAATAATCGGCCAATTCGGCTTTAACTACTAGATCGTTATACCATTCCGATAAATCTTCGGACTTGAGTTTGATAAATTTTTTCGCCATAGCTGATTATAACCTAAGAATTTACAAAATACCTATCTTTCTCCCAATTAACAACGTTATTTTTAATATAGTTTTTGATAGTGAAATATTGTTTTTGGTCTTTGACGATAATATCGTGATAACGGGGCTGCCAAGCAAAGAAAATGGTTTTGGGATTGATTTGTTTGGTAATGGCAGATTTAAATGATCTGATAATTGACGAAACGGAATTTGGTTTTGGAGAAATTTTTGAAAATTTTTTATTGTCTTTTTTTGAAGAAACGTTGTTTGTTAAAGTAGAGACGTAGCGCGCTACGTCTCTACAATTTACATGATTGGTATCACTATTAATTTGATATTTTATTTCCATCAACAAATGAATATGATTGGGCATAATGACGTATTGATGTAATTTTATATTTTTTCGTATTTCAAAAGTTTTTAATAATTCAGATTTAACAATTACTCCCATTTTTGATAATTCTATTTTATTGTTAATTATTTTGCCAAAGAAATTATTGTGATTTAAAGTACAAATGGTAACAAAGTAAAAACCAGGAGTTGAATAATCCCAGTTTTCTCTACGAGAAGATGCCACTCGATATTTGTCGGCAAATTTATTTGGATTTTCAACTATGGCCATAAATAATTATGGCAAAAATTGAAAAATATTTTTTTATAGTAGAGACGTAGCCCGCTACGTCTCTACTATAAAGATGGTTACGTTTATACTTCAATTACCAAGGGCAATACCATTGGTTGACGGCCGGTTTTTTGATAAATGATTTCTTCGATATGAGCTTGAATTTCTTCCCGAATAAAATCAAAATTTGCCGGAACACTGGTAGTTTCGTTAAATTTGTTGACGATTTCTTGCTTAAGATAATTGATGAGATCTGTATTTTCCTTCATAAAAACGAATCCCCGACTAAGAACCACAGGATCTTTTTCGAGTTTGCCCGATTCTTTGTTGATCAATAAAACTACCGAGAACATACCATCTTCGGCCAATAATTTTCGATCACGTAAAACGGTAGTACCAACATCGCCAATGCCAAAACCATCAATGAGAACTTTACGGATAGGAATATGGAAATTAGTATCGTAAGTACCGTTACTATAAAAATTAACTGAGGCATCGAAATCAGGAAGAATGACTTTGTCTTCAGTATAGCCCAATTTCTTGGCCATTTCTTGATATTTTTTGAGATGCCTAAAATTTCCTCCAATAGGCAAAAGATATTTTGGTTTAACTAAATTAATTAAAATAGCGTGTTCTTTTTGATAACCGTGACCAGAAACGTGAAGCTCTTCTTTTTCACCATAAACCACTTCGGCACCAAGTTTGGATAAAGTATCAATCATGGAATAAATGTTGGAAGTAGTGCCGGGGATATAATCTGGTGAAGAAAAAATCACCTTATCACCGGATTTAATTTTGATACGGTGTTTGCCCATAACCATTTTACTGAGAGCCGAATCCGGTTGGCCAGCAAAACCAGCAACCAAGAAAATTAATTTATTTTCTGGGAAATTTTTAACTCGTTCTGGAGGAATAATATCGGAATCGGTCAGAGTAAGATAACCCAAATCTTTGGCAATATTAATAGCTTTGTCGACAGAAAAACCGACAATAACAATTTTGCGACCGACACTTTTGGCATATTCAATAGCTTGAGACCAACGAATAATATTACTGGAAATAGAAGTAACAAAAACTCGACCTTTAGCGGAAGTAATTTCGTATTTAAAATTTTCAGCGATGGAACTTTCAGAAGGAGAATAACCTTCATGATCAGAACCTAAAGAATCGGACATTAAAGCAACAACACCTTTTTCACCAATACGAGAAATGTGGGCAAGATCAGCACCTTTGCCATCGAGAGGGAAAACATCGAATTTAAAATCGGAACCGTGATAAAAAGTACCGGCTGGAGTAGTGATGGCAAAATGGAAAGTGTCAGGAATAGAATGAGTAACTCGAACCGGATCGATGGTAAAAACACCTCGTTGAATAGGAACACTGTCTTGATAAACATTGATAGTAGCCCGAAGATTAACTTCGGCCAAACGTGATTCGATAAAAGCGGCAGCTAAACTGGGAGCAAAAACCGGAATATTTTGGCCCAAAATTGGCAAAATAAAACGAACAGCACCAATATGATCTTCATGACCGTGGGTAATAAAAATACCTAATATACGGTCTTTTTTGTCAGTAAGGTACTGAGTGTCAGGGATTTGAAGATCGACACCAAAGGTATCTTCTTCGGGAAAACCAACACCGCAGTCGACAATAATAATTTGACTTTTACTAGTATCCCCATTTGGAATAAATTCATAGGCAAACATGTTTTGAGTGACATCACCAAAACCACCTAATGAACTAATACGTAAAGTATTTTGGTTAGATTTAAACTCCCTAACCGGATTTTGAATGCCTTTAAAATTGGCATTCGGTTTAATATTTTTTTGATTATTTTTAAACATAAATTAATTTTAATTTTTATAAAAATCCTACCATTGAGGCAGGAAGAATTTGACGTTGGATTCGTCGATAACCACTTGTTTGGTTTTGCCTTCAAAAATCATTTTGGCAACTTTGCGACAAAGACCCTCAATATTTCGTTGAAGGGTACGAACACCAGCATCGAAACCAAGAGGACGAACAATTTGTTCCCAAACATTGGCAGAAATATGAAGTTCTTCTGGTTTGAGACCAGTTTCTTTGATAGCCTTGGGCAAAATATAATCACGACCAATGACAACTTTTTCTTCGTCAGAATATGAAGGCATTTGAATAACTTCAAGACGATCCATAACAGCAGTGGCTATACGACTGGTATTGTTACAAGTGGCACAAAAAATCGCCTGAGACAAATCAACCGGATAATCAATATAATGATCGACAAAATGATTATTTTGTTCGGGATCAAGTAATTCGACGAGAACACCCATAATAGTATTGAGAGCATTGTCAGCAACACGATCGATTTCATCGAGTAAAATGACCGGATTATTACTTTTGGCAGCAACTAAACCTTTGATAATTTGACCCGGTTCTGATTCGGGATAAATTCTAGATTGACCACGAAGATAAAGTGGATCACCTAAACCACCAAAAGGAATCCGAATTAGTTGACGACCCAAAACATTGGCAATAGATTTGGCCATGGTAGTCTTGCCAGTACCAACTAAACCGACAAATAATAAAACCGGAGCTTTGATTGGTTGATCAGAATTACGATTTTTTTGTAAAGCGAGTACAGAAATATATTCTAATAAACGATCTTTAACTGTATCTAAACCATAATGTTCGGTATTTAATTTTTCTTTGGCAAATTGAAGATCGAGAATATCTTTGGTCTGAGCAAACCAAGGAACATTGATCAAATAACTAATATATTTAGAAACTGATTGATAATTTTGCCAAAAAGATTCCTCATTTCGAGAATTGATTGATAATTGAGCGAAAAGTTCTTCAAGATTTTTGACTAAATTTTCGGGTAATTTTACAGATTCGATTCTTTTTTTGAGATTAGAAATCGCTTCAGTAGTCGTTAGAGCATTAGAATCCATATAAAAAGTATAGTCTATAAAAGGTCAATTTGGTAAGAAAAAACTTTAACAGGAATGCCTTTGGCTCGGGCTTTGTCGATAGTATCCTGTGTTCCATTGCTTTGATTAACTTGAAAAGCCAGTAATTCATCGGAGGCATTAACCACTTCAGAATTACGACGATAATAAGAATCTTTGTCGACAATAGTTTCGGTTAAATTTTCAATAATACTATTTGGGTTTTGTTTTTTGATACTAGTTAATTGTTCGATAACATCGTCGGCTTGTTTTTGAGTAACAATACCCTCGCTAGCCCGACGGCGATAGTGAGCCACATAAAGATCAAGACTAACTGGCAGAAAAATTTTTAACTGATCAAGAGCATTAAGTTTTCTAACTTCGTCGGTGGCTTGATAATCGACATTTAAAGCACCACCAGTAACAATACCATTACCTTCAGAAATTATTTTTCTGACTTCACTACGAACATTGTTTTCGATTTCGGAATTAGTGACGCGCCAACTACCACTAATGCCGATCCATTTAGAAACTTCTTTTGACATTGATTAATTATAGCTTAGCGGCGGGGACGACGATTACGATCACCCATGCGAGAATCAAAGTTATTGAATTGAGGACGGCGGTCACCACCAAAGCGATCATATCGAGCGGTTGTCCCCGCCTTCGCTGAAGCTGCGTCGGGCGAAGCAGGATGAGCGGCTTTGAATTCTGGAGCAGATAACTTGATTTGATGATTATCGTTGAAACCGGCAATTTTTACTTTGAGTTTATCCCCTACTTTAATAATAGTGGATGGATCAGATAAAAATCCTCCAGTCATTTCTGATACATGAAGTAAAGCTTCGCGACCAGGTAAGAATTCGATAAAAGCACCAAAGTTTTCGACTCGGGTAACAATACCGTCGTATTCTTCACCAACTTCAACTTCTTTAATCATGGACTCGATCTCGTAAGCAGCATCATCAATGGCTTTTTGATCTTGAGCTGAAATAGAGGCGGCACCAAAATCGTCAATATCAATTTGAACTTGATATTTTTCCATTAAGGCTTTGATGGTTTTACCACCACTGCCAATAACTTCACCGATTTTGTCTTCGGGTAATTGGACTAATTTAATCTTTGGAGCAAATTGAGAAAGCTCAGCTCTTGGAGCAGCCAAGACAGATTCCATTTTGTCTAAAATTTGGAGACGAGCTTTGGTAGAAGCGACAAAAGTATCACGAATCATTTGAAGAGTCAGACCTTCGCGTTTGATATCGAGTTGAATGGCAGTAATACCGTTGCGGGTACCAGTGATTTTGAAATCCATATCGCCAAAATGATCTTCGATGCCGGCAATATCAGTTAACAAAATATATTTGTCATCAGTTTCAGCCATAAGACCGATAGAAATTCCAGCGACTTTGTCTTTGATAGGAACACCTGCATCCATAAGAGACATAGTGGAACCACAAGTAGAGGCCATAGAAGAGGAACCATTTTGAGATAAAACTTCTGAAGTTAAAACGATAGTATATGGGAATTCGGCTTCAGTAGGAATAACCGGAATTAAGGCTTTTTCTGCAAGAGCACCGTGACCAATTTCGCGACGACCCGGGCGGCCAGTACGACCGACTTGACCAGTAGAAAATGGCATAGCGGAATAATAATGAAGATAGCGTTTGGTAACTTCACCATTGGAATCTTCGAGATATTGTTTTTCGGAAAGTGGAGCCAATGTAGTAACAGTAATGGCTTGAGTTAAACCTCTTTCAAAAAGAGCTGAACCATGAGTCATAGGTAAAACACCAGCCTCAATATTGAGATGACGAATTTCATCAAGAGCTCGTTTGTCATAACGAGTTCCGTTTAAAGTTTGGGTACGAACATAATTTTTGAGAATTTCATCAACAGCAGCAAGTAAGTGATTAGGAGAAATTTCTTCTGATTCGATTTTGTCTTTAAAAATTTCTTTGACTTTATCAATTATTACTTCCTGACCAATCATGTGAGCACCATCAACGCCGTCTTCAAAGAATTTTTTGACATCATCTTTGATTTTTGATTCAACTTCTTTGATTAAATCTTCGGAAGGACCGGCTGGCTCGAATTTAATTTTTTCTTTGCCACAATTTTTAGCAAACTCAGCAATTTGATTATTAACTTCATCGCCAGTAGTTTTGGCCAATTCAATGGCTTGAAGCATCAGATCATTTTCGACAATATTACCATCAGCTTCGATCATATTGACACCTTTGGGACCAGTACAAACTAAAAGATCAAATTTTGATTTGAGAAGTTCTTCGGCATCAGGATTGATGACTAATTGATCATTGACGTAACCAACTCGAACTGCAGAAACTGGACCACGAAAAGGAATATCAGAAACAGCTAAAGCAGCGGCAGCAGCAGTGAAGGCTGGCATAACGACATCGTGTTTTTTGTCATTACTCAAAACAGTAGTGATAATCTGGACTTCATTTAAAAAACCTTGAGGAAATAAAGGTCGGAGGGATCGGTCAATAATACGGCCAAAAAGAACCGCAGTATCAGAAGGACCACCATCACGTTTGATCCATTTACCACCTTTGATAATACCGCCGGCATAAAGTTTGTCCACAAATTCCACAGAAAGTGGAAAATAATCTTTGGACTCGTCTAGCTTTCCCATTAAAACAGTAGCTAAAACTACAGTGTTGCCGAATTGAGCCACGACTGAAGCGTTGGTTTGAGGAGCGAGTTTACCAGTACTAAGGCTGATGTGTTTGTCACCCACTACAATATCTTGTGTATACATTTTCATAAATTTAATTAATTAAAGACGAAATCAGTTACTTTTTCAATCCGAGAGATTTGATGATTTCAGAATATCTTTCTGGATTATGAATAGAAAGGTAACGGAGCAAACGGCGGCGCTTGGCAATTTTGGTTAAAATACCACGCTTAGCTGGAGAATCGTGTTTGTTTTCGGTTAAATGACCTTGGAGCTTTTCAACTTCTTTGGTAAGAATAGCAATCTGAATTTCTGGAGAACCAGTATCACCCTTAGCTTGAGCAAATTTTGTAATAATATCTTGTTTTTCTTCTTTGGTTAATGCCATAGAATTTTATGGCTAAAATCGGTATAAATTATAATATTTGGGAATAGCAACCCAAAAACCGTTTTTAGTCTGGAAGAGATTATAACATAAATTTAAATTAAGAAGAATTATTGTCTTATAATATTGACTATTGGGCTTATTTTTGGTATAATATTATGTTTACAGTTAAGATCATTATTCGCTAATAATTTTTAAATGTAACGAACTTTAAAAAGAAAGGAGTCTGGTTTAACTGAACATTTTTGGAAATTATAAAAGTTTCTAGAAATGTTCGGTTAAACTGAACAAGAAAAAAGGAAGAGGTGTGGAATATGTGGGAAAACTTGGTTAGACCTTTGAACGAATTCGGGATGGAAATGCATCGGACTGCACTGCCCAACGGGGCTGTACTGGTCGTCGGCCGAGACGAGCACAAGCGCGAAGTGATGGAACAGGTCAAGAAACTTCTGGCTGAGGCCGGAAGTCTGGTCACTGTAGAGTCCTTGAACCAGTCCCAGTACTTCTCGCTGATGTGCGGACGGATCAAAGGGATGATTCAGTTTGAGACTGTGAAGGATCAGATTGAAGACGGACCTTCTGGTCTGTTCGCTCTTTCCAAGGAGGGAATTGAATCCCTCAAACTGACCTGTGAAAGGGTCGGTGTGGCGTTTTTGTACATCGGCAATGAGTACGCGCCACAGGCGGTCGAGGAATGGTTGAGAATGAAAGTTCTCAACACCTAACCAAGCCGTATCCGCACATTCTCAACTTCCTGACTCCTGGCTTTAAAGCCTCCTATTGTGTGATCGCAAGATCAATAAACACGATAGGGGGCTTTTTTATTGGAAAAAATTTTTAAAAACAAGAAGACATATAACACATTACACATTGGCTGTTGGTGTTTGAGGTTGGGTGGAGGGTGGAACTGGAGGTAAAACAGTGATAGGAGGAGTTATTGTTTGAGGCGGATTAGGATTTTGACTAGTTGGTGTTTGGGATGGGGTGTTCGGTTGAGGAGGAGTGGTGGTAGAATTAGTGCCATCACCAAGATATTGAGAGCTATCAAAAGCTAAAATTGGTAAAAATATTAAAGGTAAGAAAAAATAACCAATAACAAATCCGGTGGATTTACCAAAAGATTTGACTATTTTTGCCTGCATAATTAAACCAACGAAAGCGTTGACTAATGGAATGAAGAAAAGAATAATCATCCACTCGGGCATACAAGCGATTCTGAGCATAACAACTAAATTATAGATAGGCACAAGAGATGCCCAACCTGGTTTTCCAGCTTTGGTAAAAATTTTCCAATTGGAGACAATTATGATAAAGAAAATCAAAAGAAAAATAGCAGAAAAAGAACTGAAAAGACCTATTAAAAAATCTGGATTGATGGGGTTAGAATCGGAAACACTACTGTATGGACTTGATGAAAAGTCGTAATTTATTGATGTAGGCATATTTAATTTAAGGTTAAGCTTATATTCAGATGAAATCAAGAGGAAATTTTTAAAACAGGTGTGGGAATGGAGCGAGGGAGAAAGCCGAAGGGGCAACAAACGCAACTGTCGTTGCCCCGTATTAACCTTTCAATCTTCATCGCACCATGGCTCTTCGTCTTGTTTGTTGACTAAATCAATGTAAGTCTGTCGTAGATCATTGATACATATTGCGGTTTGATCAAGAAAATTGCCTAAGTAGCTTATAAATTCCGGATCAATCCGGCTGAGAATGGAGGTATCGATCTGCCACTCTAGTTCGAACACTGACTTGATTAGTTCATCTGAAGCGAAATTAGCAGAAATAGCTAATAAGATTTCATCGATCTTATTTTTTAAATTCTGCTCTTTTT
>CAZCFJ010000002.1:0-55510 GCA_964497945.1 uncultured Gammaproteobacteria bacterium | reverse complement strand
CTATTTAATAATAATTATTTTTGAATTAACAAAAGTCACAGATGGAAGTATTATACATTATTTTTATAGAGTAGTTGATTCTTCAATTTGTTTTAAATTGTTACCATTAGTATCTATTTGCCAGTAATTTGTATTTATTTTATTTTTAAGCCAACCATCAGAATCTGTTACAGATGACTCTTTAAAGTAAATCGTTCCGTTGTTGTTTTTAATGAGACGATACATTATTAAACTAGTTCCTTGTTTTAATATTTCTTTTTGTTTTGTGGTGACTGACATTTTAGATATGTTAGTGCTGTATCCGGCTCCTGCTGGTATCTCAGGTTTAACTTTTTGAGGTTCATTAAATAAAAATTCTGTATCATTTATCCATTCGACTGTTTTGTTATTTTCGGCTGTGTACAGTTGTATTTCAAAAAGTTTACTTTTATTTGAATAATCAAAAAATGCGGCATTGCGTACAATGTCTGTTCCGGAATTTAGGACTAAAAATTTGTCATTTGGGGACCAATCAATAGCTGATGCTGTTATTGCTAGTTCTGTTTTAATTTTTTCAATTGATTTGTCTGATATCTGATAAATATAAAAATATGGATTAGATTCTGATTTTTCCCAATTTAGTATGTATGCGATTTTTGTTTTATCTGACGATAATGAATAATATTCAACACTGTCAGCAATTTTAGTTTTATTATTTTCTGAATTTGAAAAATATAAAGAGGAATTTTCCATAAAAACTGATATTGTTGATTCTTGTGTGTTTATTGTTGTTACTGGTGAAATTGTTTTTTGAGTTACGATATCTTGTTCTATTTCTTGAGTTGAAGAACTGGTTGTCTTTGAAAGTTGTTTTTTAATTTGAAAAATATAAGTTGCTAAAAAAATAATCAAACCCATCAGAATAATTATTACTATTTTTAAAAAATTATCATTTTTATTAGATCTTTTTTGTTGACTATTTCCATTAGAATTAATATTTTCTGGATTTTGAACTTGATTAATTTGAGCTATATTTTCTTCCATACACAAGATTATACGCTAATTTTTTTTACGTAAAAATGCAGGGATGTCGAACTCATCAACGATATCAATGCCGGCGGGAATGTCTTTGTCGCCTAAATATTTTTTAATTTCTTGATTATCGACAGGAATTGATTCGATAGTTTCTGATGGTGGAGTTTGAGTTAAAGGATTAGAATTTACAGTAATTGGACTTGGTTTTTTGAATGACTGATAAAAATGAGCTTTGGTACTGTCGAAACCGGTGGCAATAACAGAAATTTTTATTTTGCCTTTTAACTCCGGATCAATAGTTGCCCCAAAAATAATATTAGCGTCGGGAGCGGTTCGTTGAGTAATAGTTCGAGCAGATTCTTCGATTTCAGCCATAGTTAAATCTTCTCCACCAGTAATATTGATTAAAACTCCCCTGGCTCCTTCAATATCAACTTCAACTAGTGGTGATTGGATAGCTGCCTCGACGGCCAATCGAGAGCGATCTTCACCTTCGGCTTCGCCGACACCCATGAGGGCTGAACCGGCATTACTCATAACTGCTTTAATATCGGCAAAATCAAGATTAATTAGTCCCGGAATAGTAATTAAATCAGCAATAGCCTTGGTGCCTTTGTTTAAAACTGAATCGGCAATTTTAAAGGCCTCTATCAGAGTGGCTTTGTTATTAACCACTTCCATAACTTTTTGATTAGGAATAACAATTAAAGTATCAACATTATTGCGGAGTTGAGAAATACCTTCTTCAGCATTGGTCATACGGCGAGTACCTTCAAACATAAAAGGTTTAGTAACAACGGCAATAGTTAAAATTCCTAATTCTTTTTTAGCAATTTCAGCAATTAATGGAGCAGCTCCGGTACAAGTACCACCACCCATACCTCCAGTAATAAAAACCATATCAGTACCGGCTAGGACTTCTTTGATACGTTCACGGGATTCTTCAGCGGCTTTTTGACCCATTTGAGGGTTACCGCCAGCACCTAAACCTTTGGTAAGCTTTTCACCAATTTGGATTTTTATCGGGGCTAAAGAATTTAATAAAGCTTGAGAGTCAGTATTGATAGCAATAAAATCGACACCTTTGATACTATCTTCGGAAATCATGGAATTAATAGCATTATTACCACCGCCACCAACACCGATGACTTTAATTTTAGCGAATTGACCTGCTAAGGTTTTGATAAGTCCCATAAAAACTTAAGGCATTAAAGGCTCTATTAATTTTTTGATTTTACTAAAAAAACTACCGGCGGAAACCTTGGTTTTTTTTGGAGAATTTGAAATGTTTTTTTTGAAATCATTACTAAACATCAAAAGACCAATAGAACTGCTGTAGGCAGGATTAATAATATCATCG
Source organism: uncultured Gammaproteobacteria bacterium (assembly GCA_964497945.1). Lineage (GTDB taxonomy): Bacteria > Patescibacteriota > Microgenomatia > UBA12405 > UBA12405 > WARW01. The sequence continues at coordinate 53,136 of CAZCFJ010000002.1, read as the reverse complement.
ATAATACCACCAACTTTTGGTGGAGTGGCAATGCGAAGTGGTAAGGGAATAATTTTTTCGCAAGTTTCTTTAATATTGACGGTTTGGGCTCCACCACCAGTAAGAACAATTCCGGCTGGGATAGTTGAGGCAAAGCCGCTTTCGTCAATTTTAGAATAAATTAAATGGAAAATTTCTTCTAAGCGAGGTTTAATAATACCATTGATTGAGGTTTGGATAGAGACACGACGTTTGTCATCTGATTGAATACCAAAACTAGAGAGTTCAATTTCGTCTTCAAATTTTTTAGATTCAGAAATTTTATTAAGGCGAAGTTTAATTTTTTCGGCATCATCAAGAGAAAAGCGGAGACCAATGGCTAAATCATTAGTAACATTACCGGCGCCGACCGGAATAACCGATGAATAAACTGGGGAGCCTTCATTAAAAATAGTCAAAGTAGTGATACTACCGCCAATATCGATGAGAGCAACGCCTAATTCTTTTTCAGTTTCAGTGAGAGTAGATTTGGCTGTGGCCAATCCGGAATAAACCAATTGGTCAATTTTGATACCAATATCTTCAAGGCATTTTTTGAGATTTTTGAGGGATGGAGTGGAGGCAATAATTATGTGAGCCTCAACTTCAAGCCTGACACCGTTCATACCAACAGGATCAATAACTCCCTCTTGACCATCAACGGTATATTTGATGGGAATAATATGAATAATTTCTTTGCCAGTAGGAACAGCAATAGCTTTGGCGGCGTCGACAACCCGATCAATGTCTTCATGGTTAATTTCACCATTAGGATTACTAATAGCGACAACACCATGAGAATTGATGGATTCAATGTGTGGAGCGGAAAGACAAACTGAAGCAGAATTTATTTGAAAACCGGCCATGCGTTCGGCAGATTCAATACTTTGAACAATAGTTGATGAGGCTTGTTCAATATTAATTATTTGACCTTTACGAAAGCCAAGGGATGGAATTGAAGAGACGGCAACAATATTAAATTTATCTTCAGTATCAGAATACTGCCCAATAATTGTAGTGATTTTGGAGGTACCGATGTCGATACCGCTAATTATTTTTGAATGTTGCATAAGGATGTGCTGGACTCAAATCAACTAATTTGAGTGTTTGATGATTAATTCTAGCGGTTTTTATGATGTCTTGCAAAGAAGAAATTTGCCAGAAAGGATCTTTTTGATCAGAAAGAATAATTTTGATATTTTGATTATCTTGAGAAAGGTAAAACTCAACTTGATTATTAAAGTCGCGAACAGTGATAGTGGAAGTTGATATTTTTGCGGTATTAATGGCTAAATTAAGATTTTGATAAAAGTTATTTTTGTCAGATTTTGGATCAAAAATAGTTGATTTTTGTTGTGAACTAATAGAAATTAGAATAATAGTTGAAATGATGATGAATAAAATGGTGGGGCCAACAATTTTAAATTGTTTCATGAATTAGATTGAGCAGTTGGTAATTTGGTTTGGGTAAAGAATTTTGTTTATTGGTAATTTTGACTTTTAAAAGTTGGTTAATTGCCGAGAATAAACTGTCAGGGTTAAGTTCTGTTTGAGGAATAATGATAGTGGAACTGGGCAGATTTTTTTTGACCCAATTAGCATTGAGAATTTGTTCGTCTTGTTGACTTTGAGGTAATGGAACTAAAATTGATTTTTTCTTTAGAGCCACAATCTCTTGACTAGTGTTAGCCCCGGCTCGACTAATGACAACTTCGGCGTTTTGAAGAATCCAAGGTAAAATATCGGTGTCGAAATAATCAGTGGCCAGATAATTCGAATAAATTAATGAGAGAGATTCGAATTGGTTAATATCATTTTTGCCAGTTTGATGAATAATATTAAATTTTTTTAATTTTGGTAATAATTGTTGAATAGTGGTGTTAATAAAATGAGATCCTTGATTACCGGCGGTGATGTAAATTAAATTTTTAATTTTTAATTTTGAATTTTTAATTAAAGGTGGAATTTCTTGTTTTTGAAATAATTGGTTGCGGAGAAGATTACCAGTGATAATAATTTTTTCAGGTGGAAGTTGATTAATTTGTTCTGAATTATCGAAAGATAAGGCAATTTTGTTAACAAAATGGCTATTAATTCTGGTGGTAAGGCTATTGGTTAAAGTTTGTTCATGAGTGATACTAGGAATATGGTTTAGATAGGAATTAAAAATAACAGGAACAGAAACGTAGCCACCAAAAGAAATAACAATGTCAGGATGAGTTTTTTTGACTAATGAAAAGGCTTGAAAAATACCAGAAATAGTTTTAGGAATACCAATAAGAGTATTAGGTAAATATCGTCGGTCAAGTTTACCACAAGGAATAGAAAAATAATCGATACCTAATGAAGGAATCATTTTAGATTCAATAGCGACATCTTTGACATCGTTGGAATTTGATTGACGCCCGATGTAGCTAATGTGCCAATCGACTTTTTGGTCTTGTTGAAGTTGGCGAATTAGTTCGACGGCCGGAGTAAGATGGGTTCCGGTGATGAGAATCCTTTTTTTGATTGGAATCATTATCAGAGTATAGCAACAAACTGTGTCTTTTTTCGAGATTGCGAACTAAACCAATTGATGTCATTAAAGTTAAAAGAGATGATCCGCCGTAAGAAACAAAAGGTAAAGGTACCCCAGTTAAGGGGATAATGTTGGCGATAGCTGAAATATTAATTAGAGATTGATAGGCAATCCAACAAGCAACGCCAGAAATTAAAAGTGAAGCAAATTGGTCATTTTTTATGAGGGTAGATATTTTAATTAAGTAAGAGATCAAAAAAACATAAATTAGAAGGACAATGAGAACACCAAAAAATCCCATTTCCTCCCCTATTATGGCTAAAATTGAATCAGTGGAAATTTTTGGTAGAAAACGATATTTTTGGTCAGAATTAGCAAAACCTTTGCCAAATAAACCGCCAGAAGAGATAGATAAAACAATTTGATTACTGTGGTATGAAGTGCTGTCCCCATTGGACTCGGGATTAATGAGTGTTTGAAGTCGGGCGGAACGGTAGGGTGAGCTAATAACTAAAATAAAGCAAAGACTAATTAGACTGGCGCAAAATATAAAAAGGGGCATAATTTTGCCTCCAGCAAGATAATACATAGAAATAATTATGGCCGAAGTAAGAATGGCAGTGCTTAAATTTGGTTCTAAAATAATTAGAACAAAGGGGATACTTAAATGAAAAACTAGATTAGTAAGGTTGCGTTTTGATTCCTGAGAAAAAATGATAGCAAAATAAATAATTGAACTAAATTTAAATAGTTCTGACGGTTGAAAACTAAAAATTCCTAAATTAAGCCATCTATGGGCACCTAAAGTTTGATTACTAAATCCAGGGATTAGAACTAATATTAATCCAATAATCGATCCAAAATAGATTAGGGATGATATTTTTTTGATTATTTCTATTTTTATTTTAGAGGCAATAAAAAGGGCGATTAAGCTGACTAAAATCCAAAATCCCTGTTTTTTAAGAAAATAAAATTTGTCACCGGCGGTATTATTGGCCTCAGTGAGAGAAGAGATGGAGATAAAAGTAAAACCGACTCCGATTAGAAAAAAAACTAGACTGATTAAAGGTGATTTATCCTTTCTCATGGAGCAGGTTAACAATATTTTGGGGAATATTAATGGGGTCTAGACTTTGAGAAAAAGCGGTAAAATCGTGATATTTTTTGATAGTTTGACTGTCTTGATTTTTGAGAGTGATTTCAGAACCAATAATTTTGCTCGAGTCAATTAATAATTGGGATTCTGAAGCTGTTGGAATTGAAGGTAGGTTAATAAATTGAGATAAGTGGAAAAGAAATAATGGATTAAGGTTTTGATTAGTTTCAATTTGAGTATAAAAAGCAAAAGAGGCAGTAAGGCGAGGATTGCATTCTAGTAAATAAACTTGATTATTAGAAACTAAAAAATCTAAACCAAAAAAGCCTTTATAAGACAATGATTGAATTATTTTGGCAAAGTCAGTAGTGATTTGTTTAATTTGATTTTGAATTCCTTCTGGAGCTAAACAAGGCCATTGGCGACCAACGGTGGTAAAGGGGTTAGAGGTAAATTCGGGTAGGCCAGTGTATTGTAAAGCCAGAGGACTTTGAATGAGACCGGTTTGTGTTAGACAGCAATTATTTAATAATGAATAACCGTTTAAAAATGGAGAAAATTTTACTTTGGTTTCTGAAGGAATACTGTTTTTTATTTCTTCCCAACTATTGGCAGAAAAGGTACTTTTACCAGCCCAACCAAAATGGGTTTGGGTAACTAGTTGGTTGGTTTGGAATTGTTGTTGGTATTTAGCAAAATTTGTTTGATTAAATAAATCTACAACCGATGAAATAATGGGTAAATTATTTTTTTGACAGAAAAGGGTGAGTTCATTTTTATCTTCGAGAAAACGGTTAAGTTGATGATCAACAGCAGCACAAATCCAATTGTTTTGACGGCAAATAAATTCAATCTTAGCAGATGGTTTAAAAGGAACAATAACTATTTGTCGATTGTTAGAGGTGGAATTTATATAATTTTGGACTGAAGAATCGGCTAAAAGTTTGCCACTATTTTGAACATCGTTGGTTGGAGAAATAAAATAAGGGATATTCTGTGAATCTAAATAATCTTTTTGTTTTGGGGTAGAAGAATAAATGAGATGAAAATTTTTTAGTTGAGGTAAGGTTATGTCTAAAAAATTATCAACGACTAAAAAATAAAAAACATAATTTGACTGGTTAATTTGATCAAAGAGGTTCATATTAACGTTTGGCTCCGGTTAATAAAATAATGGGATATTGACCAATGTTAAGATTATTTTTTTGAGCTTTTTGGTAGGCAGCAAAGGATAAAGCACCTTCGAGAGAGGTTATAATGTCTTTTGATTTTAAATAAGAATCAGCAGTGACAATATTTTCGTTTTGAATGGTTAGACAAGAACCGGAACTATTTTTGATGGCATTAATAACTTTGTCTTTATTGGGTAAAAACTTAACCGAAAGAGCATCGGTAATTAATCGATTTTCCGGGGTAAAATTAGGGTCGAAAATTTTACTAACAGTAGGATTAGCAGCCGATTGGGCTCCAAAAATTTTGACATTTTTAGGAAGTTTTTGAGAAATACCCAGAAGAGTAGTCCCACTGCCAACAGGAATAAAAATGCTGGTAATTTGAGGGAGTTGTTCTGCTAACTCCTGGGCAATAGTTTGATAACCGATTAGACTTGAGGGATCAGTAGATTGACGTAAAAGATAGGCATGGAGGGATTTTGAAAATTTAACAGCATCACTGATTGGTTGATGTGAAAGAATAATTTCGTGGTCGTATTTTTTGAGCAAATTTAATTTTTCTGGGGCAATGTGGGGTGACAAAAAAATTGTCAATTTAATATTTTCTTGATGACAAAAGTGGGCGGCAGAAATAGCAGCATTGCCGGTGCTAGAAATAACTGCCTGGGTAAAACCATTTTTTTTAAGATTTTCAATTTGAAATGGAATTGCTCTATCTTTGGCTGAGCCGGTAATATTTTGATCTTCCCGTTTGAGATAAAAATTGTCTAATTGGACTAAAGGAGTGTTTGTCATATAATGGGTTAACTTAAGCTTAATTATATATTCTTTAGCCTTATGACACAAACAACTAATATTATTTGTCCTGATTGTAGTTCTGAAATTAAACCAACCGAAGGGATGATGATTGGCGATATTTTGGAATGTGGGGAGTGTGGAACTGAAGTAGAAATTCTATCAATTGATCCTTTGGAATACCGGGAATTAATTGAGGAAAAGTAATTTAAGACGGTAAATTCCCTGATTATCGAACATTGGGTCAGCTAGATCAACTTGACCGTATTTGACTCCTCTACCCCAGAAAGAACTGTCGACATAATCAATTGTTTTACCTTTCTTTTCGATGATAAATAATACATGGTGACCATTTTTTTGACGGATAAGATCACCGGTTCGGATATTATCAGGATCGTCAATTTTGGTGGATAAAGGCTCTGAAGTAAGCATCTCAGCTGAAGTGTGGCGAGGATTAATGGTTATTTTTTTGCCCGATAATTTACCGTAGTAAATTAATAATTGAGAAGCTAATCCAGAGCAGTCAATGCCGATTTTATGTTTTTTTTGAAAGTTGTATAAACGTTGTGAGGAAAGTTTTTTCAGATCAATGTGATTTTCTTTGGCTAGGCGTTTAGTTTCTTTATCAATATCTTTCCAGTGACCTTTGGCACCCATAAAACGTGGCTTGATTATTTTTCCATCACGAATAATATTGATCATATATGGGAGATCGATATAATGTTCGATTTCCTGTTTGAGTTGATCTAATTTAGTCCTAACCATAGTCCGAAAATAGCTAAAATAATTCCAGCCAGCCAAGCACGAGTGACAATTTTAGGTTCTTCCCAACCAATGCTTTGAAGGGTGAGGTGGAATGGAGCGGCAGGGAAAACTTTTTTGCCAAAATACTTTTTGCTAAAAATTTGAATAGCACTACTTAAACCTTCAATAATGAAAGGTGACCCGACGATAATTAATGGAACAATTTTACCTAATATTAAGGCAATAACGGCAAATGTGGCTCCAAAAGATAAAGCTCCAACGTCTCCTAACCAGATACGCGCCGGATAAACATTGAAATAAAGAAAAGCAATTAGACTACCAATCCATAAACAAAGGAACATCGATATGGGGGTATCAAGGGAACTGCTGGATAAAAACCAAAAGGCAAATAAGGCAATCATTAAAAGTCCACATGATAAACCATCAAGACCATCAGTGATATTAAAAAAGTTGGCGAAGCCGGTGATTATGATGGTAGAAATGGGAATAAAAAGCCAGCCTAAATGAATAGCACCAAGAAACGGAATATAAATAAAATCAACTTTGAGGGTGAAATAAATTAAACAAGAAATTATGACAGAAAGAATTAATTGAAGGATGAGTTTATGAATCATTTTGAGGCCAAAAAAACCAGTGCGTTTAAAACCAAAAAACTTGTAAATATCGTCGTATAAGCCAAGAAGTCCAAAACTAATGAAGGTGAAAAAGACAATACCTAACTCGTGAACAATTTGATAATTAGTGGAAATAAAAATGTTGGAAATTTTTATAGCTGGGAAAAGAATTAAAAAAAGAATACAGACAGAAAGAATAATTAAAAGTCCTCCACCAACCGGGGTGCCGGTTTTAATATTGTGAAATTTGTCGAAAATAGGGGTTTTTTTGTTCTGAAAGTCAGTAGTGTTTTGTCTCTGACGCTGGAATTTGAGCTTATATAGTAGATTAATAAAGGGAACAACTAAAAGACTCGTAATAAGAAAGGAAAAAAGTAATAAGCCAAGATAAAGGTGAATCATAATTTTAGGTTTTTATATATTCTATGTTAGCACCTAAATAGCAAAGTCTTTCGGCTAGCTTTTCGTAACCTCTTTCAATAAATTCAACTCCATCAATAATTGAGATGCCTTCAGCAGTAAGAGCAGCCAAAGTAGTCGAAGCACCAGCACGAAGATCATTAATGGTGAAATTAGCTGGTTTTAATTTTGTTGGTCCGTAGATTTTTACGCCATGGAAAAATTCTGGTCGGTCACTTTCTGGATTAAATTGATAAAAGGTTTCCGGATTATCAATTTCTGGGTTAAACAAAACAGCTTTAACACCCATTTTTTGGAGATTTTCAATGTGTTGAAAACGTGAAGGATAAACCCTTTCGATAATGGAACTACAACCAACTGTTTGGGTTAATAAGACAGAGAAAATTGCCTGCCAGTCGGTCATAAATTCTGGTTCTGGTCCGGTAACAATATCAATATTTTTTAATGGTTGAATCCAAGAAATGGTAATTTCATCTTTACCTGGAACAACTTTAGCTCCCATTTTTTCGATAGTATCTAAAAACGTTTGAACTGTTTTAGAGTCACTTCTTAAAATATTAATTGAACCCTTGGTAGCCAAAGCAGCACAAGCAAAAGTAACGATTTCATTACGGTCACAAATTACTTGATGATGAGTGCCATTGAGTGAGTTGATGCCATCAATAATAATTTGTTTCTGGTCTTGGGGATTACGAATAATTTTGGCACCCATACTGTTGAGCATAAGTATAAGATCGTCAATTTCTGGTTCTTGAGCGGCATTATCTAAAACAGTTTGACCATCGGCGAAAGCGGCAGTCATAAGAATAGTTTCAGTAACGGTATGACTAGGCTTATTAAAAACATAATGAACTGGTTTAATTTTGTTGGTGTGAAATTTAATTTGGTTGTCAGAAATTTCAGTAGAAATCCCCATTTGTTGGAAACAATCAAAGAGACGATCAAGAGGTCTGATACCTAATTTGTCGCCACCAGGAATAGGGACAATAGCGTCACCAGTACGAACTAAAAGAGGGGCAGAAAACATAAATGAAGTGCGCGATTTTTCGCCAGTACCAATAGGAACAGTAGAATTGGTAATTTTTTTGGCACTAATTTCTAAACAATGTTCGCCACAATATTCAATGTTAGCGCCAACACTTTTGGCAATACTTTCGGTGATTTTGACGTCAGAAATTTTGGGAACATTGGTTAATTGGGTGGTTTGGTCACTTAAAAGAGCGGCAATGATTTGTTTGTAGCTAGCATTTTTGGCACCGCGAATAGAAACTTCGCCATGAAGTTGATTACCACCAGTAATAATATATCGAGACATGAGTTAGTTAAAAGTTATAAAGTTATAAAGTGAAAAGTATAAAGTAGAAAGTTGAAAGTACATAAAATTATTTTTTGAAACTGTTGATAATAGATTTGAAGATACGATTACCTTCAAGACCACCAGAACTCATATAAATTAAAATATCATTTGGCATCAGACTATCTTTATAATACTTTATTATTTGCTTTTTGAGAGGGAGATAAATGAGTTTTGAACCAAGACAATTGCGAAAATCTTTGGCAGTATTACGATCTTTTTTGCTAATACTAGGGTTGAATTTTAATTGGGTGAGAACGATTTCGTTAGCTAAATCAAAAGAATTTTTGAGTTCACAAAGACTGTTTTTGTATTGACTAAATGAGGCGTGAGGTTGGAATAATACTTTTATGTTTTTATTAGGGAAATGCTGTTTTAATGCCGATAATGCCGATATAATTCTTTGATTGGATTGAGCAAAGTCATCAAAGAAAAGAATATTATTTCGTTTGTCAATTAATTCTAAACGTCGTTTAACACCCTTATAAGACATAATTGATTTAGAAATAGAATAATGGCTTAGATTTAAACTGTCACAAAGGCTAAAAGCAGCTAAAATATTTTCAAAATTGAATTGACCGATAAGACTAGTAGTAGTTTTTATTAATCCGTTTGGAGTGTGAATTAAGAGGTTGGTGATTTCGTTTTGGCGATTGATATTTTCAATGAAATAATTGGAATTGGGAGAATTATATGTAATAACTTGGCAGGGAGAATATTTGGCTAATTTTAGGGAAGTTTGGCTTTGGCTATTGAGAATTAAAATTCCATCTGAAGGCAATTGTTGGACTAATTTTTTGAAGGCATCAAAATTAGATTTTTCATTTGGATAACAATCTTTATGTTCCCAATCGGCACTGGTGATAATTAAATATTTGGGTCGATAATATAAAAATTTGGCTTGTTTATCGAGACCATGGATGGATTCATCACCTTCAACAATTGACCAATTGGAATTAGAAAACTTAAAAGAGTCGAATTTGTTTTTTGGGTTACCGCCAAACATAAAACTAGGTTTTTTGTTAGATTGAGAAAAAATCCAACTAATTAGGCTAGTGATAGTGGTTTTGCCAAAACTGCCAGCAACAACAACTGAATTTGATTTGACTAAATTTTGAGCGATGTATTCGGTAGCGGAAATATAAGGAATTTTTAATTTTTTAATTTGTTCAAACTCTTCTTTAGTTTTATCAAAAGAACCATATGAAGAACCAATAATGGCCAAATCAATACTTTTATTGATAGTAGTTGAATTGATTGAAATATTGGCTTTTTTGAGAGTAGTGCTGACTGGAGGGAAAATTTTTTCCTGATCAGAACCAGTGACAATGTTGCCTAATTTTTTGAGAGCTACAGCCAAATTGGCAGTCATACTGCCAGCAATACCGAGAATATGAATATTCATAAATTAGTTGAAAGTATAAAGTTGAAAGTTTAAAGTAAAAGAATTTTTAATTTGAAATTTTTAATTTTTAATCAAATCTGAATATTAAATTTTAAATTAGAATTAAAGATACTTAATCCATTGTTTATTTTTAGAATCGAAATATTCAAAACCGGGCATATTGCGTTTGTAAAAACCAGTTTCTGAAGAAAAACGGCCAAGGTAACAATATTTTAATCCCCTATCATGACTATCAGAAACTGTTTGAAGAACTAATCTGATAGGTAAATTACCATGGCTATATTGGGGATCATAAAAAACATAAGCGATATGACTTATTTCTTTAGAAAAATAGCAGATTGAATAAGCAACGGTATTTTGTTGTTGATCTTTCCAAATATAAAGATAATTAAAAATATGGTTAGTGAATATTGTTTTAACTGAACTAACGGGGAAATCCCATCCTAACAGTTTGAGCCAGGAAAAAATTTGTTTCTGAACTTTTGGAGTGTAATTAAAATCTTTTAGAGAAATAAGTTGATAAGTAAATTCCTGAGTTTTGTTAATAATCCGGCGATTTTCTGAACTTAATTGAAAATTGGATAGGTTCGAACGGCTACTAGAATCTTGATACCAAAAATTAATTTGGTTGCGTTGGGGTAAAAGGCCTGATTGATAATTTTCTGCCGGCGAAAGTTGATTTTGAATATTAAATTGAGTCATATTAATTTTGTTTGAGTTTAAAAGCAGAACGAAAAGCCTCGGTTTCTGACCAGGGAAATTCCGTTTTGCCATGGAGAATGGTGGTCTCGTGACCTTTACCCATAGCAATAATAGTATCTTTTGGTTGTGATAATTGAATGGCTAGATTAAAAGCATCTTGTCGGTTGGGGATATTGAAATAAATAAATTTGTTTTTGTTGGATTTAATAATTTTTTTAATTTCTGAAAAATCAGTAGTATCGACTAAAACAGAGTCTGGTTTGATGCCGCTGATAATTTGTTTATTGATGTCTTGAATATCTTCGTCGCGGGTATCATCTGAAGTAATAATGGCAATATCGGCTAATTGAGAGACGACTAATCCCATTTGAGGGCGTTTGCTTTGATCACGACCACCGGTAGCGCCAAAAATAGCAATGATTTTGCCGGAATTGGTTTCTTTAAGTGAAGATAATGTATTTTTAATAGCGTTAGGGGTGTGAGCAAAATCAACTATAGCTTTGATGTCTAACTGGTTGGGAACTTCTTCACGACGACCTTTGGTGAGAGGAAAATTTTTGACAGTTTCAATTAAAAAATTTTGATCAATTTGGAGCTGATCCATAATAGAAAAGGCGGTGAGAATATTATAAATTTGGTAACGGTAAGGACTGTCAGTAAAAATAGAATTATTTTTAATATTGAAAGATAATGAATTTGATTTAATGATAATGTTGGTGGCTTGATAATCTGATTTTTTGTCGACACTGTAACTTAAAAATTTTTTGGGGAAAGTTTTGATAATTTTTTCGTATGATGGATCGTCTTTGTTAAGAATACAAATTTCAGATTGATCAAAAATTTTAGCTTTGGTTTGAATATATTGGTCCATGTTTTTAAAATAATCGAGGTGTTCATGAGAGGTATTAGTAATAACAGAAACAGCAAAATGACAACCAGCAAATCGATATTGATCAAGAGCATGAGCAGTGACTTCACAAACTACATGAGTTATCCCGGCGTCAACCATAGTTTTAAATATTTTTTGAATAACGGAAGGGTCAGGACTGGTCATATGAAGTCCAGTGTCAATTTCATGGTCGTCGTATTTGGCACTAATAGTAGTAATAACACCAGCATTAATGCCAGCTTTTTTTAGGGTTTCATAGACCAATGTAGCAGTAGTAGTTTTTCCATCAGTTCCAGTAATACCAATAAGAGTAAGTTTTTTGGTGGGAAAATGATAGTAGGCTTGATAAAAAATACTTTTTGGTAAATGAAAGAACAAATTCTTTATTTTTTGTAGCATTGAAGGTGATTAATTATAACAAATGATCAATTTTTGAGGCTAATTCATACCAAATTGGGGCAGCAGTGCTGGAACCCCAAGGTGAAGATTTAGGATTATTTATAGTAACAATCATAGTGAATTTAGGGTTATTACAAGGGGAAAAGCCGATATATGAGGCAATAGTGGATGAATCGGTGTAACTGCCTTTGATGGCTATTTGAGCGGTACCACTTTTAGCGCAAACTTCTAAATTTTTAGGTCTAAATTGATTAACAACACCATTTTCGACGGCATATTTAAGAATATCTTTCATTTGGGAAATAATTTCCGGAGAAAAAACTTGAGAAGAATTTTGTTTTTTGGGATAAGATATTCGGTCAAAATTGTCGGTGAAATATTTGGCTACTTGGGGTTTTACAAGTTGACCATTGTTAGCAATAACGTTGAAGGCTTGAAGCATATTGATTTGAGTGACAACAATCCCCTGTCCGAAAGAAGCGGTAGCTAAATCAATTTCAGGCCAATTAGTTTTTACTGTAGGTTTGGCTTCACCTTGGAGATCAATACCAGTTTTTTGATTAAGACCAAGTTTTTGATAATAGTTAAGAAAATTATTTAAACCTAGTTTAGTTATAATGTAGCTCATGCCGATATTATCAGAATTTAAAATAATGTCTTTAAGAGTAGCGTTGGGATGAGTGGCATTGTCCCAATTGGTAATAGTGTATTCGCCAATAGTTCTGGGTGAATTACATTTTTCACAAATAAAACTGGTGTCAATAACTTTTTGATTAAGGGCCATACTCATAATAATTGGTTTAAAGATAGATCCAGGTTCAAAAAGATCGGCAATGGCCGGGTTTTTGGAAGCGCTGGGGGTGGCTGATGAAGTGGCGATGAGACTGGTCATGGCAAGAATTTGTCCTGTAGAACTTTCCATAATAGTAATTGATCCAGAGTCGGCTTGATACTTTTCAATACCTGTTGATAAAATTTTTTCGGCTTGATATTGAATACTGCGATTAATAGAGGTGTGAATATTTTGACCATCAGTGGCAGAAAGGGTCCAGCTTTTTTTGGTAAGAATGGTTTTCCCAGTAGCATCTTGTGGAGCTAAACTAAATCCGGTTTTCCCTTGGAGTTTTTTGTTGTAATAGCTTTCAAGACCGCCATAACCAATTTGAGTTCCTTCTTCGTCTTTGGCAATAAACCCAAGAATGTCTTTGGCAAGTTTATTTTCCGGATAATAACGACTTAAATTTTGGCGAGTGGTAATTCCGGGAATATCCTGAAATTGGTTCTTTTCGGAAATGTCGAATAGGGTTGGTAAATCAATCCAAAGTTGTTTGGAATTATTTTTAAAGTTATCAAGATTTTTTTGATTTTCGGTAATAAACCCAGGATGAATAGATTCGATTTTTTGAAAAAGAGAATCTAGATCATCCTTAAGGTTTGGTTTGTAAATTGAAATCTGATAGTTAGTTTGATTTATGGCTAAAGGAAAGTCATCTGATGATAAAATTTGACCGCGGGTGGAATTTTTGGTTTCGAGTTTATATGTTTGGCTAATAGCTTTTTCCTTAAGATCGGAACTTTTGATAATTTGCCAGTAAAAAAATCTAGTACTAATGATAAAAAAACAGAGTAAAAATGAGGTGAGTAATAAACGGTATCGTTGAATCATTATTTGATAATTTTTACAGTTTGAGTAATAGTAACGGAGGCTGAAGAGGTACTTTGACTAATTTTATTTATAGAACTAAGGTTAGATAATTGTTTTTCGACTGATTCAATATTTAATTTAAGTTGATCAACTTGAGTTTGATATTGATCAAGTTGATAATTTTGATTAATGATTTCGTTGGAATAAAAAAAAGAAAAACCAATTTGAATAGCCAGACTAATAATGATAACCCAAGTAAAAATTTTGGACATTAAACTATTTTATACGATCTAAGAATACTAGAGCGAGATAAAGGGTTATTTTTAACTTCTTCAAGTGTAGGTTTGATGGGTTTTTGAGAAATTAATCTGTTGGAGTTCTTAATAAGAAATTGTTTAACAATTCTATCTTCACCGGAATGGAAAGTAATTATGGAAACATTACCACCTGGTTTCACTACTTCTAAACTTTGTTCAAGTAGTTTTTGTAAATTACTATTTTCTTGATTGACAGCAATACGAAGGCTTAAAAATATTTTTGTGGCCGGATCAATTTTGGTTTTAATGTGATGTTTTTGATAATAATCACGGATAATATTGGCTAATCTTTCACCTGATTTAATAGGAGATTTTTGACGTTGTCTAATAATATGAAGAATTAACGGTTTACTATAAAGTTCCTGACCGAATTTGGTAAAAATTTCATAAAGATCGTTAAAAGAATAAGTATTAATTATTTCTTCGGCAGTTAAATTTTGAGATTTTGGATCGAGACGCATATCTAAAGAAAGTGTGTCATTAAAGGAAAATCCCCTATTATTGGCAGTTTGTTGGCTTTGACTTAAACCTAAATCGGCAATTAAACCATCGACTTTTTGTTTGATTTTTTGAGTAACAAATTTTTCGATACTGTTAAAATTTTGGTTTACTGGAACAAATTTTGAATCAAGATTTAACTTTTTAATTCGATTATTAGCAATACTTAAGTTGATAGGATCCTGATCAAATCCATAAACAGCACCGCCAAGTTTGAGAATTTCGATAGCATGACCGCCGTGACCCAAAGTGGCATCAATATATAAACCATTGGACTCAATAAAAAGATTACTGATACTTTCCTTAAGTAAAACAGAGGTATGGAAATTCATTAGTTGGTAGTATAGTTGCCAACCAAAGAAGTCATATCTTGTTTGGTAACCGTGGTGGGAGTGATGGAGGTAATTTTTCCAGCACCTTTGCTGTTAGAAAAGACGGAAAAATAAGAAGGGTAATTTTTGATGACAATAAAATAATCACTTTTGGTAGTAGTGGTAGCTTTAATGGAAAAATCTTGACCTTTGAGAGTTAGACCGCCGTCTTTTTTGATATCAGCTGAAGTTTTTAAAATAAATGGTGTTTCGTAAGTAGCGCTTTGATTATCGTTAGTGTAAAAAATTAAAGAAAGAGTACCTTCAGAAACACCGGTGTCATATTTATATTTACAACCATTGGTGCAGCTAGAAGTACCTAAAAGAAGATCTTTTTCAATATTTTTTGAAGTTATTTTAACAGTATCGCCGACACCTTTTTCCATAGTTAAACCATTTTCGGTAGCGGAATAAATAAGTTCATAATCGATTTGACTAATATTTGAAGGAATATTATCAATTTTTAGTTTTAATTCGTGACCGTCCTCGCGGGGAATAAGGGAAATTATTGGTTTTTCTGATTCAGAAAGAACCAATTCTTTTTGAATGCCCTTGGTAGGAGTAGATTTGTTGGTCTCAGTTTTCTTTTTACCACAAGCAGAAAGAAACAGGGAGGAAAAAACAACTACTAATGATAATGAAATTATTTTTAGTTTATTCATATTAGTTATTTAACCTTTTTTCTAACCAACTGTCAATTTCGTCAGCATTAAGACGAATTTGTTCCATAGTGTCTCGGTCGCGAATAGAGACAGTATTGTCTTCTAAAGTTTGATAGTCGACAACTAAACACCAAGGCGTACCGATTTCGTCTTGGCGGCGATATTTTTTCCCAATATTACTACTATCATCCCAATCAACGGAATATTTTTGATTTAGTTGATTGAAAATTTTTTCGGCTTTATCAATTAACTCTGGTTTGTTAGCGGCTAATGGAATAACAGCCATTTTATAAGCAGCAACTTTGGGATTAACTTTAAGATAAGTCCTAACTTCTCCACTAGAAGTGGTTTCTTCACGGTAAGCGTCTAAAAGCATAAAAAAGAAACTACGATCAACTCCTCCAGAAGTTTCAGTAATCCAAGGGAGATATTTTTCGTGAGTGACGGGATCAATATAGGAAAGATCTTGACCGCTAAATTTGGAATGTTGAGTTAAATCGTAGTCTGATCGCCAGTGAATTCCTTCCATTTCAGCCCAACCCCAAGGAGCGTTGTATTCGATGTCAAATGCTTTTTTGGCATAAAAAGCTAATTCGTCTTTGGCATGTTCGCGGAAACGTAAACTTTCTGAGTTATTAAATAATGATTTATACCAGTTCATACGGTTTTCTTTCCAATATTCAAACCACTTATCCATTTGGCTGGGATGAACAAAATATTGAATGTCCCATTGTTCAAATTCGCGAGTGCGATAGAGGAAGTTTTTTGGAGTAATTTCATTGCGGAAAGCTTTCCCAATTTGAGCGATACCGAAAGGGATTTTGACGCGGCAAGAGTCAACTATATTTTTGAAATCCAAATAAATAGTTTGGCAGGCCTCTCCTCTTAGATAGGCATGTTGTTTTTCGCCTTCAATGACACCGATTTCTGTTTCAAATAATATATTGTATTTTCGACCCTTAGTAAATTCTCCGCCACATTCAGGACATTTTGACGGATCATCGAGTAAGTCTGGACGAAATCGTTTGTGACATTTTTTACATTCAACCATAACATCGGCAAAATTTTTGACGTGACCAGATGCTTGCCAAACGGTTGGGTGAGTAATGATAGAACCATCAATACCAACAACATCGCGACGTTTGATGACATTTGTTTGCCACCAATAATTTTTCCAATTTAATTTCATGAGTGATCCGACCGGACCATAATCGTAAAAACCTTGAACACCACCGTAAATTTCAGAATTTTGAAAAATAATTCCTCTGCGTTTACAGAGACTGACGATTTTACTGACGAGATCGTTTTGATTGTCTGCCATGTGTATCCTTAAAAATTAATATTAATTTTTAGGGACGAAAATTTCTTTCCGCGGTTCCACCCTATTTGACGGATTATTTATTCCAGTTGTCCGTCCACTTTTAAACTTTCAACTCGCGAATTGCCGATTCGGTCATAGTTGACGATGAGTATATTTTACACTAAATTAAAAAACTAGTTAATTATTGAATATTTTGAAGTTTTTTGACGATATTTAAATCCTTTTTACCTCTTTTGTTTTTTCTATATCCATCTTTTGAACTGAAGAGATAAGCTTTAATAAATGATTCTTTGTTTAAGGTAATAACCTTGACTCCATTTTGGTAATGAATTTGAATATCAGTTTCTGGATTGCAAATTTTGTCTCTAATTAAAATTATTTTCGGAGCAAAAGCGACGGTTATTTTTTGATCACAAAATTCATGTTCTGATTCGTTAACTAATTTAAATCCATTGTCTTCCATAATTTTTACTAACTTTAACCAATCACTCTTTAAAAAGTTTTCATCAACTAATAGATCGATATCGCTAAATTCTTTAAAGTTGCCAAGATAGACAGAGACACCAAGAGAGCCATACAAAATAGAATTGATATTATTTTTCAATAAAAAAGTATTAACTTTTTGATAATCATTGATATTTGCCATATTTTATTTATTAACTTGGTAAAGAAACCATTGAGAGTTTTTGATTTTCCAAACTTGGTCTGGTTGGTTTTTTCGGAAATGATCCATTTCGTAGGCAGGATCGGTTTTAATTTTTTCCCAATTATCGGAATAAGTAATTACAAAAAGAGAATTTGGGTTTGAATAATCTTCTGGTGGAAGTGGATTAATATTTTTTATTTTGAGTAAATCTCTGAAACGACTGCCTTTGGTATTTTGATCGGGGCTTTGTAAAACTACTAAATTAAATTTGTTTATAGATGATGACTTATTTTCAATGATCTGAGTAATTTCGGTCAGAGCAGTAAGATTGTTAGTCCAGTCGTTTTGAAAAATAATTTTAGGTAATGAGTAGAGTCCAGAAAAGATAAGGGTAATTATTAAAATTTTGGCAAAAATATTTTTTGCATTATAAGAGAGCCAAATAATAAAGAAAATAATCCCAGGTATAAGATAACGATCTTCAATAGGTGTTGAAATAATAGATAACCCCAAAAATTGAAATAAAATTGGAATAAGAAAAAGATTGAGATTAGATTTTTTTTGATAAAAATTTTTGATGATTAAAATTGTAGTCAGTAAAATAATTAGCCAAGTTAGTATTGGTTGGTGGAAGGTTAAATAATTAAAGAATTGAAATGGAATTGTTAATACTCTAGAAAAAATTGAGAAAATATTTAGAGACTGGTTTATTGCTACCGGACTGAAATATAACATTCGGCTAAAAAATAACCCTGGTGGATGGGTGAGATCAAATAAAATAAATGGACAGATAGAAATAAAGAGTCCAGTTAAAAAGTAAAGCAATGGTTTGATTTTTTTATTTTTAATTAGAATTAAAACGGCCATTCCAAGGCAAGAAAAGACGGCATACCAATGTTGATGGATAGTTAACCCAAAAATTATACCACTGATGAAGAAATTTAATGGAAGATTAGAGCTTAGAATTAGTATGCCTAAAATTTGCCAGAGTGGAATAAAATGTGGATTCCAAGCCCATCGTGACATTTGAATAAATGGTGTTAAAACTATTGGTAAAAAATAAATGGGCTTCCAAATATCTTTTTGTTTTTTAAAATATATCCAAATAAGTAGAATCGTAACGGAGCCATAAAAGGCTGAGGCCCATGCTGGACTAACAGGATTGTTTTTGGAAAAATAAACAAATGGTAAAGAAATATAATACGTAAGAGAACTAAAAATTCCGGTATTTCCTTCGGCAGTTGGTCCAATTAGAGTAATATCTTTTTGGTCGATAATTTGTTTTATTTTTACTAGGTCACTAGATTCGTCTCGAGTAAATCTGGCAGTAGTATCTAAATTAAAAAATCGAAGGAAAATACCGGCAAAAAATAATAAAATTAAAGATATTTTGTAAATAATCTGTTTACTTTTCATTTGAATAATTTGTTGCTTTCGAGAGGTTTTTCGATAATAGATTCAAAAAAACGTTTGATGAGTTTTTGACTGGTTTTGTAATCTTTATTAGAAAAATTTTGTTTGATTTCTGGTGGAACACCAAAGCCGAGAAGTTCTAAAAACTTGATTTCGTTAAAAATATATTGGCTGATGAGATTTTTATTGATGGCATTGATAATATTTTGAGAAACTTCAAAAATACCTTCAATATGTTGATTTTCAGCGATAAGTTGATTAACAATTTCTAAAAAATAAAATAAAAGATTAAGTTGGGCTAAATTTTTATCGGTTTGAAGAAAAGGAAAAATATTTTGGGTTTCAGAAATCCAGTTAAAGTTATTTTTTTGATAAAGTTGAAGTTTAACAGTGTTGCCTAGTTGAAGATTCCCTAGACGACTGCTTTTAATATTTTTAGCACCTTTGGCGAGTGCAATAACTTTACCTAATCTTGGGGTTAATATGGTTATTAATAAATCAGCTTCTTTTGAAGTTCGTTTATTAATAATAATTCCTAAAGTCGATTGATATCGCTCCATTAGAGAGAGAATTTAATGGTTTTGTCGGCGACCCATTGGAATGTTGGTTGCTTTTGGCCGTTAATAGTGAGATTATATTCGACAGCTTTAGTTCCAGGTTGTTTTTGAAGCATTAGAGTATAGGTTTTCCCAATATTGGCTCCGGAAGTGTATTCAATTGAAGTTTTAATATTAGACTTAGGATTGAGGCCGAATTTGTTTCCATAAAATCCTTCAAAAACCTGTTTGTTTAATTCTTCGTATTGAACTGTTTCAACTTCAGAACCGGTCATTTTGATAAGTTTTGAGCCGGTTGGAGTGTAAAAACGGAACAGATCACGATAAGTAGAAGCGTTGAGACATAAATCTCCCTTTTCAAGGTTACAATTAGAACCGGCAGCGGGATTGGTATAGGTAACAGAAATTTTATGAGTAGCGACACTATTTTTAATATTAATGTCGTGATTGATTTTTTGAGTAATAAAAATATTACTTTTAGCGCTGGCGAAATTAGCATCATTGAGATGGAGATAATCAATTGATTTATCAACATCATAAATTTTTCCGGTAATATTGGCTAAATTACCAACTTTTTGCATTTCTTCATCGGGGAAATAAACCATAACATGTTTTTGATTAATATCTGTAAAGAAAGCTTGCATAAGTAATCCCATTTTTGATTTTTCTGAGCCCATAACGTTGGCTAGGAGAGCAGACATGAGTGGATTCATAAAATCTTTTCGATTTTTTTCAATATAATCACGAGGTCGACCAGACATCCATTGCATTTCATAAATAATCTGAGGACAACCGTCACATCTTTTATCTGGTTGGGTGGTAAACGAGCCAACTCGTGTATCTAATTTCCCCAATACAGAAACCATATCGACTAATAACTGAGTGTCAATAGCAATAACAGCGTCGAATTTGTCTTTGCTACCCATAACTTTGGTATATTGATCTAAGAAAATTTTTGCATCTGTAGGAAAATCGGGTGAAAGGTTGCTATCACGAAGATTGAGATAAGGAACATTGATGTGATAACTTTTGATTAATCTTGGTGCGGGAGTTTTGCTGTTAATTTTGTCATCAAGATCATAAATATTGCTGGCTGATCCGGGAGTAACTTTTCCGTTATTAA
The DNA here is from genome assembly GCA_964497945.1 of uncultured Gammaproteobacteria bacterium. Lineage (GTDB taxonomy): Bacteria > Patescibacteriota > Microgenomatia > UBA12405 > UBA12405 > WARW01. The sequence goes on along the minus strand of CAZCFJ010000002.1, from coordinate 32,433 downwards.
CAGTAATAGTGCTATAAGCAGTCCAAAAACCACCACTAGGACGGAGTTCACCATCGTTTTGAAAAACCATTAAATATTTACGGGGTGAGTCTTTACCTAAGAGCCATGAAGTTTTGGCCAGTAATGGTTTACCGTCTTTTACAAGAGTATAGGCTTGAGAAATTAAATCCTGAGCTTTAGTAATATTTGATTTTATTTGATAACCTTTGAGCTCTTCTGGGTATCGAGATGAATCTATTTTATTGATAGATTCATTAATTTCTGACATTTTTGTTTCGATAGTATCAAGGTATGGAGTCAATCCTTCAATTGATTGAGTTAAAAAAGCAATTCTGTCTTCGGTAGTTTCTTGACTGCTGGTGGCGCCACCTTTGATACCAAGGAAATCGGAATATGGTTCAATGGCTTTTATAACAATCTCTCCGGTTTCCAGACCGTTTTTGGCTATATTTAAAGCTTGTTTACCATCTTGGTAATAACTATGAATAACAGGAAAAGATCCGATTAATTTTAATTTATTGTAACTTGATTCAATTAGATTGACTTGATTTTTGAGATTAGCGATTCGAATCTTAATTTGTTCTAAGTCTTTGTCGTTAATGTTTTGTTTTAAAGTGCTAACTTCAGTTTTGGTATTGTTGAGTTGGTTTTGAAGCTCTTTAGCAGGTAAATAGGCAAAAAGGAAAAGAAAAATAGAAATACCTAATATAACAGCAAGGATAATCAAAAGTATCTTTGGAAGTTTATTTGATTTCTTTTTGATTTTTTTGCCAAGTTTGGTATTAGCGGCAGAAGTGATTAAATCCATACTATTAGTGTAAACAATATTGCAAAAAATTACCAGCGAGAGATCATTGATGTTGGTGTTTTGAGAATGATTTTTATCTCCTGCCAAACAGATTGATTGCGAATATATTTAGAATCGAGTTTGGCACGTTGTTCGAAATTTAATTCGTTTCGACCGGAAGTTTGCCAAAGGCCGGTTAACCCTGGTTTAACTGAGCGGATCTCGTCAATATATTTTTTGGTTTTGGGGTATTTTTTTTCGTATTCTTGAAGTTCTTCTTCTCGGTAAGCTCTTGGCCCGACAAGACTCATTTCCCCTTTAAGAATATTAATTAGTTGAGGAAATTCGTCGACTGAAGTAGCTCGGATAATTTTTCCAATTGGAGTAATTCTTGGATCTTCCGACATGGGTAATTTCCATCCAGCATCTTTATATTTTTTCCACAATTCTGGATAATTTTCTCGAAGTCGTTTATCATTATCTCCGGTATACATAGACCGGAATTTGTACATCCAAAATTCATGGTTATTTTTAGTAACTCTTTTTTGTTTAAAGAAAATGGGGCCTGGTGAGGTTAACTTTATAGCAATAATAGTAACTAAAAAAATAGGTGAAAATAATATAATTAAAAAAATAGAGCTAAAAATATCGAGAACCCTTTTAAAAATATTAAAAACTATTTTTTGTTTCATTATTTTTTAAGAAAATAATTTTTATATTTTTTACTTTTAACCATTTGAGAAACTATATCTCTAACTCGGTAGCTACCATCGTAAGCAATATTACAAATTAATAGTCCATCTGGGGTATCAATGATAGCCAAATTGTTAACATCGACCAAGCCAATTATTTTATTTTTCGGTGCAGAAATAAGACAGTTTTTTGAATTAACTTCTAAAAACTGAGATTCCGAATTTAATACGGCCATTCCTCTGGTATTTTTTTTGAGTTGGTTATAGATTGCCTTCCACTCACCTACGTCGCTCCAATTAAATCTGGCTGGAATAACAGACACCTGGTTACTTTTTTCAGAAATTGCTCTATCAATTGGTAAATTTGGGGATTTTTTATAAATGGAAATAATTTTTTTTGAATTATCTAGAGAAAGAAGTTGTTGATAGATTGAAAAATATTCTGGCTGGAGTTTTTCGAATTCAGAAATCATATCTTCGATGGTAAATGTGTAAATACCAGAATTCCAAAAAGCGCCTTTTTTAATTAAATTTTGAGCAGATTCTTTGTCGGGCTTTTCGATGAATAAATTTACATGAGAAAAATTTTGATTTTTGACTTGAGGAATAATGTAGCCGTAAGAAATATTGGGAAAAGTTGGTTTAATTCCTATAGTGAGTATTTGATGATGGCCACAGGCTAAGGCGGCAGCTTTTAAAATAGTTCTTTTGAAAGCAATATTTTTTGAGATGAAATGATCAGCTGGAGTGGTAGTAATGACAGCTTTGGGATTTATTTTTTGAATATGACTAATGGCAAAAAGAATAGCCATAGCGGTATTTTTTTTACTTGGTTCATAAATAAAATTTGATTTAGGAATTTTATTGCCAATTAATTCTTCAATTTTTTTTTGATAACGTTGAGTTGATACTATAAAAATATTTTTTGAAGAAGATATTTTTTTGGCTCGATTAAGAGTTTGTTCTAAAAGAGTTTTGGAACTTAGAATAGGAAGAAATTGTTTCGGATAATTGGCCCGAGATAATGGCCAAAGACGGGGACCAGTACCGCCACAAAGAATTACAATATAGTGATTTGATGTTGCTGCCATAATTTATTAATGGTTTGCTTAAAGTTTAACATGAAATTTTGATTCGAAAATCGACTAGCGTTATTAACGCAATTTGCGGCAGAAAAATTTATTTTTGAAAACTTTTCCATGGCATCAAGTAATGAACTTACGGTTTGTTGATTAAAAAATACTCCAGTTTTGTTATCAATAACTGTTTCAGTCAAACCACCTTTATTGTAAGCAATTATTGGTTTACCACAAGCTTGAGCCTCAATTGGAGTTAAACCAAAATCCTCTTCTTGTGGGCAAATTAAGGCTTGGCAATTTTGATACAAAAAAAGTAATTTTTTATCGGAAACTTTACCTAAAAAAACAACTTTTGATTTTGGATTTTTATTACTAATTTTAATTAATTTGTTTCTATCTCTCCCCTCTCCAACAATAATTAATTTTTTGTTGAGTTGATTACAGGCTTTGATAGCCAGATCAATTCTTTTGTGAGCAACCAAACGAGACACAACTAAAAAGTATGGTTCTTGAGAATTGTTTCCGGTTCCTTTGGTGAAAAAATCAGTATCGACACCAGGATAAATAATTTCAGCTGATCTTTGATAGGTAGATTTAACTCTTTCCTGAACGGTTTTGGAATTACATAAAAGGTAATCTGGTCTTTGACCAAAAATAAAATCTGTTTTTTGATATTTTTTGAGTATGGGAAAAATAATTTTAAATTTTGGTGGGGTTTGATATAAATAACGATTTACATTATGTAGGTAACAAATAAATAAAGTTTTTGGTTGAGTAAGGAGAGAGTGACCAATAGTAGAGGTGGTTGAAATAATTATGTCGTATTGAGAGAAATCAAATTGTTCTAAAGCAAGGGAATAAAATGGAGTATAAAAAATAGGATTTTTTTTTGATAATGGTAGTTTATTAATTTGCGAGGTAAATATTTGAATATCTTTGGGTAACCAGTCAGTTTTTTTTGGGTCATAAACAAGAGTAAAAATTGGAGCATTGGGGAAAACCTTGAGAATATCTAATAATACTTTTTCGGCACCGCCCCATTGATTTAACCAATCGTAAAAAATAGCAATCTTTGGTTGATAATTTTTAATTTTTCTGCCAAAGGTGGACTTTACTTCGTTTCGCAATTTTTAATTTCTAATTTCTAATTAAGACATTTTGATAAACTTGAAGAGTTTGTTTAGCAGTTTTTTCCCAGGAGTATTTCTGAATTTGTTTAAAACCTAACTCAATTAATTTTTGCCGAAGGTCATTGGAGTTATAAAGTTTTTTGATTTGATTAGTTAAATCTTGAGGATCAGTTGGATCAAAATAAAGTACAGAATCTTGATAAATTTCTGGTAAGCAACTGCTGTTAGATGAAATTACTGGGCAGCCTAAGGCCATAGCTTCAAGTCCGGTTAAACTGAATCCTTCCATTAGTGATGGATGAACTAAAGCAATGGCTTGAGAATATATTTTTTTAAATTCAGTATCAGGGATATATCCGAGAAATTCAATTTGTTTATGGACGTGAAGTTTTTTAGACATGTCTTCAATTCTTTGAGTAAAATAATTTCTGGCACAAATTATTTTAAGATTTATATCTGGGAGTGATTTAAGAGATTCAATGATGACTTCAACATTTTTATGGGGGTATAAATTACCGGTGTAGATAATATAATTTTTAGTCAGATCTGAATTTTTAATTTCAAAATTATTTTGGTTAAGTTGGTCGATTTTGTTTAAAAATCCGGGATCAACAGCTTCGTGGGTGGTGGTGATTTTGTTTGGTGAAACATGAAAGTTTTTTATAATATAGTCTCGCCAAAAATCACTCGGAACGATGATGGTATTAGTTTTAATAGTAATGTCAGTTAAGATCATGTAGAAAAAATGTTTGATCCAATAAGTGGCGGCATTTTTGGTGGTATTTAGACGGCCTTTAAAAAAATGTTTGATTAAATCATGAATAGTGACAACTGATTTACCAAAATATAATAAGGGTTTGTTGAAGTGAGTGAAATGAACTAAATCGGGTTTTAATTTATAGATGATAAAAGGAAGAATCAACTGTTCAGCAATGGAATAATGACGAATAGAGGTAGTAATATAGTCAAAATTGTCGCCTAAATCTTTTTTAACTTCGGTTTCTAACTCTTTGTAAATAATTAGGGTGTAACGATATTTTTTGAAGTTTGGTTGTTCGGTAAGGGCAATTAAAAGATTTTTAGTGTAACGGCCAATACCGGTGTGTTTTGGTCCATAAAGTCGAGCATCGATAACTATATGTGGTTTGTTGTTCATGATTATAAGTATTTAGCCTTAAAAACTCTTTTAAATTCTAATAATTTAATTCCCAATAAAACTATTTTCCTGGTTATTGGGGAATAATTGTTGAATAAGTTTTCTTGATAAAAAATTCTCATGGCGTTGGTGCTGGCTTGAGCGACACGAACTTTGGTTTCGCGATTAGCTTGGGTGATTTTTTGGGTTTGAGATTTTAATCCGGAAGAAATTCCCTGAAAATGACTAATTTGACAATTTGGGTTGAAATAAAGTTGAAAACCCTTTTTGTGAATTTGATAACAAAAATCTAAATCTTCGCCATAAAAGAAATATTTTTCATTCCACCAACCAATTGCTTCACCAACAGTTCTTTTGATCATTAAAAAAGCGCCAACACAGGCTTCAATGGGATGAGCTTTAGTCAAGTCTAAATTTCCTTGAAAATAACCATTTAAGAAAGCTGTTTCTGGTGCCAATTTATAGAGTCCAGTAAAATAACAAAATGATCGCCAAGGAGTGGGAAACCCTCGGTGACATTCCGGTTGCATCTGACCGGTTTTGACCAGTTTTATACAACAAGTAGCAGCATCGGCATCGGGGGTAGTTTCAAAGAAATTAATCATGGTTTTAAAAGTATTTTTTTCAACTAAAGTGTCAGGGTTAAGGAAGAGAACATATTTACTTTTTGGATCAGATACTTTTAATCCTTGGTTGTTACCGGCAGCAAAACCCCGATTATTGTTAAGAATAAGGAACTGAGTATCGGGGCATTTTACTTCTCTAGCAAGATCAATACTTTTATCAGTGGAACAATTATCAGCAACGATTACTTCAATTTTATAATCACCTAATTCTGATTGAGAAATGCTTGCGAGACATTTTTGAAGATAGTCACCTGAGTTGTAATTGAGAATAATAATTGATAGATCGATATTTTTAGTCATGAGTTATTTTTTGATAAATTTGGTTTAATCCCTTGGCGCTATTTTGATAAGAATATTTACTGCTGATTAATTTGTTAGCTTCATTACCCATAACGATTCGTTTCTTATCATTTCTGAGTAAATCAATAGTGTTTTTGGCTACATCTTCGTATTTACAAATAATTGATTGCTTAAAATTTTCAATCTTAATTCCACCCATACCTTCGGGAGTAGTGATAATGGGTAAACGACAAGCCATGGCTTCAAGAAATTTATTTCGACTACCACCACCACTGCCCATAGGAGCGACTAGAGCCCAACAATATTGATAGTAATACATAGGGTCGTGAGGTTGTCCATCAAAATCAGCTTCTTCAACAACAACATCTTCTGAACGATAATGGCCGTAATAATCAGGAGCTAAGCGGCCAATAATAAAAAGCTTACAATTTGGAATAGTTTTTTTAATTTCAGGCCAAGAATCTTTCATAATCATTTCAACTGATTCACGGTTTTGCATCCATTTCATATTGGAAACACCAAAAAGAATTGAAGGAAATTTGCTTTTGGGTGTTTTTGGTTTTGATTCAAAATATTTATTATCGACACCATTGTCAAAGAGTTTAATGTCGTTACGACCGGTAATTTTGGAAATTATTTTTTGATCTTCTTCACCAAAAGCAACTACGGTGTTAGTATTTTTCCAATAATAAGTCTCCCAGTGTTTCAGTTTCATAACATCGAGCCAAAGGAAGGGATAGATCAGTTTTTTCCAGCCTTTTACTGTTTGAATATAGTGTTGATAAACAGCAAATTCGATGGTTTGATCAACTAAAACAATAGGGGTGTTGGTTTGGGGAATATTAGGCATTAGGTAAAAACACTCGCAATGGATTAAGTCGTACTGACCTTGGCTTAATTCTTCAGCAATAGTATTTTTTAAATCTTTACTAATATAGTTGGTAACCAAAAATGGATAGGTACTAAAACCGGTGTAAAGAATTTTTTTAAAATCCCAAGTTTTACCACGTTTAACAACAATAACTTTTTTACAAAAAGCTTTAATTTCATCTAGACCTTCTTCATCACGACTAAAACAAATGAGAGTAATATTATTTTCATCAGCTAAATATTTTATGGAATAGTAAGAACTATTTTGGCCACCAGATTGGGCTCGTCGAGGCAAATAAGGAGTGATCATTAAAATATTTCGTTTACTTGGTTTCATTGGTTGGTTTAATGGTTAATGATTGATAGTAAAAGGCCATCATAATCCAAAAAAGATAAGCTGTCTTTGAAGCTTCGAAAACATCGATAAATATAGCGTTGGCTAACATGGTTAGTGTACAACCGAAAAAGATGATAGATGTTAGATGATAGATGTTAGATGTTTTTTTAAAAAATAAAGGAAAAGTTTTAATGATAAAGAAAATAAATATTGAACCAAAAGTAATTAACCCGAGTAGACCGCTTTCGCCTAAACATCGGAGATAATCGTTGTCTGTAGCTAAAGTAATAGAACCAAGACCACTGCCGATTAGAGGATTTTTCTTCCAAGCATTAATGGCTCGAGGCCATTCGGCATTGAAACGAATCTCGCCGGATCGAGCCACACCAACGTCAGTGTCGACGGTGGGATATTGGTCAGCTTGATGGCGGACAATAGTAGGTGTTGGTTTAGTAACAGTTTGACCAGGGGTAGTGGTGACGGTGGCTATTATTGGAGTAGGGGTAATGATGGTTGGTGTAGGGGTAATATTAGTATTTGTTGGTTGAGAAAAAAATTGGTTTTTGAGAGCCGGGATAGTGGCAATAAGGCGTTGGTTGAGATCATCAGAATTGAAAATACTAAAAATTACTAAACCAGTGACGGGAATAATCCACCAATATTTTTTAAGAAGAAAAAGAACAATACAAATGCCACCAAAAAAAGCAAAAATGGAAACACGTGAAGCAGTGAGCGTAAGTATTTGATATGAAGGTAACCAGACAATGAAACTGAGTATTTTAATAAATTTATTTTTAGTAATTAAAGCGGTAGCGAGGATAACAATTAGAGTAACACTCATAAAGGCAGCTAAATCGTAATGTCCGGCAAAAGTTGAGCTGATTCTGGTCCAAATATTCATTTGTAATAATTGGCCTTTAGAAAACTCTGAATTCATAGTGGAAATAACTGGATAATGAAGATATTTTTGACCGTAACCATAAAAAGTGACTAGAGCAGTGGAAGCTAAAAAGAAAATGTATAAAAAACGGAAATCTTTAATTGATTTAATAGCGTTAAGGGTAATAAAAAATAGAGAGATATATTCAAAACGGCGGAAAAGATGAAGAATTAAAATATTAGTTAATTCTGTCTGATAAATTAAATAGGCATTAATAAAACTTATGATGATAGCCAAAAAATAGACTAAAAAAAGTTTGGTTATTTTGACTTTAAAAATAGGAAATTTGTTTTTAACTTGGTAAATTAGCCAGATTAAAGCAGAAATGGCAACAATAATATCGTCGAGACGAATAGCAACATAAGTATCGGAAACACTGAATAAAGGGAATTTGGGATATAAAGGAATAAACATTAATAAAATAGCGACGATTGGTCTAAAGATATTTATTTTTATATTTTTGAACATGCTTGAAGGTAGAGTGATGAAAAATGAATAATGGCACGAGTAAGAGCATTTATTTTTAACATAAATTTGGCGATTGAGTATTGCCATGAAGGACGATGTTTTTTGAAAAACGATAATATACCCCGATATTCATTGAGAATTGGATCAAGCCGACTGGTAGCTGAAGCGCCGCCAAGGTGAATAATTTGTGGCCCAACTAGGTACCAAACTTGATTGTTTGGTGTTGACTTAGAGATACGGTAAGTTAATTCAACTTCTTCACCGTACATAAAATAACTTTCATCAAAACCATTAATTTTATTCAATAGTGGTTTTCTAGTTAGAAGGAAGGCACCAGTAACCCAATCTTGTTGATGATCGGTTAAATAAAATTTGTCCTTGGTATAAAAGTTTGGGGTGTGAGGGTGGAGCGGTTTAATAATTTTATTAACAAAAGGTAAATCATCTAAACTGAGTGACCAAGTAATTACATTGGCTAATGTGGGGAAAAATCCACCTGAAGCTTGAATAGTTTTGTCGCGATTTAAAAGTTGAGCAGTGCAAGTAGAGGCTTCAGGGTGAGAACATAACCAATCGAGGGCTTGACTAATGGCTGAGTGAAGAATAACAGTGTCGGAATTTAAAAGTAAAATATAATTACCTTGAGCAATTTTGATACCCTGATTATTGGCTTTACCAAATCCCCCATTAAAATCATTAGCAATAATTTTAAATTGACAGTTTCTTAGTTTAAGAGAATTTTTAAATTTTTCTATTTTTTCTAAACTATTGTCGTGAGAATTATTATCGACAACAATAATTTCAAAAGGTATTTGTTGAAGACCTTTGTCTTTAATAATAGAATTAAGACAATTTATGGTAATATCGGCCGTATTGTAGGAAATAATTATGATTGATAGTATTGGTTTCATTTTTTCTTGAGAAAAGATTTAAAGACAAAAAGGGTGATAATAATACCTAGTTCAGTAGAAAAAAAGCCAATGAATCTGTTGGGAATAGTGGTAGAAAATCGTCGGATGGTAATTTTGGCTTTGTATTCTTTGTTTTGATAAATTAATTTATTTTTGCTGCGATTTTCGGGTTTAGTAAAAACATCGTTTTCCCATTCAAATCCGTTGATATAAAGTGATTCTTTGAAAGGTAAAACAAATTCTTCAAAATAGTAACTTTGAATGGTATTAACAATAATTTCTTTGGCTTTTTCGGGGGGATGATTTAAATTAACGCGAAAAGGACCAGAATAATAGGCTTTGTAGAAATTCATGACTTCAGTACGGGTCATGTTGGTATAGTAAGCTGAGACATTACTAATTTGAACAGTATCACCGGGTAAATCTGATTTAATGCTGTTAGGTAAATCAGGAAGATTGGGTATGGGTGAAATTAAATAAAGGACGGCGAAAAGATTAAAAATAACAAAGGTGGAAATTAGAATTTTTTTAATCATTGAAAGAGCATAGGTCGACCAAGTTTATAGTCGGGATTTTTAATTTGACGGTCGGAAATTTTTTTGGCAGGAACACCGCCCCAAATTTCAAAATCAGGAATATCTTTGGTAACTATGGCACCGGCAGCAACAACAGCACCTTTACCAATTTTAATATTGGGTAGAATAATGGCTCTGGGTCCGATAAAAACATAATCCCCTATTTCAACTGGTCCGAAAGAATTGCCGTAATCATCTGAATTAATATTGTGTTCGTCATTGTAAATTAAAACTTGACTGGCGATGCCAACATGGTTGCCGATTTTAAGTGGAGCTCGACCATCCATAAAACAGTGGTCACCAATAATGGTGTCGTGACCAATGGTAATATTTGACGGATTAAAAAAATTAGCACCAATGTGAATGGTGGAATTCCAAGGCATTTTTATGCCAGAAATTAGGTAAAAAAACTTTCTGACAAAATGGAGCGGAATAAATCCGACAAAACGAAGGATCATAAGCCAAAATTCTAAACAAATAGTTTTAATGCGATTAATAATTTTTTTGATTATTTCTGTAACCCCAAGTGATTTACCGTTTCTATCTTTCATATGAGTAGTTTAGCAAAAAGAAACCTTTTTTGAATTATTTATTAAACTTTTCAAAAACTTGTAAGACTGATTTGGCGGTGGAGTCCCAGGAAAATTTATCGGCTTGAGTTTTGCCGATTTCTGATAATTTTTGCCTAATTTTAGGATTATTTATTTCAATCATTTTTTGATAAAGATCGTTGGAATTAGTCGGGTCGATAAACAAACCACAATTTTGAACAACTTCGCGGAAAGGTGGAATATTAGAAACAATGACTGGAGTTCCAATTTTCATTGATTCAATGGCGGGAATACCAAAACCTTCGTAAACACTGGGTAAAACTGAAGCGATAGCGTTTTGATAAAGAGTCCATTTTTGGTCTTCGGTAACAAAGTCAGTAAAAACTACTTGATTTTCAATCCCCTCTTGTTTGACAGTGGCAAAAATTTCATCAAAAAGCCAACCTTTTTTACCGGCAATTACTAATTTAGGAACCAATCTTCCCCCATCCCCTTCTTTGACAAGACGGGGAGTTTTTAAATATTGTTTTAATAGCAACGAGTATGATTCGATAAGAAATGGAATGTTTTTGTTGGGTTTGAGAGTACCGAGATAGAGATAATAGTTATTAGATCGTAGATCGTAGGAAGACAAAATTTTTTGTTGGGTTTTTGAGTCAATTTTAGGTGGAGTATCGACGCCGTTGTAAGCAATATGAATTTTGTTTGAGTCAATATTGTAAGTTTTTATAATTTCGTCTTTGGAGAATTGAGAAACAGTGATAATTTGGGAAGATTTTTTGAGTGATTCTTGAGTCCAGTTGACTAGTTGATAAAGGTCTTTTTTAGTAAATTGGTTTTGAAATTGTAAATAACCAATATCATGAATAGTGGGGATAGTAGGAAATGGCGACAAAGATGGAGAATAATGGCTGGGAGAAAAAAATAAATCTAAGTGAATTTTATCGATAAATAAATGAAGAGGCAGAGCGAGTCTGGTCCATAATTTGCTTGGTCCGAAAACTTTATATTGCCAATTTTTTCGTGGTTTAGGTAAATCAGATAAAGGTTTTTCTTTAAGATAAATAATGTAGTTATTTTTTTGATCGAGTTGATAGAGATGCCAAAGTAATTTAAAGGCATATTGACCAACTCCAACTTTGTTGGAAATATTGGCTTCGTTACCATCAATACCAATTAACATATATTTAGTATAAAGTAGAAAGTTATAAAGTAGAAAGTAGAAAGTTGTAAAGTTGTAAAGTTTGTTGGGCGGTTTTGGTCCAGGAGAATTGTTTGGCAACTTCAAGTCCCTTTTGGCTAAGTTGTTGGCGAAGTTTTTGTGATTGGGTAATTTTTTCGATAGCTTTGGCAATGTCATTTTCTGACATGGGGTCAACTAAAATAGCACATTCAGAGGCAATTTCTTTGAGGGAGGAATTATTACTAGTAATTACAGGAGTACCAACTTTGAGTGATTTAATTATGGGTAAGCCGAAACCTTCGTAAAGTGACGGATAAGCTAAACAAATAGCGCTGGCATGAAGAGCCACCATATCTTTTTCGGGTATGAATCCAAGAATTTTTATACTGGGATCTTTAGTTGAAATGTCATTTCCCCAACCGTATTTTCCAGTAATAGCTAATTCAATTTTAGTTTTGGGATATTTTTTTTTAAAAATAAGAAAAGCGTTGATTAGTCGATTTAAATTTTTTCTGGGTTCACGAGTTCCCTGAGCTAGAATAAAATTTTCCAAACCATATTGTTTTTTTATTACGTCTTTTTTTTGTTGTTGAATTTTTTCTGATAATTTTAAAAATTGACCATATTTTGATTCAGCCGATTCATAAATGACACTGGTTTTTTGTTTGTTAATTTGAGGAAATAGTTTAAGTAAGTCGGTTTGGGTATTTTGAGAGACACAAATAAAATGAATACATTTTTTGACAGCCCAGTACATTTTTCGACGGTGAGCATTGATAACTTTGGGATGATGCCATTCCGGATGTAAAAACGGAGTTAGGTCATGAATAGTGGTAATAGTTTTAGCAGATATGGTTGGTGGTTGAGTCCAATCGGAGGTATGAAAAATATCGCATTTGCCAATTAAAAATTCTATAGGTATTAAACGTAATTGATTCCATAAAATTTGAAGCAAAGTTGGGGGAAATCGAAATTGGTAAATGGAAACGTTGGCATGTTTAGATAAATCTTGAATTTCTTTTGGTAGAGGGAGTCTAAGCGAGGAATAAAAAAGTTTATATTGATTAGTTTTGTCGAGTTTAATTAGATTTCTAACTAGATTCAGAGTGTAGTTACTGACGCCGGTTTGGTAGCTAACTGAGGAAACATCAATGCCAATGATCATGATTTTAGTATAAAGTAGAAAGTTATAAAGTAGAAAGTTAACTAGTTGATTTTAACAGTTTTTGGGTTTGGTGGTATTTGTGACGCATTTTGGAAAAATTTTTAACAACTTCAAAATAAATTTGGAAAACATCTTTGGGTATTAACCAAATTGATTTTATTTGGTATATAGGGATACTTTTTTTGATAAGACAAAATAAATTTCTTAATCTTTCAATTAATATAGAGAAAAAATTGAGCCAAAAATCTTTAGCGGAATAATTTTTAATAATGAGATAAAACCAATTTCGAACATCCATTCGGTAACGAAGGTTGTTCATATTATTACTAGTGCCACCTCCAAGATGATAAGAAATTGCTCGGGGAAGATAAAGGGTGTGGTATCCAAACTGGTTGAGTCTTAGAGCGACGTCGACATCTTCAAGATAGGCAAAAAAATCGGAATCGAAGTTACCAATTTTTTGGAGAATTTCTTTTTGATAAGCAATCAACGCACCGGAGCCAGCCCAAATTAAAAACCCTTCCTCTACCCTTCCCTTGACAGGGCAGGGAGTTAATGAAGATTTTAAAAATGGCTGATTATTTGAGATATTGAGGCACTTGCCTGAAGGAAAAAATTTTAGACCTTGAGATTCATATTTATCTCCAGTTTTGTTGAGAATAGTGCCAAAATAACTGGCGATTTTGGAATTTTTATTTTCACTGATGGATTTGGAAATTAATTTAAACCAGTCAGATTTTAAGGTTATGTCATTGTTTATAAGGACGACATAATCATATTTACTTTGATTAATTCCTTGGTTGACGGCGTAAGCAAACCCTAAATTAGATGTTAGGTGGTAGATCTTAGATGTTAGATTAATTAATTTATTTTTTTGAAAAAATGATTCGATTATGAATAAACTGTTGTCGGTGGAGCCATTGTCGACAATTATAATTTCAAACTTTGATTGAGGACAATTGTTGACGGCAATTTTAATTGACTGAAGACAATCAAGAATAAATTTAGAACCGTTATAGTTGGGGATGATAAGAGAAAAGTTTGGATAGTAAGACATTAATTGTTGATTATAGCAAGAGTATCACCAACATTAAGGCCAAGTCTAAAAGATTCATTGGCGTTTAGTTCAATGACATATTTGGCTAGTTTTTTGTTGGTGTAGATGATTTCTGAATTGGTTTTGACGGCAGTAACGATTTTAACAACTTTTAGTTTTGAATTTAACCAAATAATATCTAAAGGAATGTGAGTATCTTTCATCCAAAAAGAATATCGGCCGGGAATTTTGAAGGGGAAAAACATACCGCAATCAAGGCAAAGCTCATCTCTTTGGGAAAGACCTTTTTGTTGACTTTCTTCGGTCTTAGCTACTTCAAGGTAGTAGTTTTGTCCTTTAATAGAGAAGACGATATTATCAGGATAATTGTCTTTTTTAAATGTTAGGATGACAATCGTGATAATTGAGGCAATGATAGCGACTAAAACAATGATTTTTATTACCAAACTTTTTGACAAATTTTTTGGATGACGATGGGCCATGTGTAATTATTTTTAACATAATTATGGCCGTTTTGTCCAAGTTGGTGACAGATTTTGGAAGATTTAGAGAGTTGGTTTATTTTGTCGGTGAGATCCAAAATATTATTTGATTTAAAAATTAGACCACCTTGAGTTTGAGTAACGATTTCTTTGAGAGGAGGAATATCGCTAGTAATGACTGGTTTTTGTCTGGCCCAAGCTTCGATTAGAACTAGGCCAAAACTTTCTTGGTTTGAGGGTAAAACCAAAACATCACAATTGTCGATTAATTGTTTAAGTTTTTTTTGGGGGAAACTAAAAACAAATTTTATATTTTTTTGAACTTCTTTGGGTTGTTGCTTAATAATTTTTAAAATTTCTGGATAATAGAGTGTTTTTTGACCAGCAATGGTTAACGAGATATTAGATCTTAGATGATAGATGTTAGAGAAAGAACTAATGAGAGTAATCAGGCCTTTGTGAGCGGAGAGAGAACCGATAAACAAGATCCTAGTTTTTAGATCGTAGATTTTAGATTTTTTATTTGATTTTTTAAGTAAGAAATTTGGGTCGATGCCGTTGCCGGCAAGAATAATTTTTTCGGGATTGATGTTTAGTTTTTTAATGAAAAAATCTGTTTCGTAATGAGTCAGAGTCCATAAATAATCTGCTTGTTGGAGAGTTTTGATTAAGGGTTTTTGAAAAAAATCCTGATCGGTTTGGTGAAAGGAAGCGTTGATTAAGAGACGACAAAACCCACCCCTTAATCCCCTCCCTTGAAGAAGGGAGGGGAAATTGACTATATGGGTGTATAGATTAGTGATTTTTTTTAATAACCTAGCATAGAGGATGATGGTGGTGGGGAGTGGACCGGCAATAATTAAATCTGGTTTAAATTTAATTATTTTAATAGTGGCTTTTATAAAAGGAATTATTTTAAATATTGGCCCTTTTTGAAAAACTTTTAGTAATTGATAGAGATAAGACCCGTCTGCCGGACGGACAGGTTTTTTAGATAAAAATAAATTAATAAATTTGAGCGGGCGACGAAGATGATGATAGACAGGAAGATAGATGTTAGATTTTAGATGATAGATCTTAGATATTTTTTTATATTTTGATTTAGTAAAATCATCAGTGCTGGAACAATCTGATGAAAGGTAAAGAGTTTGGTGATTTTGTGTTTCTAAGTATTGGCCTATTTTATAAATAACTCGTGATCCTCCATCAACGGCGGGGGGGAAAATATGACTAATTAAAAGAATTTTACTCATAAATAGATTTGGATAAATTATACGTGGTATCCTGTAAAATAGTTTATGCTGAAAAAAATATTTGCATCGAAATGGTTAAGGTTTTCCTTTTCGGTAGTTTTGATATATTTTGCCTTTAGAAAAGTAGATGTGACGTCTTTGTTTAAACAATTAGCAGGAATGGATATTTGGTTTTTGTTGTCAAACATACTGATTAGTTTTTTATTGGTGATATTAATTTCTTACCGTTGGGCAATGCTTTTGATTAAAAAACCATCTTTGAGAGATGTTTGGATATTTACCAAATCAAGTTTTGCAGCTTCTTTTTACGGTTTATTTTTCCCAACAGCGGCAGCTGGAGATGTTTTGAAATGGATAATTATTGACGAAAAATATCCGGAAATACCAAAAACTAAATTGCTTGGCTCAGTTATCTTGGATAGATTTATTGGAATGTCGATGTTTGTTCTGACGGGTGCAGCAATGTTGGTTTTGGCTAAATTTAGAGGTGTAAATATTCCTTTAATGGTAGAGTTAGTATTTTTGGGGTTGTTTGTCGGCTGTTTAGTTTTTTATATTGCTTTGATGTTTTTTGATTTGACTAAAATTTGGCAAATAAAATGGTTGAAAAGAATTAGTGTAGTGTCGGAATTATTAAATAAAGATAATAGAAAACAAATTTTTAAAGGAAACGTAATTTCGTTGTTGAGTGAAATATTTTGGATTTCTCAAATGTGGTTTATTAGTTGGTATTTCGGTGCCGGGTTATCGATGATGTCGATTTTTATTTATTTGCCAATAATTTCGATGATTTTGATACTACCAATTTCTTTTGCTGGTTTTGGAGCCAGGGAACAACTTTATTTATTTTTCTTTGCGGCAGTAGCCCATTCACCAGAAAGTGTTTTATTAACGTCTACTTTTTCTGGCATATTAGGCATATTTAATTCTTTATTTGGCGGATTGATAACACTAAGTCCTGATTTTAAAGAGAGTATAAATAAAAGTGAATTTAAAAAAGGAAAGCTGAAATGAAAAAGAAATATCAAAAATTTCATATTTCAGTCAAGGGATTGATTAAGTGTAGTAACAAATTTTTATTATTACAGGAGAATGATGGTCTTTGGGAAGCACCGGGTGGAAGAGTTGATGAAGGGGAAATATTGAAAGAGTCACTAATAAGAGAATTAGGTGAAGAATTAAATTTAAAGTTGTCAGAGGAAAATATTAATGATTTGGTAGGAATAGATCAGAGATATGATTATAAACTGGGTAACGGTTGGGCTTTAATGACATTTTTCTATGAAATTAGTTTGAAAGATAATTTTGAGGTTAGTTTGAGTGATGAACATATTGCTTTTGTTTGGGTTAATAAAGAAACTGATTTAAGTAAATTTGAATTTAAAAACAGTAATCAAAGAGGTATTTTTGAAAATTTTAAAAATAGATTGTTGTAGTTGACAGGTTTTGAATATTTGTTTTAATTATCATTAGTTTGTCAAGAGTTCTCAAGTTAATGGGACAGCAACCGAGTCCTTCGGCAAGTTCAGGATTTAATCCTTCGACTTTGCTCAGGGTCCGCGGTGCTTTTTCTAGAAATAGAAAGACAAGCCTCTTTATAAATTAATAGGAGGAAAAATGAATTATCCCCTTTTTACTTCGGAGTCGGTGTGTTCCGGTCATCCAGACAAAATTTGTGATCAGATTTCTGATGCAATATTAGATAAAGCTTTGGGAAATGACAAAAATGCCAGAGTAGCGGTAGAAACTTTAGTAACGACTAACAAAGTAGTAGTGGCGGGTGAAGTTACCTGTAATGTTGAATTGGATTATAAAAATATAATTAAGAAAAAAATAAGAGAATTGGGCTATACAAATCCAGTTCTGGGTTTTGATGAAAGCGCCGATATTGAAGTTTTGATTCATCAACAATCAAAAGATATTGCAGTGGGAGTAGATAATGAAGGAGCTGGTGATCAGGGTATGATGTTTGGATATGCCTGTAATGAAACGCCACAATTAATGCCTTTACCAATAGTTTTGTCTCACGAATTATGCCAAAAAATGGATGAATTGCAATTTAGTCAATTAAATTATTTAAGACCAGATGGAAAAGCTGAAGTAGGAGTGAGATATAAAGATGGAAAATCGATAAAAGTAGAAAAAATAGTTTTAGCTAAACCATTTGATTCAACAATGGATAATCAAAAAGTTAAAACTGATTTATATAATTTGGCAGTGTTGCCGATTTTGGAAAAATATAACTTAAATAAGTTAACAGAAGCAGAAATAATTTTTAACGGTACAGGTGTTTGGGAAATTGGTGGTCCGGCAAGTGACACTGGAGTAACCGGAAGGAAAATTGTGGTCGATACTTATGGTGGTATGGGTCGAATTGGTGGTGGATGTTTTTCGGGAAAAGATCCAACAAAAGTCGATAGAAGTGCAGCTTATGCGGCCAGATTTTTGGCAAAAAATATTGTAGCAAAGAAGTTAGCTGATCGATGTGAAGTTCAATTGGCTTATGTAATTGGTCAGAAAGATCCAATAATTAAATCGATTGAGACTTTTGGAACAGAAAAGAAAGAAATAAAAATAATTGAAGATTTTGCTTGGAGTTTGATGGATTTATCAGTCAAAGGAATTGTAGAAAAGTTTGACTTGAAAAGACCAATATATCAAAAAACGGCTAGATATGGTCATTTTGGTAACAATGATTATCCTTGGGAAAGGATTGGTTAAACCCTTCCCTTGACAGGTCAGGGCGTTGATTTTTGATGATAAAATCTAATTAACTAATTTACTAATTAACTAAAAAACTAAATTATGATTTTAATTGTTGGTGGAGCGGGTTATATTGGCTCGCATATTAATAAAGAATTAAATAAAGAAGGTTTTAAAACTGTAATATTTGATAATTTGTATTCAGGTAAAAAAGAGTTAGTAAAATGGGGTGAATTTTTTGAAGGTGATTTGGCAAAGATTGAAGATATAAGGGCTGTGTTTAAAAAATATCCGATTGAGGCAGTGTTACACTTTGCGGCTTACAAAGCAGTGGGAGAGTCGGTAACTGATCCACAAAAATATTATAAAAATAATGTGGCTAGTACTTTGAATTTATTTGAGGTAATGAAAGAAAATGGAGTTAATAGATTTATTTTTTCATCTTCAGCGGCAACTTTTGGTGAACCGAAATATATTCCTATAGATGAAAAACACCCACAAAATCCAATAAATCCGTATGGTGAAACTAAATTAATAGTGGAGCATATAATGCGTGATTATAATAAAGCCTATGGAATGAAATATGTAGCTTTGAGATATTTCAACGCTTGTGGGGCTGATTTAGAAGCTGATGTGGGTGAATGGCCGGGAAGCAGTTCAAATTTAATTCCTTTGGTTTTGGATGCAGCTATCGGTAGACGTGAGGACATAAAAGTTTTTGGAACCGACTACCCTACTCCAGACGGGACATGTGTTCGGGATTATATTCATGTAACGGATTTAGCAACAGCTCATGTATTGGCACTGAAATATTTATTGGAAGGAAAAGAGAGTCAGTGTTTTAATTTGGGTAATGGAAAAGGTTTTTCGGTCAAAGAAGTCATTGATATGGCAAAAAAAATTACCGGAATTGATTTTAAAGTAACCGAAGTTGAGCGAAGAGCCGGTGATCCACCAATTCTCGTAGCCGATTCAAAGTTGGCTCGAGAAGTTTTGAAATGGGAACCAAAATATGCTGATTTGGAAACAATTGTGTCTAGCGCATGGAAATGGCACCAGAAAGTTTGTAAGTTAATTAGCTAATAGTTAGTAGCTAGTAGTAAGTAGAAAAAAATAATAAATGAAAATAGAGCCAATAGGATTAGGCCAATTACCAAAACCACCGAAGTTTAGAAAAATGGTGGGTCCGAGTTTTATTTTATTGGGGATGGGTTTGGGAAGTGGAGAATTGATAATGTGGCCTTTTTTGGCGGCTAATTATGGTTTAGGAATGGTTTGGGCAGCGGTTGTTGGTATAACTTTTCAGTTTTTTATTAATATGGAAATTGAAAGGTATACTTTGGTAAACGGAGAGAGTGTGTTTGTGGGGCTGGGAAGGAAATTAAAATGGTTATCCCCTATTTGGTTTATTTTGTCGACAATAATTCCTTGGATGTGGCCAGGAATTATTTTATCTTCAGCAACTATTTTTGCTGGTACTTTTGGAGTAAAAAATACTAATTTAATAGCCGTTTTAATGTTGGTATTAATTGGATTAATTTTGAGTTTTGGGAAAGTGGTCTATAAGACTCAGGAACATTTTCAGAAATGGTTGATATTTTTGGGAGTGCCATTTATTTTGCTACTGACGATTTTTTTGGCTAAAGGAAATGATTGGCAGAGTTTAGCTTTGGGATTAACTGGTAAAGGAGAAGGTTTTTGGTGGATACCTGGTGGTTTATCGATAATGACTTTTTTGGGAGCTTTCGCTTATTCGGGTGCCGGAGGAAATTTGAATTTAGCCCAATCTTTTTATATTCGGGAAAAAGACTATGGTATGGGTAAATATGGCGGTAAAATAACCAGCTTATTAAGAAAAAAGACAACTGATTTTCCTTTGGAGGGAAAAACTTTTTTGGTTAATCAAGATAATTTAAAAGTATTTAAATCGTGGTGGCGAAAAATTAATTTAGAACATTTATTGGTTTTCTGGCTGACCGGAGCAGTAACAATAATTTTGTTGAGTTTACTGTCGTTTGCAACTGTCTATCATCAAACTGATGGTGTAATGGGGATAAATTTTTTGTTTAAAGAGGCTGAAACAATTGGTAATTTGGTTTTTCCTTTTATTGGACGACTATTTTTAGTTGTGGTTTCTTTGATGTTATTTTCGACTCAAATGTCAGTATTGGATGCAACTAGTAGAATTACTTCAGAAAATTTGGTGATATTAAATAAAAATAAATTTAGCCCAAATAATTTACCAAAGTTTTATTTTGGATTTTTATGGACACAAATTTTACTAGGAATACTGATTATTTTGGTTGGGTCAAATGAGCCGTGGCAATTGGTGGAACTGAGCGCATTTTTGAATGCCATTACAATGATGACTTATACCGGGGTGATTTTGTGGTTAAACCAAACATCTTTAGAAAAAGAATTAAGGCCAAGTTGGTGGAGAAAATTAATTTTAATTTTGGTGGTTTTATTTTTCGCCGGATTTTCTATTTTGACTTTGGTGAAGTGAAATTATTTAGAAATAAAATTTACGGTTAAATTGCAGTTTAAAGCGGCACTAATTTTTTTAAGTGTTTCAAAAGATGGGTTAGCAGACATTGATTCTATTCTAGAGATTATCGCTTGAGTAGTATTAGCTTTTTGAGCCAACTCCATTTGAGACATTTTGTTTTTTAGCCTCAATTCAATTAGCTTGCAGGATAGTTGATATTCTGGTTCTGATTCTTGCCAAATTTTTTGGAATTTTGGATCTTTTAGACTTTCTTGGAGATGCTGTTGAAAGTTATATTTGGTCATAGTGAAATTATATCTTTTAAGATATAAAAGTCAATATTTAACTTGACTTAATCTTTTAAGAGCAATATTTATTTCTTTTATTGGTGTTCTTTGAGTTTTCTTAATAAAAGCATGGAGTAATAATATTGAATTTTGATTTTCAGAAAAATATAAAATTCTAGTGCTTTCTTTACCAACTATTTTAATTTCCCATAGAGGAGTATTTTTTAGCTTTTTAATATGTGGAATAGCGGAAATTAAACCGTATTTTTCGATATTAAGAAAAATGTGAAATGTTTTTACTTTAACCTTTGGGTGTTTATCTAAAAAGTTTTTAATGGGGTTTTCTCCGGTTTTAGAAATAAAATAATTTATTTCGCATTTGTTCATATATTTTAAGAATATCATTAATGTTTATTTTCTATTTTGACTTTGGTGAAGTAGACATTATAATGCTTCTATATGAAGAAAATAACTGTAATTGGTGTAGGTTATGTTGGTTTAGTAACTGGAACTTGTTTGGCAGAGATGGGAAATGAAGTTGTGGGGGTAGATATTGATAAAGAAAAAATTAAGGGATTAAACAAGGGTATTATTCCAATTTATGAACAGGGACTGGAAGAATTGGTTGAAGAAAATGTATCTCAAAAAAGATTAAGTTTTACAACTGATGTTTCGGCTGCAGTTAAAGGATCAGAAATAATTTTTATTGCTGTAGGAACTCCGCCAATGCCAGATGGAAGCGTTAATTTGGAGTATGTAAAGTCGGCAGCAGATTCGATTGGAGAGAATATGAATGGTTACAAAGTGATTGTTAACAAATCAACTGTACCGATTGGGACAGGTGATGTAGTAGCCAAGATTATTACGGAAAAATATAAAGGTGATTTTGATGTTGTTTCTAATCCTGAGTTTTTAAGGGAAGGTACGGCGATAGTTGATTTTATGAATCCGGATAGGGTGGTGATTGGATCGGTTTCAAATAAGGCGGAAAAGATAATGTGTGAACTTTATAGTAATTTTGGGACGGAAAATATGGTTTTGACCGATATTAAAACGGCGGAGATGATTAAATATGCTTCTAATTCTTTTTTGGCGACAGAAATATCTTTTATCAATTCAATTGCTAATTTATGTGAGAAATTGGGAGCTGATGTAGAAAAAGTATCACAAGGAATGATGTTGGATAAAAGAATTGGTCAAAAAGCATTTTTGCATGCCGGAGTGGGTTATGGTGGAAGTTGCTTTCCTAAAGATGTAAAGGGTTTAATTCAAATTGCTCAGGAAAATGGAATTAGATTTGGAATATTGGAAGAAGTAGAAGAAACTAATCATGCCCAAAAACAATCGCTTTTAGGGAAAATACAGAGATTATTGGGTGATGATTTACATGGGAAAACAATCACTTTGTGGGGATTGGCTTTTAAACCTCATACCGATGATGTTCGTGAGGCTCCAGCCTTGGTAATAATTAAACAACTTTTGGACAGAGGGGCAATTGTTAAGGTTTTTGATCCAATTGCCAAAAAACAGGCAGAAAAAGTTTTGGGTAGTAGTGTGACTTATGAAGATAATTTGAAAGAATCAGTTAAAAAGACTGATTGTTTGGTAATCGTGACAGAATGGCCAGAATTTAAAGTAGTTGATTTGGAAAAAATAAAATCAAAAATGAATTTACCAAATATAGTTGATGGAAGAAATATTTTTGAACCGAAAGAGATGAAGAAAAAGGGCTTTAAATATATTTCTGTAGGAAGATAAATTAGCTAATTAGTAAAGTAGTTGAGTAGTGATAAAGAAAAACCGGCAGATATTGCTCGTGCAATTACCTGCCGGTTGTTGGTTTATTTGGCTTTGGCTGTCTTCATTGCCAAATAAAAAATAAGTATTTCGACAATCAAGGCGATTGGTGCCCAAATGAAATCCATTTCTTACCTCCATTTGGCTGGTTTGGAAAAAATTCCTCCAAAGAACCAAATTACACCAATGATGATGACGACGAACAAGAGGGTGACTCCGGCTGAAATGACTATTTGTCGGATGTCTTCATTGGTTAAACCAATGATTCCAAAAGCAAACATTAGTGCAGCTATAAGATACCAAAGAGTCGATATGAACTTTTTCATGTACGACACTCCCCCTCCTAATTAGAGTAAATATTGTCGTCGATTGTCAAAGAACTTTTTGTTTAATTTATTTAATAGTTTAAACTGCGGCTTTGTCGCAGATAAATAAATTATAGGATATATTTTAGCATAAATTTTTATTTTTTCAAAAAAATACCGGCAGATATTGCTTGCGCAATCACCTGCCGGCATAAGATTGTTGGATATAGGACTATAGTTTTCGTAATAATTGAATGAACTTTCCTTCTGAGGGCCTATCAGTTAGTCGTTTTTCTATTCTTGAGCGTTGTCCAAGAAGACTGTCGAGTAGGCAGAGATCACGGAGTATTTCCAAACATGTTTCGTCAGTATATTTTGACGGGATTAGTTTCATTATTTGAGTGCAAACGGTTGTAGCTTTGGGGGTGCACCAAAAGCTTATACTTTCGGCTTTTCGTATGGTGTTGGGGGGTAATTCGTTTATATGATTCCATTTTTTCAGATTTTCGACCAGATGGTTCACTTTGGCAGGAATAGTTTTGTTTTTAAGTTCTTTAAGTTTGGAATCGGGGTAGTCGTAGATGAAGAGAATAAGTCGGGCGAGACAGAGTGCAATCAGAACCGTGATGGCTCCAGCGCTGATAAACCAAAGGGTAAAACCAGTGAGATTCATTGATTTGTCCTCCTCTCAATAATCCTTATATCCATTTAAAGGTGCGATAATATATTTTTTATCTGCGCAAGCGCAGGGAAATAAATTAATACGCGGATTGTAACACTTTATTTTAATTTTAGCTAAATACTTGATATTGGATCTTTGTGTTGGAGAATTTTTAGGATAAAATTGGCTTATGATTAAGTTTTTAAATAGATTTGGTTTTTGGATTTCCTTAGTAGTTTGTGGGTTAATTTATTTGGCTTTGGCTTACAAAAATCCCTTTAAAGAAAATAATTTAATTTCGAATTTGGAACCTTATCCCGATACTTTGTTATATTCTTTTCCGGCGTGGAATTGGGTCAGAGGTAATGGATGGAGCTTGGGTGTAGACGAAAAAATAGTTAAGATTTCAGTCCCAAATACCTATGGGTTTTTATTGGTGCCATTAATGTGGGTTTTTAAAGATATTAGATCGTTTTATTTTACAAATTTACTTTTTGGAATTGGAACTTTGTTATTTTTTATGTTGGCTTTGAAAAACTTTTTGGGTAAAGAAAAGTGGCTTTTAATTGGTTTTTTGGGATTTTTATTAGCAACTAATTTTTATTTTTTTAACCAGCCGCAATTAGTAATGGCGGAAAATGTCAATTATTTATTGGTGGCAGTATTTATATATTTAATTTCGCTTAAATTTAAATGGATTCATATATTACCAATGTTTTTATTGACGCTTTTGACTTATATTTTGAAGGTTAGTAATTTAGTATTGGCGGGTGGGTTTTTGGTTTCCTTTTTTATAAAAATTTTTTGGGAGAAACTGAGATTTGTAAATATAAAAAAAGTTGGTTTGATATTGGTTGGTTTAATTTTGGTGGTTTTAGTACTGTATTTGCCAAAAATTTTGTCATTAAGTACTTTGGCTTTTAATTTCAGGTATTTTTTTCAGAATTTTGATTTTTATTTTGATTGTTTAAGTGGGGGTGTATGTCGAAATTTATGGTATGGTCAGAGATTAGTTAGTTGGGATATATGGTGGCTGTTTATATTAGGGGTGATAGTGATGTTGGTGAATAGAAATAAACGAAGTTTATTGTTCCAAATAATATTTCCATTAGTTATTTTGGTTTTGGCAATGTCGGTGTTTATAGACACAGAAGGACGCCATGTGGAAATTTTAGTACCGATAATGTTGGCTATTAGTGGTTTCGGAATTGATAGATTTTTCAAGAAAAATAGATTTTGTTTTTTGGGAATATCTCTGTTGTTAGGAATAAATATTTTTTTGACGGGATATCAAACAGTTAATAGTGAACGAAAAATTATTTCTTTAAAAAAACAAGTTGGTTTAAATTTTAGACACCGAGAAGATCCATGGAATTATTTGTGCTTGGGAATGGTGAATGATTTTATGAAAGATAAAAAAGAGGCTTATTTTGGGTCGTTTTTACCGATTTATTTTTTTGATGCTTATGGAGTGAAATTAAATTACTTGCCACTGTCGGCTTATCAGGATTTTATGTTAGTTGGTCGAGGATTGCAGAATTATTTTCCGTTACCACTAAAAAATATTTATCAAGAAAAATTAAGTGAGGGTAAAGAAATTTATTTGTCTGATTATTATGCCAGTAATGGTAGAGATCTTTGGAGAAGTGAATGGAATGAGATAGTTTCAATTGGGAAATTGGAAAAAGTTTATCAAAGTCCGTTAGATAACTGTAATATATATAAGTTAGTAGAAAGTAAAAAGTCAGAAAGTTATAAAGTAGAAAGTAGAAAGTAGAAAGTATGAAAATATTTGTAATTGTACCGGTTTACAACGAAGAAAACAGGGCGGTTGAAACCATCAATAAAATTTTAGAAGTAGATAAAAATTTATCTATTATTGTAATTGATGATGGGTCGACAGATGGCTCGCTAGAGATTTTGAATTCAAAATTTAAAAAAAATAAAAGAGTAATTATTACTGGTCATATGATCAATTTAGGTAAAGGGGCGGCAATGAAGACTGGAGCAAGAATCGCTTGGAAACTAGGGGCTGAAGCAGTGATATTTATAGATGCGGATGGTCAACATGATCCAAAATATTTGCCTGAATTTATAAAACAATTAGAAAAATATCCAGTGGTTTTTGGATATCGGGAATTAAATAAAAATACTCCATGGATCAGACGAATCGGCAATAAATTTGCTGGATGGCTGATAAAAACTTTGTTTAATATTAAGCGTAAAGATTTATTATGCGGTTTTTTGGGTTTCAGAAAAGAAGTTTATAGACAGATAAAATGGAAGTCGTGTCGTTATGGAATTGAAACGGAAATGGCAACAAAAGTAGGCCGGAATAAAATCCCCTTTTCAGAAGTAAAAATTGATACAATTTATATTGATAAATATAAAGGGGTAACAATTTTTGATGCGTTTAAAATTTTAGGTAAAATTCCCTTGTGGTATTTTGAAAAATGAATGTAATCACTTTACAATTAGTACTATTGGCGTTTGCTTTGTTGATGATTTATTCTTTATTTTTGCATTGGAAGAAAAAAAATATTTCTGATAAATTTTTCTTTTCTTGGTTAATAATATTTGTGGTGTTTGTTTTTTTGGCAATGTTTCCAAAAATATTGGAACCCTTGATGAAGGAGTTATTTATTATTCGGGTAATGGATTTGGGTATGATTGGAACATTTATGATATTAACTTATGTCACTATTGAGAATAATATAAAGATCAAAAATTTGGAAAGCAAAATGGAAAAAATGATAAGAAAAATAGCCATAGAAAAGATTAAAAAAGACAAATGAGTAAAAAGATTTTAGTGGTGGCGCCTTATTACCCGCCGCATGTTGGTGGCTTGGAAAGTTTTGCTGAAGAATTAAATCAGTGTTTAATAAAAGATAATTTTGAAGTGAAAGTACTGACTCCTAGATTACCCCAAGAGTCAATAGAAGAAGAAACAAAAGATAATAGAATTGAAGTGTGGCGTTATCCGGCGTGGGAAATTATTCCAAATTATCCAATCCCTAGTTTTTGGAATAAGAAGTATTGGAAAATAAAGAGAAAAGTTTTGTCGGAAAAATATGACTGGACAATATCTCATACACGTTTCTTTTTAACTTCTTTTTTGGCCGGAATTTGGGCAAGAAAAAGAAAGATAAAGTGGTTACATATTGAGCACGGATCGGATTTTGTAAAATTAAATAGTTTTTGGAAATCATGGTTGGCAAAAGTGTTTGATTATACTTTGGGTAAATGGGTGTTACAAAAAGCCGATAAAGTGGTGACAGTGTCTGTGGCTTCAGCGGATTTTTGTAAACAGATATTTCCAAATAGAAAATATCAGGTGATTTATAGAGGAGTTGATGTAGGTAAATTGGGTGGTGATTTAGTAATTGAAGAAAAGTATAAAGATAAAATTAAAATCTTATTTGCCGGAAGACTGATAGATGGTAAAGGGGTGATAGATTTACTTAAAGCGGTAGAAAAAATGAAGTTATTAAATTGGGTTTTGTTGATAGTGGGTGACGGGTCTCAAAAAGAGATGTTAGTAGAACAAGCCAACAAATTAAAAATTAGTAATAATGTGGTGTTTTTGGGTCAGATGAAGAGACCTAATTTGTTGAGAATACTAAATATAGCGGATATAGTGGTAAATCCAAGTTATACCGAGGGATTGCCGACGGTAATTGTAGAAGCGGCCAAGTGTGGCAGAGCGATTGTGGCAACAGATGTGGGAGGAACTAGAGAAATTATTGAAAATAATAAATCAGGAATATTAATTAAACCAAAAGAGATTCAGTTGTTATCGGAAAAAATTGAATTATTAATGAATGATTCTGATTTGAGAAAAAAGTTGGGTGAAGCTGCTAAAGATGGAACAAAAAATAAATTTGACTGGGAAATTTCAATTAAAGATTATATAAATATTTTGAAATGATATTAATTTTTATCATAATTCCCTTTTTGTGGATATGGTTGTTGGATTTGAAGTTGAATTTAAAGGAAAAATTTTTGGTGGGAAGTACATTTTTTTGGGTAGGGATAGCGCCGATAATTTTAATTTTAAATAAATATTTTGGCTTATTAGTAACTCCAAGACTTTTTTGGTTCTTAGCAATATTGGTGACAACCATATTGTTGATTTGGCGATTAAAGAGTAAAAATAAAATTAAATTTTCTTGGCCGAAAATTGAGTGGGATTGGTCGTTGATAATAATTTTGGTAATTTACGGCATATTGCATCTGGTCTTTTATCGTTTTTACGTAACTATGCCGGAGTCTGATGGTTACGATAATTTATTGACCATTAGTGAAATGATGAAAACTGGAGTGACTAGTAATCATTACAGACCATTGTTTTTTACGGCCATGACAATATTGGGTCAGGTAACAAAAATTGATTTGTATCAAATTCATGTTTTTTGGATGATTGTTTTGTCGGTGGTTTATTTGGTGGCCATAAGTTTATTGATAGATAAAAATAAAATAGAAAATTTTTGGCAAAGATTATTGCTATTGTCTTTTGGACTGGCGGTACCGGTAATAAATATGGAAATAGATTTTTTTCGACCACAAAATTTATGTTTGTTATTATTCCCAGTAATTTTTTATTTAGAACAGAAGAATAAAAATTATTTGGCATTATTTATATCTGTGGTAGCGATTGGTTATCATCAATTTTTTATTTTTCCCATAATTATTTTGGGGTTAAAATTATTTTTTAATTTGAAAAAATCCAAAAGGATTTGGTTATTGGTGATAGGACTATTGTTGGTAATCGTCTTGAGGGACAAATTTGTGTCGTATTTGCATGTGAATAGAATTTTTGAAGAAATTTGGAAAATAGAAAAATGGCGATGGTGGTTTTTGAATAAATACGAAACGGTTCCGGATAATGTAGAGATGGGTTGGCCGGGGTTGAGTGGAGCGGCAAAGTATTATGGTTATTATTTTGGCCCATTAATTGTGTTTTGTTTAAGTTTTATAGGTACTAATTTAAAGAAGTTGAAAAATCAGAAATATTGGTTGTTAATGATTTTAATGTTATTTTTGGTTTGTGAAGTTTTTCCTAGATTAAACGTAGTATATTTACCAGAAAGATTTCCTTTATTAATAGATTTGTCGGTACTATTAATAATGCCGTTTTTGTTTCAGTCGGTTAAATTAAAAAAAATGATTTGGTTAGTTTTAGTGGTGATTGGAATGATGGGCTCGGTTTATGTAGCCCAAATGAAAGGGTCTTTGACGACCAAAGAAGAATTAAAAGTGGCAGAGTGGATTAAAAATAATATTCCAGATGGAGCAACTATACTGACACAAAAAGTGAATAAACCAATGGTGACTTATTTCAGTCAGAAAAAGTTTTTAGATCCGGGTAAAATTTTTTTTGAAGGAAATGTGTTTAGTGGTTGTTATACCGATAATGTCAAAAAAGATATGATTATTCATAATATCTCTGAATGTCATCAGTGTTATGTAATGTATTCTTTTGCCAAAGTTAATAAGTTGAGTGGAGAGAGAGATTATTGGTCGGAATATAACTATGTTGGGGTTAACTTAGAAAAGTTTAACTCGGTATTTGAAAAGGTTTATGATAAAAATGGTGTAACTATATGGAAAATATAAAAAATAAAAAATTAATAATTTTTTCTTCTAGATCTGGTGGCCCTTATAAACAGCATCATTTATTATCCCAATATTTGTTAAATGACGGTTACAGCGTTGTTCATTGGTCTGGTTTTTGGAGATGGATTTTAATTCATTTCATATATAGTAAAAATACAAAAATTTTAACTAATGTACCTTTTATGTTTAGATTTAAAAAAAGTGATTATTATTTAAATATTCATGGGAATTATAATTTAGAAAAAAGTATATTGAATCCTTTAGGTTATTTATATCAATTTAATTTGAAATGGGCTGATAAAGTAATTGTTCCAAATTATTTTTTGAAAAGTATATTAAAGATATCTGAATCAATAGTAGTTCCCAATTTTACAGAAGAAATAAATATTCCTAAAAATTCCAAGAAAGGTAATGAAATTAAGTTAATTACAGTAACTAATTTTTCTTTTAAAGGTAAGGCATTAGGAGTGGTTCATATAATCAAAGCACTTTCGTCATTAAAAACAGAAAAAAAAGTGGTTTTGAATATTTATGGCGAGGGAAAGTTTTTAAATGAAATAAAACTTCAGTCTGCCAAAATTCAATTACCGGGTAATATTAAATTTTGTTTTTGTGGTTACTCAAAAAATGTTTTGAACAAAATGTCAGAGTCTGATGTTTTTGTTTATTGGTCAAATTTAGATGTATCTCCGGTGTGTTTTACAGAGGCTATGGGTTGTGGGCTACCTATTGTGGTTAATAATTATCCTGCATTTATGAAATGTATTCCAAAAATAAACTCATTTTGTAGTAATGAAGAAGAATTTTCTCGGGCTATAAAAGCAATGATAGAAAACAAATCTTTGGTAAAAAAGATTGTTAAAGAGAACAAACTGTTTTATAAGAAATTAGTTTTAAGTAAAACAAATATATTAGAGAAATGGAAAAGTATATTATTTTATGAAAATTAAAAAATGAACTTTAAAAATAAACCCTTGGTTAGTATCGTGGTTCCGGTTTACAATGCAAAGAAATATTTAAGTGAATGTTTAGACAGTTTATATAATCAGACTTATAAAAATATAGAAATTATCATTGTGAATGATGGTTCGACTGATGGTTCGGAAAAGATAATTGATAAGTATTTTAAAAAATATAAAAACAATACTGTAGTATTAAAAAATAGTAAACCGTCTGGTTTTACTGGTGAAGTTGCTGCAAATCAAGGGATTAGAATAGCCAAAGGTATTTATGTGGCCAGAATGGATGCTGATGATATTGCTTTTCCAGATAGGATTGAAAAAGAAGTTAAATTTTTTGAAAAACATAACGATTATTTTTTGGTTTCTTCTAGTGCGGAAGTAATAGATGAATCAGGAAAATTAATTGGTCATTGGGATTTGGGTAAGAATTATGACTTAATTTTGCAAAAAATATTTTTGACTAATTCAATAGTCAATTCTAGTATTCTTTTCAGAAAATCAGAGATTGAAAAAGATTTTTATAAAATAAAATATCCAGGTTTTAATGATTACTATACTTGGATTCATTATCTTAGCCGGGGTAAAAAAATGCATACATTAAAAGATGTATTAGTTAAGTATAGAACTAGTGATTCAAACTCGACTAGAAAAAATATTAAAAACACTTTTGTCCTTAGTTTAAGAATAAAAAGTGATGCGGTTAAATCAAAAATGTTGAGGCCAAATTTCAATGATAGGTTTATAATTTTTTGGCAAAAAGTTTTCGTATCTTTATTGCCTAACAAAATTATTAATTGTCTTTATTTATTAAGAATAAAGAGAACTAATTAGTTATTAAAACTTATTTTTGATAAATGCCGACAATATAGGGTGAAGTGTTTTTATTGTTAGTGATAGGTAGATTTCCGAAGATTTGATAAATAATAGTTAATATTAATTGAAGAGCGTAAAAAGGCAGCAGTTTATATTTATTACCACCAAAAACAGCAAAGTTTATTTTGCCAACATAACTTATATCGATAATTTTTAATTTAAATTTATTTTTTATTGATGAAAAATAATCTATGTCCATCATTTCGGTATTATGTTTATCGAGAATTGATTTATCAATATGTTTTTGAATGAAATAATTAAATCCACGAAAATTAGGAACTTCTAATATTAAATAACCACCTTTTTTCAACAGTTCAATATGTTTTTTAATTGATTCATCTGGATTTTTGAAGTGTTCGATAAAACCCCCAGAAAAGACAACATCGTATGAGTGTTTTTTTAATTTATTTTTAAACAAATCTTGTTCCCAAACAATGGGTTTTAATTTTAAAGTAGAAAGATTTTTTTTGGTTAGCTCAACACCAGAGTGAGAGTATTCCAATCCTTGTGGTTGATATCCAAATGTTGAATAGAAATAATACATCCAAGAACCCGGGGCACATCCAATTTCAATAAATTTAAATGCAGGGTTATGGGGAAGAAATTTTTTAAGGTATTTATCTATTTCAGTAGTGGCCAAATTAATTTTAGTATGAATTTTAATTGTTCTTTTTAAATCGACATTGGTACAGTATTTCTTATTCCAATAATTTTTATTTGCTAGTCGGTTATTTTTTTTAGTCATTAGTTTTAAATTAGGTCTTGATACTTATTGAAAATATTTTCCCACAAAAGTGGTTTGAGTTGTTGAATTAATTGTTGGTTGTTTAATTGGTGGATTTTTTGGATACATTTAATATATTCAAGTGATGTTTTGGCTATTTGAAGGTAGTCAGAGTTAATGTTAATACCTTCGGCGCCAATGGAACTAGAGATGACAGGAATGCCAAAGCTAAGAGATTCAAGAATTTTAATCCGACTACCTGAGCCAGAAAAAATAGGAGTGATCAGACAGTCGATTTTTTGGTAAAAATCTGAAGTATTTTTGACCTGACCAAGATCAATGATTTTGGGAAAATTATTTTTGATAAATTTGGAATCATTTTTGCCGGCTAAGTAAAATTCATAATTTATTTTTTCTTTATCAAGTAATGGAGCTATTTGGTCAAAGAAATATTT
>CAZCFJ010000001.1:0-63153 GCA_964497945.1 uncultured Gammaproteobacteria bacterium | reverse complement strand
ACAAAAATTAGCTAATTCGGTTTATCTTAAAAAATTTTTATATAAAATATATTGGGAATTTCCTGAATTTTGTAAACCACAAAATAGAATAAGAACTTTGTTGTTGGATATTAATATGAGAAAGAAAGGTAAAGTTTATTTTGTTAATATTGGGGCGAATGACGGTTTATCTGGTGATCCTTTAGGTGAATTTGTTTTTAGATATAAATGGAGAGGAATTATGGTTGAACCAGTTCCTTATGTCTTTGAGAGATTAAAAAAAGTATATAAAAATATTCCTGGGATAATTTTGGAAAAAAAAGCTATTTCAACACGTAATGGAAAAAAAGATTTTTGGCATTTAAAGAAAACCAAGGAGCTTGGTTCTGGTTATGACCAATTGGGGTCTTTTGATAAAAAACTTATGTTGAATAATATGAAAAATTGGAACTTTTCTGAGGGTCAGGTAGTAAAAAGTGTGGTTAAATGTTCAACTTTAGAAAAACTTTTAATAAAAAATAAAGTAACAAAAGTTGATGTTTTTTCGATTGATGTTGAGGGATATGATTATCAAGTAATTAAACAGATTAATTTTGAAAAGATTAAGCCGGAATTAATTTTTTTTGAATATGCATATTTAAATCCCGGTGAAAAGCAAAAATGTTTTTCTTTGTTAAAAGAAAAAGGCTACATTATTGAGGATATTGGAGATCAAATTACCGGTATTGCAATTAGACAATAATCATTGTCTCCATGATGATCTATCGATTGGTTTTAGTAAACCTAGTTTGAGTTTGAGAGTAACTAAGATGTAAATAAAGAACGTAGTGATAACAAAGAACGGATGTAAAAACCAAACTGGATCGTTTTTTTTGGAAAAACCCAATAGAGAATGATATATTAATGGAATTATAGTAACAGTATAAAGAATAAATTTTATTTGATAATGGAAATTTGGTGTTTGCCATTGATAATGACGAAATGATTTGTAAGTGTAATAGTCGACAAGACGACGATTTTGTTTAATGATAAATTTTTTGATCGACGATTCGCAATAAGTATGAATAATATCAGTTTTAACCTTAGCAAAATAGATGGGTTGTTGAGTTTGATGAAGAACTTGAGAAATAATATCAATATCGAACAAATAGTCCGATGTTAAATTTTCTTTTAAAAAATTGGCTTTAAAAATAGTTCCATTAGCACCAATAGTAGGTATGGCTGAAGTCGAATTTAATTTTATTAAAATATATTTATTTTTATCGATTTGTTCTATTTTAAGGCCAGTCCATTTGTTATTGATGTAATTTTGTTTATCATAAACACCAGTAATAAAGGCGTAGGGATCGTTGGCGCCAATTAGGGCAGAATATCTTTCAATTAATCCAGAATGGGGTCTATAGGTAAATTTGATTGGTTCAGTACCAACAATTTTTGGATCGTGATTAAAAGGGAAAAGCATTTTTTGAAGCCAATTTGATGTAGGTAAAATATTATCTGAATCAATAAGACAAATGAATTTTCCCTGGGCTTGTTTAACACCAATGGCTTTACCTGCTTCGGCAGTTTTAAGAGGATTTTGAAGAATAATGGAATTATATTTTTTGGCAATTTTAATAGTATTATCAGTAGAACCACCATCGATGACAATAATTTCATAATCTGATTTGGTGAATTCTTGATGGGTGATTGATTTGAGACAGGTTTCTAAAACTTTTTGAGCATTGAGAGTGGGAATAATAAAAGAAACTTTAATCATGAAAAGTCTTTTAATTTTTGAATGTATTTTAGGGCGTAATTACTAAGATGTTTTATATCGGCGATTGAATGAATAGAGAGAATTTTTTTGACTAAAAATTTTGGAGTTAATATACCTTTGAATAAATTTTGAACAAGTTCAATTTGTTTTTTGGGAGAAATTGATGACTTAATAATTGGTTGACGCATATCATATTTATCCCAATCTTTGGTTAAAAGTAATTTATTTTGCTGACAATACTTATATAGAGGTGTGCCAGGATAAGGGATAAGTAAGGTGGCTTGAAGGCTATCAGCTAAATTTTCTTGAAAAATTTTTCTAGCTAAATTAAGGGTATTTTGGGCATTTTTTAAAGTTTCGTTTGGAAAACCAATGATGACAGTAATGTGAGGTTCTAGCCCGGCATTTTTGGCCATTTTGAGGGTATTAATAACATCACTAGTTTTTTCGTTTTTATTAATAAAATCTAAAGTTGATTGATTGGCAGATTCTAGCCCATACAAAATAAAACGAAAACCAGCTTTTTTCATAAGAAGATATTCTTTTTGATTTAGGGCACCAAATCGCATATTACAACCAAAAGAGACTTTTTGGTTTAGTCCTTTGTCAATCATTTGATGACAAAAATCGTTAAGCCATTTGCCTATTGGAAGAGTACCCGAATCATCAAAAATTTCTTTAACACCAAAATTATTGATTAAATTTTCTATTTCGGAAATAGTATGTTCAACACTGAATGATCGAAAACATTTTCCTGGGAACAACGTTGTCCAGGAACAAAAATTACATTTACCCCACCAGCAATCGCGGCCAGACATAACATAAGATCCTGGTTTGTATTTATAATTAGTGTTGTTGTAGGCATAAAGTTGCCATTGAGTTAGTTGACGATCAATAATTGGAAGACTATTTAAGTCGTGATTTTTTTGAGTTTTGAAAATTTTATTTTTTGGAGGGTTATTAGAATTGATCTGAGTAATAAGTTCATCAAGTAAAAAATCGTAGTCGCCACCAACTAGAACATAATCAACCGGACATTTTTTGATTGATTCTTGTGGAAGAGCAGTGACATGATCACCCATAAGGACAATAACCAAGTTCCAATTACCAATTTCCAAACTTTTTTGACGAATTTTTTTGATAATTTCCCAATGTTTTTTAATAACAGGGGTTTTGGTTTCAATAACGATTAGGTCGGGTTTATTGATTTTAAGACGTTGAAACCATTGATTAAAAGTTAATTTTTGAGCAATAGCATCATCCCAAAAAACTTTTATTCCTTTTGATTGAAGTAAAGTGGCAGCATAAGCCGGAATAACTGGATAAATAACATTCCCTGTATTTGTCCATTGAAACTGACGGTTTTGGGACAAAAATGCTGTTCCTTTGTTAGATTTTAGTGGTGGATAAGAGATGGCAATACTTTTAACCGCCAATGTAGTGTCCGTTTTTGCGATTGATTTGGTGGGCTTTGAATTTGACCTCTTTTTTAGATAAGCCATGTAGGAATAGTATACCGTAATAAATGTGGGTAATAGGTATAGTGAGTGTAGAAATAATAGAAAGAAAAATTTTTTTTGTTTTCAAAACAAACTTTATAAAAGTTAATGTTAATATTGATAAATATAAATATAATGGAAGGTACAATAATTTATAATTAATAATTAAATAATTAATAATTAATATTATTAAATAAAAAACAAAAATTGATGGCATTATATAACCGATTCTTAGACTGGTTTGGGGAAATTTTTTGGCAAAAAAACCACGTTGAATAGCGTATCGGGTAATTTGTTGAAGGTGATGAATTAAAACTGAACGACGGTGGTGATAAACGGTAAGCGATGGATGGTAATATATTTTAAGATTTAATTTTTTGGTGAGATTTAAACAAAGAACCGTATCTTCTCCAGGCCAGTAATTTTGATTAAATTGGCCGGCTTTAATAAAATCGGTTTTTTTAATAATTAAATTGACACTGGGGTAGTCATCAACAAAACGGGGTGATTGTTTACTGTTGCGATAGACACCAGCTCCACCACTACCAAACCAACTTGACCAGACTAAACCTGATGCTTGTTTGAAGGTATCATCTTTGGTTGGAGTTAAACATGGACCGCAAAAACCAGCAAAATTTGTATATTTTTTGACTAATTTTTCGGCATTTTTAAAATAATTTAAAGATGGATATGAATCGTCATCAAAAAAAACCAAATATTTACCTTTGGCTTTTTGGGCGCCTAGGTTTCTTTTTTCTGAAGGATTAGCCGAACCAGAGATTTTATCGGTAATAATTATAGTTTCAAAGTTTTTTTTGGTTTGGCTCTTGAGATGATTAATTGTTTCTTTAAGGTAGGGATTACTTCGTCTGACAGGAATAATAATAGAAAATAAAATTTTTTTCATAAACCAGTGTTAATTCTCATCTCAAGATCTGGATCGTAAATCCATTTTCTTTTATTTTTATCATCGTAATAATGGAGTATTTTTAGTCGATAAAAAACTGCTAAAGCATCAATAAGACATTGACGAATAACTTTTAATCCCGTGGCATGAGTTAAACTTTGAAAGTTATAATTTAACTTTATTGGAGCCTCGTAAATTTTGGTAAAACCAAGGTTGTTAGCAACAGCTAGTATTTCCAAATCAAAGGCATAAGTCCTAATAATAAGTCGAGGAAGAACTTTGATTAGAACTTGACGACGGAAAATTTTAAGACCGGCCTGAGTATCATAAACATTAATACCAAGTAAATATTTGGCGATTAGGTGACCACCGAAACTAATAATTTTCCTGTCTAATGGATAATTTACTTGTGAGGCGGGATGACGTTTTGATCCAACAATAACATCGGCGTTATACCATTCCATGTGCTCTAGAATCATAGAGATACCATTGGGATCAATTTCCATACCAGCATCGATAAAACCGACGTAATCACCTTTTGTTTGAGCCATGCCGTAACGGACAGCATAACCCTTACCGTGATTGTGTTGGTAACCAATGACTTTAAGATTTTTTGATTTAATTTTTTTGGCATTTTGATATGATTTGTCAACTTTTATACCGTCAATAACGGCAATAATCTCATATTCATATCGGATTTGATCTAATACTTGAATGATATTCTCTAGATCGTTTTGAATAGTGTCGGCTTGTTTGTATATTGGAACGATAATCGAAAGAAAGTGGGTGTTATTTTTCATAGCCAAGTAAACTTTTGTAGACACTTAGGGTTTGTTTGGCAGTTTTTTCCCATTTAAAGAATTTTGATCTTTGGAGACCGCATTTTTGATATTTCTGACGAAGACTAGAGTTAAGCCAAAGTTTTTTGAGAGCAGAGGAAATATCAGAAACAGAACGGGGATTAAATGAAACACCACAACTATCCATAATTTCCGGCAAACAGGTATCGCGACTAAAGGCAATAGGACAGCCCGACTGCATAGCTTGAAGTAATGGTAAGCCAAAACCTTCTGCAAATGACGGTTGGCAGTAAATAGTGGCAAGATTGTAAATAAGAGGTAAGTCTTCGTCTGGGACAAAACCGGTGAATATTAGAGCGTTAGAACGTTGGATCTTTAGAGCCTTAGACTGGAGCCAACGAAGATCCTGTGTCCAAGGATGGTCAGGAACATCTTTTTTGGTGGCAGCAGAACCAACAATGACTAGAGGATATTTGTTTTTAAGACAAGCCCTAACTAAATTAGGAATATTTTTATTCCAATTAATATCACCAACAAATAAAACAAATTTCTCTGGTAGAGAATATTTATTTTTAATTTCTTTTAATTTTGATTTATCTTTTGTTTGTTTGAAACTAAAATCAGCAGCCTCATAAATGGCGGTTATTTTGGAAAGTGGATATTTAATTATTTGGTTAATAATTTTTTTGGAGTATTCGGAGACAGTAATAATAGATGAAACTTTTTTAAGACGGTTTTTTTGGAAAAGCCATTTAAATTCACCTTTAATACCAACCGGAAAATGGGATTTAAACTGGCGAGGGATGAGATCGTGGACAGTGATAACTGTAGGAATATCTTTTGTTTGAGGTAGAGTTAATTTGAATGGATCAAAGTAAGGATAATGTATTAGCTTGTAGCTATTAGCTTTTAGCTCTTGGCTATTTTTGATAAGGTTAATAGACCAGTTGTTGTAATCTGGGTTGGTTTTTATTTCTTTTTGTAAAGCATCGACTAAATTTTGGGTGTAATACCCTACTCCTCTAATAGCATTACCGTCAATAGTAGGAGAAATATCAATAGCAATTCTTATTTTTTTATTCATTTTTTGTCCCAGTCTTGGGATAAATTTATATCGCGTTTAGTTTTTACTAATTCATAGTATTTGGTGTAAGCAATAGCGAATCGAAGTCCGGAAAAAAATGAAAAAACAAATCCTGGAAAACCATCGACATAACCACGATGGCGGAAAAATGTTTTTAAAAACCACCAAGTTGGTTTAAAAAAGTAAAATTTTATAAAGTTTAGAAAGTTTATTTTGGTATTTTTTTCTTTTAATTCATTTGCTAAAAGCGTAGTATAACGATTGGCTCGAAGTAAATAGAGAGAAAATGAAGTGTCAGCGTAATGTTCTAAGTCGTTTTTGAGCCAGCCAACTTGACCATCGACAACGGCTTGTTCATGAACATCTTTACAAGGTAAGTGAGCTTTGCCATTTTTATAAAATCTGATTGTAGGATCAGGATATTGACCGCCTTTTTTGAGAAAAGTTCCTAGAAAATAATTTTTCCGGGGAATCCAAAAACCGTTTTCTTTAATTTCTGATGGATTAACTTTTATTATCGAAGATATCTCTTTTTTAAGTTCTGGAGTAACGATTTCGTCGGCATCGAGCTGGAGAATCCAACTACTTTGGCATGCATCAATACCCATTTGTTTATTAATATGAAACATGGGTTTATTGGTGGTAGAAATAACTTTGGCTTGTTTAAATTTTTTGATAAGTTCCACAGTGTTATCCTGTGATTGGCCGTCGACAACAATGATTTCATCGGCAATATCTTTGATGGCATCTAAGCATCGGGTAATATTTTTTGATTCGTTATAAGTAGCTAAAGTGACTGAAAGTGCGGATTTCATTTTATTCAACATTATTTTTGATAAATTTTAAATGCTGGCTGACTGTTTGAAAAGTAAATAATTTTGTAAGGTTGTTGTGGTACATTTTCATCTGAGGCAACAACCAGAGAATCATTTGGAATTTGATCCCAATTAATTTTACCAAAATGGTAATTATCATAACTCAAAACCGTAGAGAAACCATATTTATCGGGTTGGGTTAATTTAATTTGTGGTTGAATATTTTGGGGTGGGTATTGAGAAAAGAAAAGGAAAAGAATGTAAGGTTGATCATATTTATCGGTAATATAGATGTTTTGATAATTATTTTTTTGAGTTTCTAAATATGGAACTAACTGGTTAAATTGGTATTGCCAGGCAAAAGGATAACGTTTGGCGTAGTGGAGAAAATACGAATCAAAATAATAGGCAATGAAATAACCATAAATAACAATAAAAACTATTTTTATTGGATTTAAGATTTTAGATTCAAGATTTTTTAATAAAACAAAAAAATAATAAATACCAGAAGAAATGAAAATGGTAATAGGAATAACCATAGGTAGGGCTCGAAGAGCCGATGGGGCTTGAAAGGTTAAAGATGAGGCAACGGGAGAAATGAAGAGAAAAGCAAAAATAAATATTTTAGATTTGGAACTAAATTCTTTAGTTTTGAGGATAAAAATAATACCTAAGAGAAGTAAAGGTATTTCGATTAAATAAATTTGACCCATTTCGGGAACTTTTGACCGGGGAACTTCGTCACCATTAATACCGAGGAAATTAAAATCGAAGTGAGAAGAATATTTTTCGGCCCAAGAAATAAGATAAAGGACTCTTTTGTTATGAGTAACTCGATTGATTAATTTGACACCCTGATGTTGGTTAAGTAATTCTTCTGATCTATTGGCTGGACCAGTATCGGCACCTAAACCAACACCACCGATGCGAGCGGTACCACCATTGTTTAAAAA
Organism: uncultured Gammaproteobacteria bacterium; assembly: GCA_964497945.1. GTDB lineage: Bacteria > Patescibacteriota > Microgenomatia > UBA12405 > UBA12405 > WARW01. Next base: position 55,357 of record CAZCFJ010000001.1, on the reverse strand, counting down.
GGAAAATAAAACTGGAGCGGCAAGAATTCCGGCAAAAATAATAGGAATAATTATTTGAGGTAATTTTTTGATTAAAAATTTAAAATAAAGGCAACAAAGACTAAGAGCTAAAAGTGGAGCAACAAGTCTGGCAGAATGATAGATGTACAAAGAAAGTACAAAGTTAAAAGTAAAAAGTAGAAAGTTGAGCAAAAATTTTTCTTTGATTGATTTAAAGAAAAAGTAAGTTCCGATGACAATAAAAGCTAATGCGGCTGATGATTCCCAAGCACCTCGACTAAAATGAATGTGCCAAGGACTGACAGTCAAAACAAAAGCGGTCAAGTTTGATAGTAAATAGTTTTTAGTAAGTAGTAAAACAAGTTTATATAAAAATAAAATAGTTAAAATAGATAAGACTAGATTAGGAAGTCTAGTAGCAATTGGGGTTAAACCAAAAATTTTGATAAATGGAATGGCTAAATAGACATAACCGCCTGGTTTGTAGTCGCCAAAAGATTTAAAGTGAAGTGGCCAAGAAACGCCATGTTCGTCTTTTCCAGTGAGAATGAGAGAATAGGCATTGTAACCTAAAGCGGCTTCGTCAGGATTTAATGCCGGAGTATTATTAAGGTCGATGAATCTAATTAAAAAAGCAATAACTAAAATTAATGGAAGAATTATTTGTTTAAGGATTTTCACAAGCGTAAAAAGTAGAAATATTACCAATTGGACTTAATGGTTTAAATTTGGAGAATTCTGGATTTTTATCAATCCCCTGCCGATAAATTTCTTCTTGAGAAAAAATACCTAAAGAATGGGGAGTTTGTTTGATAGTATCAAAATTAGGAGTGCCAAAATTAATTTTATCGACCGAAGGGATTTTACCGGTATCCAGAGAATCATCGGTAAGTTTGGCTTGTTGTTGATAGATTTGAGGAGGATATTGGGAGTAAAAAAGATAATAGATGTATGGTTGACCGTAAAAATCAGTAAAAGTAATGTGCTGATAATTAGCTTGATTTTTATTTATAAATTCCATGGCTTGTTTGTAACCATAAAGAAAATCATAGGGTGATTTGATAACCATATGATTAAGATAAAGGTCGCTATAGTAAGCAAAAGAGATTATATAAACCCCGATAATTATCATTTTAAGGATATTTGATTTGAATTTTTCGAAGAAAGTATAAATTCCTAAACCAATGAAATAAACTAAGGGAATAGATAATGACATAGCTCTGACGGATTGAACAGAATCACGGGTTAGGGCTGAAGGAATGGGAGCAACTAATAACCAAAGAAGGAAGAAAATATTGAGTTTTTCAATTTTTTCTCGAGTATAACCGGAAAACAGTCCAATAAATAAAAAGATTAAACTGGGATAAAGAAGAACACCGAGATATGGGGCTGAATGGCGGGGGTTTTGCCAGTCACCTTCAAAGGCTAGGAATTTTGTAGAAAAGTGGTTGAAATAACGGGAGAGAAAATTGCGCAAAAAAAACATTGGCTGACCGTAGAAAAGTTGATAATCCAAATTATTGGTTTCATTAATAATTGTTTGGGTTTCAGACGAAGATCGAGGATAAGAAAAAAGGCTAACAACTTTAAGTCGATTAGCGTTGCTATTAAATAGCAAACCATAGACAACGGGTAAAGAGAATATTCCCAAGGGAATAATAAATCCAGTAATAATTTTTTTAATTTGCCTACCGGGCAGACCGGTATTTATTTTTTGAAAATTTAAAATGAAAAGGATTAAAACCATAAAAAGGCTGATCATTTTTCCCGCTTGATAGGTAAAAAGTGATAGACCAAAAATGGTAGCAGAAAATACTAATGATTTTGTTTTTTGAGAATTGAGATAACGATAAAAAAAGAAACAGGCTAAAACTAATTCACAAGTAAGAATATTGGTTTCCCAGGAACCACGACTAAAGTGAACATTGTAAGGATTAAAAGCCGTAATAAGAGCAGTTAAAAAAGCGACATGATGTGATTTAGGATTGATTTCTTTGATTAATAAATAGATAAAAAGGGGTAATAATGAACCTAAAATAATTGAAGGTAGCCGAACTGCAATTTCATTAAGTCCAAGAAGCTTAATAAAGGGTAAACAAAGATAGATGTAAAGTCCGGGTTTGTAATCACCAAATGATTTAAAAATAATTGGCAAAAATTGACCATATTCATCACGTCCTGTTTGAAGAATGGAATAAGCGTTGTAACCTAAGGCAGCTTCATCCCAAAGTAAGGGAATTTTTTGAGAGAAAATAATTCTGATAAAGAAGCCAATTAAAACTATGAGAATAAGAATTATTTTGGTATTGGTATTTGATTTCATTTTATTTCCAAAATTTCAAAGACAGGTGTGTTATTGAGAAAATTAATGGTTTCTAAGTGTTTAGTATTACTTTGATTGTAATTGTTTGGTGAAGTAATTAAAAGGGTTTTCTGATCCTGCTTGATATTTTGAGTATAGTCTTTGATTTCCCAATCATTAATAAACTTAAATTTGTCAAAAGCGTTAACCCAATACCAAGTGGCATGATAGTCCCAGTTTTTAGAACTATCAGTTTGATAATTTTGAGGATTCCACGGCCAATAGAAAAGTAAAAATTCGTGGGCTTCACCATATTTTTTGGTAATGATTATCTGGTCATAGCCTTGATAGTGATTCTTAATATAATCAATTGCTTGTTGATAGCCATATTGCCATGAGGAGGAATAATTTTGAGAATATTCAATATACTTGGGCCAAAAGAAAAATTGGCCAACAATAAGGCTGATTAGAGTGTAAAAGATGGGTAAAGACTTGAACTTAGTAAGGGCAAAATTAAACCCAAGGCTAATTATTAGAATAGTAATTGGAATAAAAATGATGCTACGAAGAACATGAGGAGCGTCGCGAGTAATAGCCGATGGAATTGGTGAAGCTAAGAACCAAAAAAGAAGAAGTAATAAATATGGTTGTTTTTTGTTCTTAAACAAATAAATTAATCCTAAAATTAAAAAAGGAATCAACAAAGGTGAAATTAAATAAAAATTAGGAAGGCTAAATTGATAATTAGATCCACCAGAGAAAAAAAGAAATTCTGGATTGAAATGGCTAAGGTAGTTTTTTGCCGCATTAAAGGAAAAATATGTAACTTTATTAACTAACAACCTGGGATAAATTTGACGAAGCTCATTGATACGGTTGATAGAACCAGAGTCAAGGATTGAAACCCATTGATATCGAGCTTGGCCAGATTGATTTAGAGTCTGAAAAAGGGTTAAACCGCTAAACAAAATAAATGGAATAAAGACGAGAAAATGTTTTTTTAAATTAAATTTGGTTTTAAAAACAAGAAAAATAAGGCTAAGCAAATAAAAAGGTAAGAGAACTCGACTACTGTTGTAAGTAAAGAGACAAAGACTAAATATAAAACTACTCCAACCGAATTTGTGAGAAATTAAAAAGTAAAAACTAAGACAAAATAAAAACATAAAGAGGTTGGCTTCGAGAGCAATTCGAGAAATAAAAATAGTTCCAGGTGAAAAAGCAGTAATTAAAAGTCCTATAAAAGGGAGAATTTTTTGATGGGGAGTAAGTTTTTTTAGAATTAAAAAAATAATCAAAGGGGTTAAACTGCCAGATAAAATGGAAATGAATCTAACGGAAAGTGAGTTTAGTCCAAAAAATAAAATTGGTAAAATAGTGGAGTAAATATAAACCGGAAGTTTAAAATCACCATAACATCGAAAAATAGTTGGTAAAAACATTCCCCATTCATCATGCCCAGTTTTTAGGATGGAATATGCATTGTAACCATGGGAAACTTCATCCCAATTGAGACTAGGGGGAAATTGACCAATAAAAATAATTCGAGAAATAAAGCCGAGAACCAGAACTAAAGTAATTAATGTTTTAGTCGATTTCATATTTTGGTATGGTAAATATAAATAGCCGGTTTTAATTCTGATTTAGAAGGATAATTAATGATATAGTCAGGCTTTATATCGCGAAACTCTTCGGGGCGACCAATAATTAAAGTGTTGGGCAATTGTGAATCTGAGGGTATATTAATTTCTTTAAAAATAAATTTGCCTAATTTGTATTCACTGAGTTGATCAAGAAAAGATAACCCTCTTTGTTGATATTGAGACCAGTTAGTTGATTCTGACTGGATGATTTTTGGGTTAACTTGATTGAAAAAGCTGACATAAGCTTGTGGTTCAGAAAGTTTTCGAGAGTAAATAATATGATCGGAGGAAATTTTTTGAAGATATTCATTGGCTTGTTGATGACCATAAAGCATGCCTTCAGCTAAAATTTGGTTTCCTTGAAAAAAATATCTTTGGAGAAAAATGAGGGTAGTAAAACTAAAAACTGAAAAAATAAAAACGTAAACTATTTTTTGGTATTGTTTAATTTCTGAAATAAAAGTAATGAGGCCAAAAGCGGCAAAAATTTGAATAAAAGGCATCATTAAAGAAACTCTGTTGGCTGAATATTGACCTTTGGCAATGGCGGCAATTAGTGGTGGAACCATAAGAGTAAAAAGGAGAAAGAAAAGGTTCTTTTTTTGTTCTAAAGGTCTTTTTTGAATTAAAAAAATCAATGAAAGAACAAAACCAAGTCCAGGAATTATACCGAGAACTCCATACCCCGGAATCATACCGTAGGTAGTTTCGCCGGCACCTTGGGTAATTAAAAATTGAGGGGAAAAATATGATAAATAATTTTGACTAAATATTTCGTAAAGATAGACGATTTTGTTATAAAATATTTTAGTAATAGAATACGGTAAACCATTTTGGGTAATTTCATATTGGCTATTGGAAACATACGACCAATGATCAGTAGGGTTAAAAATAGCAATATCCCCTGTTCTATTTGATTTTATTTGATTATTAAGATAAAAATTAAGACTAAAGAAGATGAAAAAAAGAATAATAGAAGTAAAAATTAATTTTGGTTTAGAATAAGTTTTTTGATGAATAATCAAAAAGATTAAAAATAATGGTGTAAAAATTTTAGCCGAATGATAAGTAAAAAGACTAATACTAAAAATTAATACGGAGAATATTAATAGAAAAAGATTATTTTTTTGATTGGCCTTTAAAAAAATATAGGTGGCGAGTGAAATTATAAAGACAACTAAATTTGCTTCTAAAGCAATTCGAGACATTGGTAAACTCCAAGGTGATAGACTAATAAAAAGAGCACTTAAAAGGGAAATTTTGGGGTTTTTAAATAAATTTTCGGCGATAAGATAAGTTAAAAGAATGGTAAATATGGCAAAAATTGCATTAGGTAATCTAACAGCAAATGGAGTAAGACCAAAAAGTTTAATTGAAGGGATTATAAGTAGGGTCTGAATTGGTGGTTTATAGTCACCAAATGATTGAAGATTAAATAAATTAGTATTTCCCCATTCATCTTTGCCAGTTTGGATAATAGAAAAAGCGGTGTAGCCTTGGGCTAATTCATCAGGAGAGAAGGCATTAGGAAGATTACCTAGATTAATTAACCTTAAAAAAGCACCTAAAATAATGATTACGATTAGTATAATTTTATTTTTCATTGTTTTTGAATAACTTGACCTAAAATAGTATGGTTAGGATTGTAAATGGTTTTGACAGTTTTAAAACCTGTAAGTGGTTTTTGAGAAAAATCCATATCTCCAGGAATATCTTTAATTTGAAAAAGGAGAAAAGTATCGCCAAATTGAGAAATTTGATTGATTTTTTGAAGAACATCTGATTGGCCCCAGTTGTTAATGAAAGTAGTATGAGAATCTAAAATAAATCCGGACATATTGTTGTCGATTGGGTGATTGAGATCGTCGAGAATTTGTTTTTGGTTAAGCGAATATTTTTGATAAAAAACATATGGCAGGAGTGAATTATAGGTGGTATTACTAATGTAAATATGATTTGAGTTTTGGGGAATTGATTGAAAAAGATTTTGGTAACCGTAATTCCAAACTTCAAAAGAATTTTTTGGATAGTGAACAAAATACTCATGACAAAATTGGGTTATTTCAAAAATTGTTGTTAAAACAATTGTAATTAGTATTAGTTTAGATATTTTGGTTTGGGAATAAATTAAATAATAGACTCCAGAACCAATAAAATATGCTAAGGCTGGAGTCATAAGAAATAACCGAGTAGCATGGGTGCCACCATTTATAGTCAACGAGGCGGCAATTGGAGATAAAAATAACCAACAAAGCATTAATTTGTTAAGTAAAGAATGTTTATTTTTTACTAAAAGTCCAAAAATAAGTAAAGGGGAAAATGAAATAAAAATTAGGCCGAAACCGGTTATTTGATGACGAAGATTTAACTGATCACCATGGACAAATAGAAATGATGGAGAAAGACTGGCGAGATAGTTTTGAGTAAAGACTTGTAACCAAGCGATAGGTTTATTATGAAAAAGTGATTCTATTTTTTGGTTAGTAGCAGAAAATGAAGTTCTTTTTTCAATGATTTGATTAATGGTAGACTGGTCATGAAAAATACTAATTAGACTAAATCGGTTGGCGGCCGATCCAAAAAATATTTGTTGAAGTAGCGGAAGAGTGATAATTATAAAAATTAATCCGGAAATAAAAATATTTTTAAATTTGAGGAGTGAAGTAAATTCTTTGAAATTAAGAAAAAAAATGGAAATTATAATTAGAGGAACAAAAATATTAGCGGTGTTGTAGGTATAAAAACTAAGACAAAAAAATAAAATACCAAAATAAAGATAACGGTTCTTGTGTTGTTGCTGAAATTTAAAGAGGTAAAGAGTACCAGCAAGAATGAGAGAAAGAAGTAGTGTAACTTCAAACCCAGCCCGACTATATTGAAAATGCCAGGGAAGAAAAGATAGAGCTGCGGAGCTATAGAACGCTAGGGCGTTAGATTTTGAAAGGAGAAGGATTAGTTTATAAAATAAGAAAATACTTATGACACCAAAAATTATTGGTGGAAGTCTAACACCAAGAGTGTTAAGTCCAAAAATTTTTATGGTAGGAATCGTCAGATAAATTGATAATGGGGCTCTAGATTCTGTGAGTGATTGAATATAAATTGGTAAAAAATTACCTTTATAATCATGAAAAGTGTTAAGTAAAGAAAATGCTTGATAACCAACATCAATTTCATCACTAAATAAACTAAGGTTGTTAATTTTAACTAACCTAATAATTAATGAAAAAACCAAAAGAAAGATTAAACTGACGTTTAGTTTATTTAATTTCACTTTTTAGATATCTGACCAAATAATTGAGGCAGATTATTATTAGTATAAATGAAAAAAAACGACAAAGAAGGAAGTTGAAACTTATTAGAGCGGTTTTGATAAAGGGAATGGATGGATAAAACCAAAGATTATAGAGATTCAGAAAATGAATAACAGATAAAATAATTAAATCGGTTTTTTTAATAAATGAATTTGGAAGAAAAATTAAAATAGTAATTAACGGAAAAATTGGATAAAGGTATCTTTCGTGCATGTTAGTGAGAAAAATAAAGCTACCAAATGTTGAAAGAGTGAGAGCTGAGAGTAGATTAATAAGACTATTTGGCGAACGAAAAAATTTTATCCAAATAGGAATAAGGAAAATAATATATAAAATTCTACCAATAAGCTGGTAAGATAAACCAAGGAATTGACCAAATTCCGATTTGGAAATATCGATACTAAAAATAAGAGACCAAAGATTAAAAGCATTGCCGTTGAGCATACTTCCCTGTCTAACTAAGACACGATTGGTATACATGTACCAAAGCCATTGAAAAGAATTTTTACCATCAAAAGTAAAAGGAATAGCTAAACAGAAAATAAATAAAATGAAAAACAAAATAGGTAAGATAAATTTTTTCCAATCCTGAATTCTTTTAAGTAGAAAAAGGCCAAAAATAGGTAGATAAATAATAAGAGAAAGTTTAAACAAAAATGTTGAGAGAAAAAGAATAATACCTGGTAAATATTTTTTTTTGAAGACTAAATAAAATCCTAATAGAGCAAGTAAATTTATTAGCGAGTCAGTTTGTCCCCAAATTGTAGAATTGTAAATAAGGACTGGGTTAAATAAAAAAAATGAAGCGGCGATACTGGCAATTTTTGAATCTTTAAGTTCTAAAACTGTTTTGTAAATAAGGTAGCCAATACCTAAATCGGCTAAAATAAAAGGTAGTTTAACTAACCAAGCATGAAGTTTTAATTCTAAGATAGGGATAATAAATGAGGGAAAAGCCGGAATATGGTTATTAATAAACATTATGCCAGCAAAAAGCCAATTTTTAATTAGGGCTATAGAGGCGAAAAGAAGAATACTACCAAATGGTTGATTGGGCCAAGATACACTCCAAACAGAACTCTCATAAAAATTACGAGGCCCGTAAGATAGGAAACGATTTCCCCAGTCGATGTGATTGGGTAAATCCGGATGCCAAGCAGAAATAAAAACCAAAATAACTCTGATTAGAATGGCAAGAAGTAAAATTGATCTTATCTTTTGATTATTTTTTGCCATTTTTGTCCAGACCAAATTATAAAATTAATTAAATAGTGTTTGAAATATCCATGAAATTTAATACTACTAGGGATGAGTCGACGCCATTGGTCTTGATTTGGAGCTAAATTTTTTCCACTAGCACCATGACGATGGATTACTTGGCATTTTGGATAAAAAACAATATCTTTACCAAACTGTTTTATTTGACGACAAAGATCCATATCTTCAAAATAGAAAAAATATTTTTCGTTCCATTGACCAATTTTGAGGAAAAAATCTTTTTTAACAACAATAAAGCCACCAGAAATATAACTAACTTTACTAGGATTATCCCCTTTTGGAATGTATTTAGAATATGCCTCTTTTTGATTTAACCAAAATTCTTTAAAAGCATTAAGAGGTGTTTGTGGAGGAAAAACGGAGGCTTGTGGGGTTAAATCAGGATTGAGAAATTTGGGGCCAATAATTCCAATTTTAGGATTTTGTTGAAGATAGTTAATCATCTTAAGAAGACTAGAATCAAGTAATTCGATATCAGAGTTCATAAAAACAATATAATCAGTGTTGGTGTATTTAAGACCAATATTATTGGCTTTGGCAAAACCTAGATTAGCGTGATTTTCTACAATCTTTACATTTTTAAATGGTCTAAGTAATTCAACGGTATTATCTTTGGAACCATTATCAACAACGATAATGGCCGAATTAGGAAGATACTTATTAATAGTCTCAACACATTTTTTAGTAATTTCGGCAGTGTTCCAGGTAACTATAATGATAGAAAATGTCATAGAGTTAAGTTTAAATAGTACTGATTTGGATTAGTAAAAATACCTTTTGGCCATCTACTATCCATATCTTGAGGTTTTATGTATTTAATTTTTCCAGATAAATTTTGACTTGATTGGTCACCCCCAGGAAAGTCGATGAGTAAATAGTGAGGGTTACCGTCTTTATAGTTGATAATATCAACTATTTTGGCAAAAGGTGAAATTTCTTCACCAATACAAATGTATAAAGCATTTTTTTGACCTATTTTTGGGCAATTTTTATCTGAGTTAAATATAATATTTTTATATTGTAAAACACGACTCCATTTGCCAATTACTTCTGGGTCTATTTTTGCTTCAGATAAAAATTTTTGTGGTGGAATCTGTTTGTAAAACAAAAAATCGATATATGGATCATTTGGTATAAAGACATATTTATATTGGTCTTTTATTTGCCAGGTCTTATTTGTTAATTGTTCATTACCTTGATCACTAGTCCATGGTTGTTGATAAGGTTTAATTTTAAAAATAGATAAAATAAGAAAAATAAAAAAGTAAAAATAGACGATGAAAATAGGAATTGTCAACCATTTTATTTTTTGAGTTAAAAAAACTATACCAAGAGAAATGGCTATTAAAAAATAAGGTAGACCAACAAGCTGTCGAACGGCCGATGGGGTTTCAACAGTGACTGAAGCAGCAATTGGGCTAATAAATATTCCAAAAAGGATTAAAAATGAAGGCAAATCTTTCTTGAATGCTCTATTAATTAATAAAGCAATTCCAATGGCAAAGAAAATAATCTCAAAAATATAAAAATTACCAAAATTATGAGTAGCGTTAAGTTTAACCACATCACCACTAATAAAAAGGTAATCGGGGGAAAAATGTGAAAAATAGCGTTGGGAAAATTCTTTTAAAAGACCAGTAGCTTTATTAAAAAAAAGTCGGGTAATAATGGGATTTGTTGGTTGGCCTAAACCTAATGTATAGGTTGATTCAGAAATCCAATTTTGTCGATTGGTTGGTTGAGATAGAATTGAAAGACCATTGGCTCTGGCTCGGCTAGCTGGGTTGATGGAAGAAACAATAGCGATAAGGCTAATTAGTAAAAAGATTAAAAATGATTTTTTAATAGTATTTTTTTTAGCAAAAAAAATGGTTGAAATAAAAATACAAAATAACATTGATGGTATAAATACTCTACTTGCAGAATAGGTAAACAATGAAAGTGTGAGGAGAATAATAGAAAAAAATAGATGTTTATTTTTGGAGCTAACAAAAAAGTATTTATAGAGTAAGAAAAATCCAAAAAAAGAGAGGAATGTCATTAAATTTGATTCGGAGGCGGTACGGCTGAAAGTTAGATTCCAAGGGGAAATTGCCAGTAAGGTTGCCGAAACTATGGCTATTTTTTCTGATTTAAAAAGAATTTTAGAAAAATTATAAATTATGAGAATCATTAAAATAGATGCAAGTGAGGAAACGAGTCTGGGAAGAATTGGATTTAGTCCTAAAATTAAGGAAAAAATGGCGGAAGTATAAGCATATACAGGGTATTTATAGTCCCCGATTGAAGGAAAATACAAAGGAAATCGATTATTATATTCATCTGTACCGAAATGAGAAATTGACCATGCATAGTAACCAAAAGCTTTTTCATCACCATTAAGGGGATAAGGTATTGAATCTAATTGATAAAATCTAAGAATTGCGGCGGCAAGGATTATAATGAATAAGATTATTTTACTTTTGCTTTTCATTTAAACTTAGTTAGGGTTGGTTATATGGTTTCATTTTACACTAAAAAATAGCCGTTTTTTAAAGAAGTAAGGTTGTTATAATGAAGTTATGAATTGGTGGTTTAAAAAAAATAAAAAAAAGATTGTTGTGGTTTTATTCCTGTTTTTATTGAGATTTGGATTGTCTTTTTTACCAGCTCATAGCGATCTCAGGATTCAAGTTGAATGGGGAAAATGGATGTATGTTAACGGAGGAACAAAAGGTTTGTATAACTGGAATAAGTGGGGATGTATTTGGCCAAACCATCCACCATTAATTAGTTGGATTTATTTTGAGGCTTATAAGATACATAGTTTGTTGATGTGGTTAATGTCTAGCTGGGGAAACTTTATAGCTTTGCATCGTTTAGCACCAACTAAGTTTATTTGGTTTTTTAATTTTATTAAATGGTTTGGTACGGCAAGGTATGAAAATACTGAATATTTAGTAGGAGTGATTATAGTGATCAAGCAAATTATGGTTTTAGCTGATTTTTTGATTGCTGGGATAATTTATAAGGTTTGTAAAATTAAAAAAGTTGATTGGAAGAAGTTTGTTTTGGCATATTTATTGTTGCCATTCTCTTGGTATTTGTCGGCTATTTGGGGTCAATCTGATCAACTATCATTTTTATTTTTGATATTATCTTTTATTTTTTTAACAACTAAGCGTTCTATTTGGTCTCCGTTATTTTATGCAACGGCAATTAATTTAAAGCCTGATTGTATAATTTTATTTCCGTTGTTTTTATTTATCTGGTTTAAACAAAAACAACCATGGAGAAATTTGTTGTTAGGTGGTTTGTTGGCTGGAATTTTTAGCCTTTGGACGATGACTTGGTTTAATGCTGGAAAAATTACGGATTTATTCTTTTTGTTGGCAAAAAGGTTAAATACTAGTGAAGGATTGATTAATCAAAACTCGTTTAATTTTTGGTATTTGTTTTTTCCTTTTCCAAGTAAGGTTGGGTTTGAAACGACAAGATATTTGTTTTTGACAGCAAAAACATGGGGTTGGATTTTACTGGGGATAATTTCTTTACTATCCTTTAGATTAGTAAAATACAAAAAGCTAGAGACGGTATTTTTGTCGATTTTTACAACCGGTTTTGGCGGTTGGCTTTTTATGACTGGAATGCACGAAAGATATGCTTTTTTTGGAATGGTTGCATTATTATTTTATTCAATTTACAAGAGAGATTATTGGAAATATTTTGTCATATTGTCGATAATTTACTTCTTAAGTATGTTTTATGTTTTTTCTGTTCCTCAGCAGCTTGATGGAATAAAAAATATCTTTGGTTGGTCAAATCAAATAATTCCAAAACTCTTATCTTTAATCAATCTTTTTATTTATGGAAAAATATTTTTTATATCTCTGAAAGAGACGTATAAATATAAAAATATTAGCAAGAGAAAATAATCTAATTAAAAGGAAATAATTATCCCGAAAAAGGTGATTGATTGATTCGTTGACTCGATAGTAGTAGGCATAAATAAGATTTATAAACCAGATTATTTGTTGAAGGACCATAAGCCAACCAAATCTTTTCCAATAAATTACGGTTATAACAACAGCGGATAAAAATGCAGGAATAAAATATCTTTCTAACATGTTAGTTGTAAACAAAAATGATCCTTGAGAAATAAAATAAATGGAAAATAAGGTATGATTAAAGGTAACTTTTTTTGATCGAATTAATTTAAAAATAAAATAAATATTGAGAATAATATAAAAAATGGTTCCGACATCACATAGTTGAATCATAAAATTGTCATTAGTGGCATATGTCTGATCAATGTTAAAAATAAGCGAATACAAATTAAAAGCAGAAACTGAGGCTATTTTAAGACCTTTTGATGAAGTACTAATTCGGTTAGCAACAACATTGAAAATATAATTAGTTGGTTCCATTTTTAATGGAATAAAGGGCTTAAAAGAAATATAAACTAGAGTAATTATTGAAATAACAACTAAGATTAGTTTGGTTATTTTATTTTTTAAATTGTTTTTATGTAATATGTATAAAAAAATACATATAAATAAAGGAGAAATAATGGCAATTGTTGGTTTAAATAAAATACCAATAGAAAAAATTATTGGACTTAAAATGTTAAATGGAGAGAAAAGTAGAAGGAATGATAAATAAAGGAAACAAGTTGGCAATAAATCATTTTGACCCCAAACTGAATTGATGAAAATCGTAATAGGGTTAAAAATTATTAACAAAAAAATTATGAATGATTTTTTAAATGAAGTTTTTTTGGAAAAATGAAAGTAAATAATTAAACCAGAAATAATGCAGGCAATAAATTCCCAGATCCTAAGAGTAAGAATTTCACCATATTTTTGAAAGCCAATTAAAATAGAAGCAGGTGGAATTTTGGTGTAGTTATGAAGTAAAGAGAAAATATTACGATTTTCGTAGATAAGATGAGAAATAAAATACGACATCATCATTAAAGGGGGTTGAGTTGGGGGTGTGTAAGTCCAACCTTGAGAAAAATATGATCCTGATAAACCTTTGTGGTATAAGACTTCAGCCCATTCTTGGTGAATAAGAACATCTCCTTGGGGTTTAATATTGATAGAAATAAATATCCGTAGTATTAAAGAAAAGATTATAAAAAAAGAAAATAAAAAAAACTTTTTCATAAAGTGCAATATAACGGTGTTGTATTTAAGAAATGTTTTGCCACCAAAAATCGATATTAATTAGATTTAAATAGCGGACGTTAAAATAGATTGATATTAGTAATATGACTATGATTAAGATTTTGAAGAAGTAGTTGCTTGGTTTTTTTAAAATAAATTTGATTATTAAAATAAAAAAAATACCAGAGATAGTAAATCGCCAAAAATTTGATATAGATTGAAAATCAAAAATTCCAACAACTCGACTGATATTGCTTCCGAGTAAAACTATTGCAATAAAAAAAGTAATTAAGGTATTTTGGTTGTTTTGGAGCGAATTAAAAAGGAAATCAGTGAGACTGAGGATTAGCAGCGGCCAAAATGGAAAAGTATACCAACCATATGGTTGACTACCAAAGAAAATGTAAATGATTAGGTAAGAGATTAGAGAAATATAAATTAGAATAGATGATAAGTTTTTCTTTTCTTTAAAAGAAGAAATCATAAAAGTAAACCATCCAACAATAAGCCATATTTCTGGTAAAAATTTGTGTTGGGTTAATCTTTGATTTCGAATCAAATCGATGATAGCATTGGGACCGATACCATAAAATCTATTGGCGTTAGAAAATAAAATAGTAAAGAAGTTTTTTGATCCATAGGCCAAACCATAAAAAATAAACATAGAGCTAATAGGTAAACTAATTAAAAGAAAAAATCTAAGATCTTTGAAGAATTGTCGGTTAAATTTTCCATTTTGGTAAAGGAGGGAAAGAAAAACAAAGAGATAGCAAGCAATACCTGTTAGTTTAAATAACGTGGCGATGCCGGAAAATACCCCGGCTAGGATCAGCCATAAATCATTTTTTTTATTTATGTATAAACTTAAACAAATCATTACGGTAAGAAAACAAGGAATGATGGCATTTTCGGCTTGAATCATACGACTGCTTAAAACAACTAGTGGAGTAGTTGCATAAATAGCACCCGAAATAATACAACTAGTAAAATTAAAGTTTAACCAACAAAAAATCATCAAAAGGGCGACGGAAATAGTGGAAATTATAATTATAGGGCGTCTGATTAGAAGGGCAGTAGTGTCTTCAAAAACATTGGCTCCGGCCAACGAAGCGTAGCCACCAGTAATAAGACCGAGCAGAGGTGGATGATCCATCCAAGGATAGTTAATGGTAAGCGGATCACTAGAAACTGTTTGATAAAGTCGATCGACATTAATATAACGAGAAAGTTGATTTTGATATCCAGGAATACCAGAAATGCCGATTGGCATACCGGTTTTTATAAGAGATAACCCAACCCAGGAATAACTATATTCATCGACTGATTGTCCGGGGATGGGAATTTGAGCATAATCCCTTTTTCGAAGATAAAAAGCAAAAATTACTATTGATAAAAAAATGAGAATTTTAAAGCTCTTTCTGATCATATCGATATAAATTTTTATTTTCAAAGCAATCAATAGTACTGGCTGGTTTAATGTTTTGTTTCAGATTATTATTTAATATTTCCTGATCATTAACTAAACAGTACCACTGTTTTTGGGAAATTAATTCATAATCAAAATTAATGATTCTGGCATATTCTTTTAAAATACCCTCAATAGTGGTGTCTGGGAGAGCATTTAGAGAAAGGGTACTTCTAGCCTTAGTTTGATCTTGACACCAAAAATTTATTTTAACGTATTGATCGGCTACTTTTGGCTCACTAAGAATTTGATATTTACATAGATTATCTGTTTTATCTTTTTTACTAGATATTGACTCGGTGAGAGTTTTTAACTTTTCAATAGAAAAGTTTTTTTTGGAAAAATTTTTTAGAGTAAAAAAAATACTTAACCCTAAAAATAAACAAATAGGTAAATAGAAAAAAATAAATTTTTTACGATTCATTATTTAAATAAAGACAATATTTCCATATCTGTCAGTTTTGGAAAAACAATTGGTAAGGAAGATTTTTTAATTTGTTTTTTGGCAGCACGGATGATTTTAATATAATTTGGGCCATTCAAAACTCGACCGACTAAAGCCAATTTGTTTTGGTTTAAAAGATTAGGATCAGTAATGTTACGCCAGGTATTTAAAAGACGATTGCGCTCTTTGACATAGTTGAGGAAATTAGGGGAAAATTTTGACATTGTTGTTTCATGATGATGTTCAACAATACTTTTTGGTTCCCAAAGTAAAGTATACCCGGATTTCCAGGCCCGGTAACCGAGATCTAAATCTTCACAATAAAATGGTTGGTAAACAGAATCAAAACCACCAAGTTTTTGAAAAAGACTTTTACGAACTATAGAACTACCCCCGGAAACCCAACCAGAAATATGAACTTGATTATTATTTGATGTCCCCGGTTCATGTTGAAGATATCCGTTTTTCCAAAAAAACTTGGCCCAATTTTCGTGACCAAGCTCAGCAAAACCAACGCCAAAAACATTCGGATCATTAAAATGTTTGAGAGCATTAGTAATATATTTTGGGTGAGGATAAATATCATTGTTTAGAAGGACAACCAAATCCCCTTTTGATTGGTTGACTGCATCGTTAGAGTTGGCACCAAAACCCAGGTTATTTTTATGGGCAATTATTTTAAGTTGAGGGTATTTTTTTTGAATTTTTTGAGCAAATAAAATACTTTTATCCTGTGATGCATCGTCGGCTAAAATTAATTCTTCAGCTTCAGGACTATTTTTGATGATAGACTCAAGATTTTTTTGAAGAATCGGAAGTCCGTTCCAATTGGTTATAACAACTGAGATCTTCATTTTATTGATTAATAATACCCATTAATTTTTTTTCAAAGTTACTTTTGGAAAATTGTTGGCAATTTATTAGTGATTGTTCGGACATTCTTTTGAGAGTTTCCGGGTCATCAATTAATTTTTGAGTTTTTGAGACAAGTTCATCGATAGTTTTCCATAAAAACCCATTAACACCGTGATCAACTATTTCAGGAATACCGCCTTGAGAAATAACGACAGGAACTAATCCGGACGCCATAGCTTCGACAACGGTGATACCAAAATGTTCGGTATTTTCCGGATGTTCACTTTCGTCGACATCAAAACCGGCAGCGTGCCAATAAATTTTTGATTTTGAATATATCTGTTGAAGTATATTAAACGGAGGGTTGACAATAAACTCAATAGGTAAACCTTTAGCGTTTTTCTGTAAATATTGTAAGTAACTATTTTTAGATGGATCATTAAGGCTACCGCCAGCTAAAACCAGTTTCCAATTGGGATTTGAAGATTGTTTAATTAATAGCTTAAAAGCATCAATTAAAACATCTTGTTTTTTGGCATTAAGAATATTATCAAAACGGCCAACAGAGAGAATAATATTTTCTTTGTGTGAATCGGAATAAAATTTATCAACGTCAACCGGCGGATAGACGACTAAAACTTTATCTTTGAGAGATTTTTCCTGAAACCGGGCAGTAAATTGGGAATTACAAATAACTTTGGATAAAAGTTTTGATTTGATTTGGTGATTTAATTGAGCGAGAGGTTTTGTTTGAGAGGCAAAGGGTACTTGAACATGAAGATAATTTTTTTTACCAAACAATGTAGGAATACTACCATCACTCATATAAAAAATAACGTCGTATTGACGGCTATTTTTAAACTTTTTAAAAAAACGATCAACTTTAATTTTAATTTCCGGTTGATTGACTACTCGGCGAGTAAATCTTGAAAGATGATCATTTTCTTCGATTAAATCGAGATTTTGTGGTTGAATACCAAAAATATCGGGAACGATTTTTAAATTTTGAAGGTCTAAAGAAAATCTTTTTTCGGCTTTTTGAATTAAATCTTTTTCTCCCGACCAAAAGATATCAACCTGAAAACCGTTTTTTAGAAGAACTTCGGCAACTGTGAGACAATATCTTTCTCCACCTCCGAGAGTATCTAAATACGGATCATAAATAGCAGCCTTTTTATCCATTAACTTTATAATACCTTAAATTTTTTGATTTTGCTTTTGTTGTAATTCCCAAAGACGAGCATAAATCAAAAATGTGTTAAAAACTTCAAACATAACTGAAATCCAACCAACCTGACCATCACGCCACATTTGTTGTTTGATAAGCCGTTCCCAGCCTTTGGTAAGCATCATTCTAATAAAGCGCCACCAAACAACTGGTGGGTGACCAGATTTAAATAAAGCTTGAGCTTCAGTATCTGTCCAAACTAAAGTTTTATTAACCATAGAAGTTAAATCTCGATGAGTGTAATGAAGTAAATCGACGTCAATATAACCCATTTTCCCTGTAATTATTGGTTGTTCGTGCAGAACACCTTGATATCCTTGAAAAAAATCTCGATTAAAAAGTCTTTTGACATAATCGGGGTAAGTTCCTCCATAACGGACGCGTTGACCTAAAAAATGATTAGCTCGAGAGATAGCATAATGTGAAAATAGAGCACTGCTATTGATAGTCTTAATTATCTTTTTTTTAAGTTTAAGTGAGATGCGTTCATCGGCGTCAAGATAAAAAATCCACTTTTGGTTAGATGATTTAAAACCAAGATTGCGCCATTTGCTAAAATTTTTGTTGTATTCATCGAAGGTTTTAACTATTTTAATAGAGGGAATAGTTTTTTTTGCTAAATTAACGGTATTATCAGTGGAATTGGCGGCGACTAAAATAATTTCTTTAGCCCAAGAACAAGTTTTAAGACAATCAACAATCATTTTTTCTTCGTTACCAGCCAGAACAATTATTGATAAGGGTGTTTTATTTATTGCCATGAGCCCTTACCAAATTTTTGTAAATAAAAATCAATAATGCCAGTTTTTTGCCATTTTGAAGTAGACGGATTGAATAGTTGATAAAAAGACTCTTTTATAAGGGCTAATTTAGTTTTTAACTTAGCATATTTAAAACCAAAAAGTAGTCTGTTTCTGGTTAGAAAAAATTTATGAAGCGCTGATCTATGGAGATCTCCGCCACTTTTGGAAGAACCGGAATTAATATGCCAAATTTTTGATTCGGGAATATAGGCTAACTTAAAATCAGCTTTTTTGGCTCGTTGACAAAAATCAGCGTCTTCAAGATACATAAAAAATTTTTCGTCTAATAAACCAATTTTTTCAAAAACTCGACGATTAATTAGAAGACAACAACCGGTAAGAAAATCAATATGATCATTAATTTGATCTTTTTGGCCACAATCAACTTCGTCAACTCCAATGTGGCTACCATAGATATTATCCCAGTCAATTTGACCACCAGCAAACCATATAACGTGACCTTTTTGGGATGGTTTGTACCAATCAGCATGATATTCATAACCTGGAGCAAAATAAATTTTTGGACCAAGAACTTGATATTTATGGCTATTTTTAATTAAATTTTTTAGAAAATCAGGGTCAACAATAACATCGTTATTGATTAAAAGAATCTGATCGAAATTGGTTTTTAAAATGTGTTTTATAGCAACATTGTTACCACCAACAAAGCCTAAATTGGCGTGTGTTTCAATGATTTCTATTTTTGAGTCAGAAGAATACTTATTTTTAAAAATTTCCAAAGAATTATCCGACGAACCATTATCAACTAAAAATATTTTGTATTTAAACCCGTGAGTATTAATTTTTTCGATTGAATTAATAGTATCGATGGTCATTTCTGGTTTATTCCAATTGAGAATAACCATGGCTATTTGAATCATAGATAAATTAAAAATTTTTAGTTAAATAATTGAGCCAATGACGGAATTTGATGATAAAGCTCTTAAAAAACCCTGGTGAATATTCTTCACGGAAGAACTTAGAAAACCAATGATCGTATTCGAAGGTGGCTTCTTGCGAAGCAGAAACAAATGATTCTCGAAGAATTTGTTTGTCTTGTGACCCTTGCTTTTCCCATAGTTTGGCGTAAATTAAACCGATAGCAAAACCTTGTAAAAGACAAAATATTAGTCCGTGAACACCGTCCTTGTAACCTTCAGCAAAGAAAAACCGACTATTAAATTCCTGAATTGGTTTAAGCATAAAATCGCTGACCTTAACCTTATATTCTTTGGCGTTTAATTCGTCGGCTTGAATATTACTATACCTGATGGCACGAAGGATGAATTGATTAATATTTTCATAATTATTATGTTTAATGGCAAGTTTTTCGGAATCTAAAAGAGTGATACCGTTGCCTGTAGTAACTGGTTGACTATGAATTTCTTTTTGCCAAGTGACAGTACCACTTTTGAAAAACCTAATTAGATAGTCGGGCCAACAATTAGCGTGTTTGATCCATTTACCAAAAATAAAATTTTGTCGAGGCATTTTAACAAAATCAACATCAGATCTTTGGGTAATTTTTTTTAATTCTTTTTTAAGAGTTTTAGTGAGATATTCATCTGGGTCAAGCAAAAGAATCCATTTTCCAGTAGCTTTTGAAAGAGCATAGTTTCTGGCAGGTTCAACAAATTTCATTGGTCGATAACTAAAAATTTTGGCTTTATAATTTTTGGCAATAGTAACACTATTGTCGGTTGATTTCATATCGACGACGATGATTTCATCAGCTAAATCTTTGATGGACTTAAGGCATTTTGATAAATGTTCGGCTTCATTACGAACATTAATAACGACAGATATATTAGGTTTAGATTTCATAAGTTTAATAATGTAAGTTTATCACCTTTGAACTTGATAGATTTGACTTTGGCCATTATCAAAAATTTTATTAATTTGGAGTTGAGATTCATCTAAAGTAATTTTTTGACCGTTTATGAGGTATATATAACTGATTTGATTATTGACTAAAAAACCTCTGGCAAAAAACTGGTCGTTGGAGTTGAAGAATTTTATTGATTCACTTTTTCTATCCTGCCAGTTAAAACCAGTAATATCGAGATTCATTTCGTCTTCAAGGAAGACAATTTTATTACTGAAAGCGGAAACATAAGAAGTAGTCTCATAAAGATACATAGGAATGGGAGTTTTTAATTGGAGTTTATTTTTAGCATGCTGATCATAAGGAAAGGTTAAAACGATACCATCTTTTTGATTTTTAAGGAAATTAAGGGCTTCAATTTCTTTATTCGGTATAGCTGATGGCGGAGGGTTACCTAAATAATCTTTAATAGTAGCAATACTTGTAAGATTGGTTACGGCGAGGATAAAAATCATAATAACAATGTTTTTTTTACTTTTTATTTTTAAAAAATCAGAGATGAATTGGGCAAAAAATAAATTTGAAAAAAAGAGAAAATAATAAAAAAATTGAATAGTATTCCAAGCCGTGCCTTTTTGAACAAAAATGAGAGGAATGAATAGGGCGAGACTCATTAAAATGAGAGTTAATTTTTCGAATGAAGTAAATTGACGGTTTTTGATTTTTTTATAGATTGGAATTAGCCCAAAGACTCTGAAACCCATGTTGCCAATAATAAATATAAATATAAGACCGGTTTCAAGTCCGATATAAAACGGAAGTTTAATGGGATTTAGATTTTGTGAGAGATTAATTCGATAAGCGGCAATTTTGGGAAAGTAAAATTTGTCGGTAGATTCAATCATAGAGTGAGTAAACCAAAGTGGTTTGAATTCTAAAATTGAAGAACTTTTGAGAACACCAAGTGATCCAAGAATGACTAGAGAAATAGTTAAAGTGGTGATCCAGGTAAAAAAGTTGTAGTTAAAAATTTTTTTAGTTTTAAGAAAATCAAAGAACCAAAAAATAACCAAAGTCAGACCAATGAGAATGCCGGCATAAACTTTGATTCCAGAAAGAACCCCAAATATTATTCCGTTAATAGTTGCAATTTTATATTTATTAGATGAGTTGTTTTTTGACCAGAGAATTAATCCAAAAAGTATAATGATTAAGGAAAGCGCAAATGGTGGATTGATTAAAGTTGAAACGGATTGCATTGACCAAAAAAGTGATTCTCCCCCAAGGTTGCCTGATTTAATTAAAGTATAAATCCATCCAAATGAGCCCGAAAAATAAATCAAAAAAGTAAAAATATTAGCCAAAGTTGAGTTTTTGGTAGTTTGTTTGATGAGTCTAAAAGATAGATAACCTAAAGTTAGACCAAAAATTATGGGTAAAAACTGAAAATAAACGAAGCTATTATTATTGAATAATTTTCCTAAAATGGCGGCAACTAAATCGAACCCCCAATGATAATTAGTTAAAATACTGCCACTATATACTGGATTGAAAGGAGGAATATTTTTTTGGAGCTGGTTGATCAGACTTAAATGCCAAATACCATCGTGACCATTTGGTCCCCAAAAACCGAGACCAAAATTATATGTAAGACCACTACGAATCATGGTCAATGAAGTAACAATTGTTCCTAAAAGGATAATTAGCGCGGGAATTATTTTTTGTTTTTGAGACATTGAATTTGTTGCCAAAACCAATTAATTTCGTCTTTTGAAGAGAAAATGATAAAAATAAAATACGTTAAACAACCAATAATAATTTTGATTATCACATTTAATAAATGATTTAAGTTAAACTGGTTGACTAGTAATAATATTAGTCCCATTAAAATTGAACCAAGAAATGGCTTTTTGACAGATTCAAATATACTGAACCCAAATTCCCGTTGAGCAACAAACCAAACAATAAATGAACTAATACCAACAATTACAGAGGCGACGACAGTGCCCATATATCCAAATTTCCAGCTAAGCGTAGGGAAAAATATCCAAGTTAATATAGTCCACAGAACCATAAATTTTGTGGTTAGAGTTATTTTTCCTATAGCATTAAAAGCATTGGTAATTGGTGTCGTGATAGCAGCAATGGCACTATTAAAGGCGTATAAATACATGGGTAAAATTGCCGGCAACCATTTGGTATATTTTGGAACAATGTAGATGAAATCTAGGCCAATAAATGATATTCCAACTAAGGCGGGAAATACAATTAAGGCAATAAAGAAAAGACTTTTATTAAGTGATTTTTTTAGTAAATCTTTATGATCTTGAAGCCTGGAAAAAGTCGGGAAAGTTATCTTCATAATCGCATCCATAAAACTTAATGGCATTCGAGGACCTTTTTGAGCCCAGGCTAAAATTCCAAATGAATTAGTGCCAATAATTTGAGCAACAAAAAGGTTTGATAATCGATCTTTTGCTACCGATATTAATGAGTTCATTTGATAAGGGACACCATATTTAAAAAGTTTTTTAGCGACATTTTTGGAAAATGAAAAACCAATTGGCCATGAGATAAATTTGTATATTATAATAAGACCAAGTAAACTACGGACAAACGTAGCAATAGCATACGAGAGAGTTCCAAAACCTAGAAAAGCAAAAATTACGGCTATAAGGTAAAAAGTAATATTTTCGATAATATCGATGGTAGACAGAAGTTTAAAATTTAATTTTCTTTCCAGAAGAACTGACGGGATTGTTTTAAGTGAAGCGGCCATAAAGGAAAAGCAGAGAGAGATAACAATCCAGATTTCATTGAAACCTAAATGTTGTTTGCTGACAATAGGAAAAGCTATGATTAGAGCAATCATAACTAGCGTTTGTTGAATACAAAAAGTTGTTTGAAGTTCGTCTTTGGTAACCTCATCTTTTTGTTGAATTAAAGCAGCAGCTAGCCCTATATCGGAAAAATAACCAAGAATGCTTACAGATTCAGCGACGATAGCAAAAACACCAACTTCGTTTGTGCCTAAAAGATAACTTAAGAGAAAAAAGCCAATAAAGGCTATTGCTTGGATACCCAGGTTTCTGAGTGATAAAAAAATAACACTACTGGTAGTTTTGTGTTTTATTTCTTGAAGATCAATTTGGTCCATAGAGGTTTTAATAGATAGACACTTAAACCGATTAGAGTTACAAGTGAGATGTAATTAGAAATAGTTCTTATTGGAGTGTTGGTTAATTTAACAAAGATTTGATGTTGACCTGATTTTAAATTGATGATCATTCTGCCGAATTCAGGGTCAATTTGATAGTTAATTTTTTGATTGTTATCGGTAATAATAAAGTTAGGAAAGGCTAACTGGGAAATGGTAATTTTTGCTTCCTGACTTAAAGAAACTGTAAAAAGTAACCAATCTGTGCCTTTTTGCTGTCCAGAAATATTTATAAGAGCCTCTTTTGGGTCAATTTCATCAATATATTCCCGAGCCGGCGAAATAGCGGCTTTAGCAGCAGTTTTTGGAAGATAGTCATAGATACCCGAGGTTATTTGTCGTTCCCAATTTAAACCAGAAAACTTTTGGTTATCAGTAATAGGTCCACTGTGAACCGGATAGAAATATTTAATATTGACGATAAATAAAATTATTAAAATAATAGTGGTTATAATACTAATAAATTTATCTTTGAGTCGGAAAATTTGGGAAAAAATTATTGGCAAAACACCTACAGTAAAAGAAAAAGCAAAGGTAGTTAAGTTTAAAAATCTCCAAGGAAACTGAACCTTTTGAATAATCGGAAAAATGAACCAAAGAGGAGTCGATTTTTCATGACACATAAAAGCGGTAAATAACCCAATAAAAGCAAAAATAACAGAAAGAAGAATCTTTGAGTTAATTTTTTTGGTTTTTAAAAAATTGACAAAAACCATGATGGTAATAAAAAGAGGAATTGCCCAATGAAGATAACCAATCATAAATGACATACTATCATTTGGTCCCCAGATTGATCCCCCATCACCCCAAAAGTTACTAATAAACATTTGGAAAAGCGAAACAAAATGGGCTGAAAAATAATAATAGCCATTAAACATGGAATCAATGCTGACATATTTAGTTTCTGTAAGAACAGGAAAGGTAAAAAAAGCGACCAGACCGATAGATAAAATGCCGGACAAATAAAGTCCCCAAATAGTAGAAAGTTGTTTTTGAATATTTTTTAAAATTGACGTTTTTTTGGAAAATTCGGTTATAATCCAAAAAATACACCAGATAAAAAGTATTGGGGTAAAAGTTAAAGCCATGGGGTTGTGTGACAAGAGAAGACAACTGAATGATATTCCTAAACCAATGATGGATTTTGGTTTCTTTTCTAAGATAAGTTTTCTAGAAAAATAGAGAATAAGTGGAAAAAAGACAGATGCCCAAGCTTCATTCATAGCTCCACGGACATAAATGTTAAGAGCATGGTAAGGAGCATAAGTATAAAATAAAGCGGAAATAAGACCGCCGGTAATACCAAAAATTGATGAGACAAGTAAATACATAAAACAAGCAGCTAAAATAAATTGAAGAACGGCCACTAATTTCACTGTGGTCATAAAGTCAAAACCAAAAGTACGAAAAACTTGGCCAATAATACTCGGTAATGGTGGATAAAAATTAAATAAAGGATAACCATAACCAAATCCTAAGTCAGGGGTCCATCGACAAGGAATTTGGCCGTCATAAAGGCATTTTTCAAATTCTAACTGACGAATCATTTGCATATCATCATGCATGTTCCAATATACTCCCGGTTTAAAAAAGAAGAAAAAAGCAGGAATTGATAAGACAATAATTAAAACGTAAGGAAAGTATTTTTGTTTAATAAACCAAAAGATAAATGTTCGAATTTTTGAAAAAATTTTAGACATAAAGATTATTCTGATTGTTTTTTAACAAGCAAATCGTGGCTTAAGTATAAACTAATTCCAGCAAAAACACTCCTAAGGATGCTTTTTAAGGTAAAAATATCAGTAAATTTGGAAATAATATTAGCGGTTCCTGTAAAATTATTCAGATTGGTATTAATAACAGCGAATAAACCAACTGAGAGTGAGTTTTCAAAAGTGAAGACAATAAAAGTATAAATAGCAAATAAAGATAGGTAGCTCCAGAAATTTTTAAAATTGTTTGCAACTAAGTCAATTAAAATAAACGGGGTAACCCAAATGAACCATTGGGGGTGATAGTGGGTAACTGAAAATAGAATAAGAAAAAAAATAAGATAAAATTGAGCCGGAATTTTAGTGAATAAATCTTTTTTCTGAGAAGCAAATATTATTAATATGGTAGTTAATAAAATAAAAGGATAAATACCTTCAGCGTTAGTCATCATCCATTCCATAAAAAGCATTTTTTGACTTTTGGGACTAAAAACCATGTATCGATAGGCACTAGAGGTTATGAATGGAATATTAGTCAATATTAACGGAATAACCCCAGCAAAATTGATTTTGATGAAATCTTTAAAGTTTTTTGAAGTGGCAAAAGATAAAATCGGGAGTAAATATAAAGGATACATTTTGTAAGCAGCTCCGATACCCAGCATAGCAGCGCTTAAACAATATTTTTTGTCTTTTATAAAAATTAAGGAAAGTACAGTAAAAAGAACTGGAATAATATCGAAGACCCCCATGCAAAAAGTGGTATAAAGAGTAACTGGGTTGAAGAGCCATAAAATAAAAATATTCTTTTTTTGCTTATCGTTATTAAATAATTTGGTCAATAAATAAGCCAGAAGAATATCGATAAAAAGATATGGCAGTTTTAGTAAAAACAAATTTATATTGAGATTAGAGATGGTATAAATATTAACCCCATTCATAATGTTTTGAATAAATGGGTAAATATTGAACGGAGAAAGAATTTTTTGGAAAATCCCCAAAGTAAAATAAGTTAACGGTGGATATATAAAAATATCTCCAACACCAAAGTTTTTTACCAACGGATGATTTGGGCTAAGATTAAGAAGGTAGTCATAAATATTAAAAATGTTTTTTGAAGCAAAGAAATAGCTAGATAAGGTTTGTCCTGCCAGATCAGGATGATAGCTAAAAAGCATTAAAAAAACTCGAATAGAAATGGCTAATAACATGATTAAAAATAATTTTTTTTGGGAAAATTTCATATTTGAATTAACAACAAATAATCGTTATCTGGTTTTGAATATTTTTGAATAATTTTGACTTTATCCATTTCTAAAGAATTTAATTTTAATCTTGACTGATTAGCAATAATATAAACTTCATCGCCAAATTTTTTGGCGTTATTTAAATTATCAGGAACGGAAGTAAAACCTAGTCCAAGGCCGATTATAGTAAGTTGTTTGGTGCCGTCAGTGTAGATTTGGAGTCCATCGGGTAAAGTACCGAAAGAACCTTCGGTACCGACAATAACATTGGCGACTTTTGATCTTTCTTTTAGATAATCAGCACAATTTTTAATACCCCAACCAGAGGTCCAATCGCTAAGATAACCGGCTTCAGTGCTTAATAATTGAATATGAAAAGGATCAGTGCTAATTTTTTTGAGCCAAAATAAATTAGGAATAAGAAGGATTAAAACAAAGATAATTCGAGAAATATTGTTTTTAAAAAATACAGATAAACCGACACTAATAAGAATTATGATTGAAGGAATAATGAAAAGAATATATCTGGCGGTAAAAACTTTAGCCATGGCAGAATTGGCAATTAGAGGTAAAAGTGCCCACCCGAGAATAACGAAAAGATGGGTGTTTTTTTGATAAAAAAAGAATAAGAAAAGACCAACGAGAGCGAAGATTAGAATTGGCCAAGAAATATATTGGCCAAAAATCATTAAAGTATCGTGTAAATGAGGTATTAGTGGATCGAATGGATGTTTGATAATTTCTGATAAGGTCCAAACATAGTCCCGATTACGAAGAGAAATCATATTAAATTGAGGACCAAGTCGAAGAATATTGTAAATTAAAAAAGCAATAATCGATGAAATAATAGGCAAATAATAAGTATTAATTCGTTTGAAATTAAAGACAAAAAAAGTAGAAATTGATAAAGCAATAAAATAGATAGCCGGAGATTTAGTTAACCAGGCAAGACCTAAAATCATACCTAGGATTAAGGACAGATCAAGACGACGAAATTTAGCTAAGAGTAATGAAAACAAAAGTGACCAAATACCGAAGGCTGAAAGCAGATTATCAGGAACTGATAATCTATCAAAGAAAAAAGTAAAAGGGATAAAGAGATAAATCAATGATGAAAGAAAACCGTAATAAAAGTTGTCTCTGATGGATTCTTTAATGAATTTAATTGGATCACGAGAAGGATTGAAAAAATCGATAACCACACAAGTAGTTATAAAAATTCCAATAAGACTAATAAAACCGACTAAAACAGACACAAGACGACCAGTTATAAGAGGATCAAAATGAAATCGAAGTAAAACGGCAGTAAGCCACATAAAAAGTGGTTGTTTACCATCAGTTTGGGGAATAAAACGAAGGGTTTCTTCATTTTTGATAATTTGTGACCAGCGAATATAAATAGCTTCATCACCAAAAACAGGAATCGAAGTAAGATTTTGAAGTCGAGTAAAAAAATAGACTCCGATAATTATAAGGGAAAGGAATATTTTTAATCCCCAATTATTTTTTTTGATCATATAAACCACGAAGGTCATTACGTTTGACCCGAATAATTTCCTGGAGCATCTGTTTTGATTCTTTTTTGAAGCGTTTGGAATCGTCACCTTTGGTAGTGCTAGAATCTTCGTTTTTCCAATCGACTAAAACTTCTTTGATTTTGTAACCCCATTTCTGAGCCATGAAAAGCAATTCGACATCGAAGGCAGAAACCCGCCAGCCTTTGGTATCACTTTTGTCTTTAAAGAATTGGAGATTAGGAAAGATTTTTTTGGCTAAATCAGTTTTAATAGCTTTAAAACCACATTGGGTGTCAATAATATTGGACAATAAAAATAATCGACGACCCAAAAGAAATCCACGGGCCATGATTTTTCTGATTAGAGAATTGCCTTCGCGATTAATACCGCGTGAACCAATAACAACATCGTATCCTTGGTCAAAATAAGGCAGTAATTTAAGTGATTCTTTGAGAGGAGTGGACTGATCCATGTCGGTAAATAAGACAATAGGATATTTAGCTTGTTGAATACCGCCCCAAACTGCCGATGGTTTACCACCATGAGGTAAATCTAAAACTCGAAAACCCTTGTGTTTAGTAACAAATTCTTGAATTAATTTAAGACTATTATCAGTAGATTCATCATTACAAACTAAAACCTCCCAGTTGAATTTCTGATTTTTTAGAAAATCATAGACTTGATTTAAAACGCCTCTTTTGAGATTATTTTCTTCGTTATAGCAAGGAATAACAATAGATAATTGATTCATAGTTTTATTATACAAAATAAGTTGAATTTATTTTGATAATTTAAAAATTTTTGTATTGTCGGAACTAGTAAATTCTTCAGTTACTTTATATTGGGAATTTTCTTTAAAAACATTTATTTCCCAAATATCGGAGTTAATATTATCGGGCCATTTTGATGGGTCATCAACAATGATAAATAAAGTTTTGGCCGAAGAATATTCCTCCATTGATAAAAGTTGATTTTGATTGACAAAGTATCTGGGGGCTTGAGCCCGGAAATCATTGTATGAGGCTAACATTGATATATTGTATAAACCATCATTCGAATAGAGATGATTATTAATGGCGGTACCTATATTTTTGGCGTGTTGAAGCTGGTAATTTGGCTTTTGAATAAATAGATTATTAGTAAACGATAAATAAGTAATAAAGATTAGGAGCGGTATACCAACAATTTTAAATTTATTAATCAAAACTCCGACAATAATAAAAATAGCAGGAAACAAAAACCCAAAGTAATGGGCATAAAGATGTTGTTTATAAAGGCCTAAGGAAACTAAACCAAAAAAATACCAACCTAAAATAATAAGATAGTGTTTATTGGTTAATTTTTTCCGGAAAAGATAGATGGTGATTAGAGTGATGAGGACGAAACTAATGATAATCCCCGGGATAATTTGACAACCAGAGATGAGGTCGGTATTGATTTGATTAAAAATTGCCGGCAGTTGGGGAATTGCCTTGTATGGTTTGATATTGACAGTAGTTTCGCGGTAGGTAAAGAAATGGAACAAGGCATTAATATTTTGGCCGTTATGTTTAATATCAAAAAGAATTTGAGGAGTAAGAGAAATAATAAAGACTAATAAAGCAAAAAATGAGTTAAGGAGAAATGGTTTAAGGTATTTTGATTTGGATTTAATAAACTTGATAAGTAAAAAAAACCAACAAATACCGGGCAAAGGTAATAAGGCTAAACCCAGATAATGGCTATTAATAGCCATAACAAAGGCGATGGAGGCATAAATAAAGAGCTTGTAATGATTTTTAAAAATGGCTTCAAAGAAGAAATAGATAAATAAAAGGGCAAAAAAAGGCATAATATTGGGATTCCAAATAAAATTGGAATATTTGATAACCACTGGAGAAATGGAAAAAAGAAACGCGGAAATTAATCCAATAGATCGGTTAAACCATTTTTGACAAACAAAATAAATAAGAATTATAGTAGCGATATTAATTAAGGCAATAAAAATTGCTGGACCAACCGGATTGAAGTTGGAAATTAAGAGAGCCGGAGCAATGAGATAATAAAACCAAGGACCAAGATACATGTTACCAATACTAGTTTGAGGACCAATGAAAAATAAATTGCCATTTTTGAGAAAATCACGAATAATATAAACGTCCCGGCCTTGATCACCTAAAAATTCCATATAATCCCCTATTTTGTAGAGTCGAAGGAAAGAACCCAAGAGGATGATGGAAATAAGTAACCAATTTGAAAAGAGTATTTTTTTGATTTTAAGCACGATGAAAGTTAATTTTAAACCAAAGACGGAAAAGATCAGAAAAACTTTTTAAAATAACTTTAATGTTTCGTCCGGTAGCCTTACCCTCAGTTCGCGGATAATGATGGACACCAATTTCGACAATTTTAAAACCGGATTTTTTGGCTTTAATTAAAAATTCGCTACTAATGAAGGCCCCCCTTTCGGCTTCGAGCTTGGGAATTGTATCAACGACTTTTTTATTGATTAATTTAAAGCCGCAATCAATATCGGTAACTTTGAGACCAAAAAGAACAAAAACGATTAACTCCCAAATTTTTGAAGTGATAATAGTACTTTTGGAAACTTGACGGGAAAGATAATAACCAATGACAACATCGGCTTTGGTCTCTTGTTGTTTTTTGATCAAATTAGAAATCTCAGAAAAATCGAATTGACCATCGGAATCGGTAAAAGTAATCCATTGATACTGGGAATTATAAAGACCACTTTTGAGAGCGCCACCGTAGCCGCGATTGGGATTATGGGTAATGATTTTAACTTGTTTTGGATATTGTTTTTGAATTTTCTCTAAAACTTGGCCAGTTTTATCTTTTGAACCATCATTAATAAGAATAATTTCCCATTTTTTGACTAATCTGTTTAACACAGGAACAGCTTTGGAGACAGTATTTTGGATATTTTTTTCTTCGTTATAACAAGGGAAGAAGACAGATAACTCATCAATAATAGGTTTGTTCATACTAAATATGAGTATAACAAAAGTATCTGGTTTGGTGAATATATGGATTAACTTGACAAATAGACGTTTTGCTTATATAATGGCCTATAATTATTTATTAGATAGATAATAATGAAATTAAATAAAGGTTTATTTTTAGTTGCTACTTTGGCCACTTTAGTGGTTGGATCTTCTTTGAATCCTGCCAAAGTTAAGGCAGATTCTTATTCAAGTGAGGATAATAGAAAAACTCTGTCCATTGATAAGAAATTAAGACCAATTCACTCTTCAGATTATGTCGATAATATTTCTAGTTCGACAAAAGTTTTTATTGAAGATGATGTTTTGGAATTTAAAGTGAAAGTAACTAATACTGGTACTACCAAGATGAAAAATATCAAGGTAACCGATGAATTACCTCCATTTTTAAAATTAATCTTCTTTCCAGGTACCTACAATAGTACTGATAATAAAATTGAATGGACTATTGATGAACTTAATGCCGGAGATTCTCGAGAATTTTTAATTAGAGCTAAAATTGATAAGGCTGAGGAAGTTAAAACTTTAGCTAAAGAAACAAACGTAGCTAAAGCTAGTGTTGACGGTATCAACGAAAAAGATGATGCCACTTATTATATTGGAACCAGAAGTGGTGTGATTGTTCCAGAAACTGGTAATCCAGCTTTGGTTCTTGAAACTATTGGTGTAATTACTGCCGGTATTTCAGGATTGGCTTTAAGAAAGAAAATCCGAGGTTTCTAATTTAGATCTTAGAAAAACATATAAAAATTAATCCCCTGTCGAAAGACAGGGGATTTTTCCGCCAGAGGCGGATCAGCCTTTGGCTGAAGTTATTTAGTTATAAGTCGGAGACTCATAACTAATGCTGGGGAATAACGATCAGAAAAATTTTGATCAGCGCCAAACCAAGGATCGTGAATTTTGTAATTGCCATTACTACCGCTAATAATAACAATAAAATGCATTCCAGCAACATTAGACATTTTCATTTGGGCAATAACATAACGACCAGCTTTTAATTCGTCGTCGATAACACCACTATTATATGAGACTTGTTTATAAGTGTAACCACTAGGAGGATTTGGTGTGGCCATATAGGCAGTATTACCCCAAAAATTACTAGAATTAGCAGCGTAAGCTGATGGAGTGATATTGTTACCTAATTTTTTATAAACCATGGAAATACTACTAATAAAGCATCCAACAGAACCAATAGTGTCATGAGAATTACCAATATATTGACTACACCATCGAGGATCACGTTGAGAATAAAAATTACCATCACTACCAGAACCAGGAACTGAACCAAGACAAGTACTGCCACCAGCAGCACTAGAAAAGTTTTTGAGAGCGGCGAGTTGAGATTGAGCTTCAGCTAGGAGTGATTGATATTTTTTTTCATCATTTTTAGTTGATTCTAGAAGATTATTTTTTGATGTTTTTTGGCTAGTTAAGCTTTTTTTCTGGCTATCAAGGGTATCTTGAAGTGTTTTAAGTTCATCTTGTTTCTTAGCTTTGGCAGTTTTTTGTTCATCGTAATTGTAACGAACGGTTTCTAAACTAATTAAATTATTTTGACTATTTTTTTGAATAGCAGAAATATATTCATGTTGCTCTAAAAAACCGTTTAAATTGGAAGTAAAAATGTAAGCGAATGAAGGGATACGTTTTTGGAGTTTATAATTTTGGACGGTTTGATGGATATATTCGGCTGACAATTGATTAATTTGGATTTCGAGTTTACCAATTTCTGTGCTTAATTGGGCGATTTCTTTCTCTAATATTTTAATTGAATTCTCTGTTTGAGTAATTTTAAGTAAAGTTAGTTGATATTGAGAATCAAGTAATTTAATTTGATTAGAAAGAGTGTTTTTAGCAGTACCGAGTTCATTAAGTTTTTTGGTATATTGCTCAATTTGATTTTGCAAATCTTCGGTGTTATCGGCTAAAACTAAAATAGGAGTGATTAAAAAAAAAGCAGTTAGAACCAATAAGATTAACTTTTTGAGCATCAGATTAAAATTTGATGTATCTTTTAACACCAATAAGGCTGGCTAAAAGACCAATCAGACAACCGAAGATAATTTCAACAGCCAAGGCAATACCATATAGAC
The DNA here is from genome assembly GCA_964497945.1 of uncultured Gammaproteobacteria bacterium. Taxonomy (GTDB): domain Bacteria; phylum Patescibacteriota; class Microgenomatia; order UBA12405; family UBA12405; genus WARW01. Next base: position 22,261 of record CAZCFJ010000001.1, on the reverse strand, counting down.
CGAAATCATTAGTAATAAAATCAACTGGATTAAAGAATGAATTTATAGATTGTCTAAAGACAATAACAGTAATAAAAACAAACAAAGTACCAACTAGACTACCAAAGAAACCATAAAATAAACCTTCGACTAAAAATGGTTTTTTGACATAAAAATTGGAGGCACCTAAAAGACGACTAATTTTTATTTCATCTTTTCTATTAGTAGTTTTCATACCAATGATAGAAGAAACTGAAAAGAAACTAATAAGAATGACTATAATTGTGATTGTTAAGCCACTTTTACGAATAATTTTAGTCCAGTCTAAAAGTGAACTAATAACATCTTTTTGATAAATAATTTCATCAACAACATCAGTTTTAGTGGCATAATTTTGATAAATTTTTTCTAAAACAGAGGCATCGGAAACAGTAACTTCGAATGAAGCAGGTAAAATGTTAGCAGTAACCATTTCGGTTAACATCGGGTTATCTTTATTTTGTTGTTTATAAATTTCTAGAGCTTTTTCTTTGGAAATATATTTAACTTCCTTAATACCGGAATAATTTGATAAATCTTGTTTGGTATTTTCAATAATTGAAGCGTCAAGGTTATCTTTGATGAAAATTGTAATTTCTGGTTTGGTCTCGAAATAATCAAGAACCTTAGCTAGACCAGAACTAACGACCAAAAAAGCCGAGATTAAGACAAAACTAAAAATCATCAAGATCAAAGCAGTAAAACTTTGAATTGGTGAACGACGAATATGGTGCCAAGTAGTGTTAACTGTGGTCATGTTTTTTTGAATGAATAGATTTTTTAAGGATTTCTCCATCTTTAACTTCAATACATCTTTTTCCTAAAGAATCAACAATTTCTTGATTGTGGGTAGTCATGATAATAGTAGTATTACTTTTTTGATTAATATCTTTGAGCAGCTTGACTAAATTCCAGGAGTTTTCAGCGTCTAAATTACCAGTCGGTTCATCGGCTAAAATTACTTTTGGTTCGATAGCTAAAGCTCGAGCTAAAGCAGCTCGTTGAAGTTCCCCACCGGATAATTGTGAAGGGAATAAAAATCGACGATTGTTTAAATTGACTTGCTTGATAACTTCATCTATTTTTGAGGCAACTTTATCTTTTGGAAAGGAAATAATATCTAGACTTAAGGCAATATTTTCTTCGACGGATTTATCCATAATGAGTTGATAATCCTGAAAGATGACGCCAATTTGACGACGAATATGATCGATTGAATCCTTTTTGCCAAAAGCTAAATCAATATCATCAATCGTAATTTGGCCAAAGCTAGGCTTAATTTGATTTAGAATAAGTTTGAGAATGGTTGATTTACCAGCACCTGATGGACCAACAATAAAAATAAAATCACCCTGATCGACAGTAAAACTAATGCCTTTTAGAGCGGCGATCGGGCCAAAATTTTTATCAACTTTGTCAAAAACTATTTTCATTTTTATTCAAGAATTTTGATGCTGCCAACATCCATAAGCCAACCAGCTTTATTGGAATCGTTGGTTTCACCTTTAACTTCAACTTTCTTATCAATGAATAGATCAAGATCGATGACCGATGAGGTAAGGGCGGCATTTTGAGTTTTACCACCTTCACGTTCAAGAGTATGAGTTCCCTCTCCATTAACTCCGCCAGCTTTAACAGTGCCAGTAGCGCTATCGGCAAAAGTTTTACTAGTATTGCCATAAAGAACACCGACTTTGACTTGCTCACCTTCGGCGATTTGGGCGGCTTGATTATTAACTAAACTTTCTGAAGAGCTGATTTGATTAGAGGCAGTTTTGGTTGGCCAGAAACGAGAAATCCAAAAACCAGAAGTAATAGCCAAAATAATGACAATGGCATAAATCAACTTCGGTGTTTTGGGAAGTTTTAGAGAATCATTATTAATTGGATTAACATTGGGTGTGGTTGATAAATTTGGTATATCCATAGGTATTTGAGTAGTTAATTAGTAAATAGTGAATTAGTAATAATTCAGTATAGCAAAGTTAGATATTAGATCGTAGATCTCAGATGATAGAAAAACCAAAAATAGTTAGATGGAGTCGGAGAAAAATTGTTGAAAAGCTTTATATTCTTTATCGGCAGGAACAAAAACCCATTGTTTATTGACAAAAGTAGTTGGGTGATAGATGAGACCGTCTTTGGTGGTGGTACCAACTTTAATTTCAATTTTATTGAGAGAAATTTTTGATAAATTCTCGGCAATTGAAGCAAAAATTTGAAAAACTTGAATGTCAGAGATATCTTTGATGATATTTTCATTCCAAAGACGATAGAGATCAAATATTTGTGATGATTTTTGAATAAAAGTACCGCTTTTAATTTTATCTAAAATAGCTTGAATAACCAATTGTTGACGTTGAATTCTACCTAAATCAGTGCCACCTTGAGCAGCAGTTTCGCCGCCATGACGAGAACGAACAAATTCAGTTATGTTTGATTGATCTAAGTGAACTTGACCGGCTTTAAACTCAATGGTTTTATAAATTGGAGCACCAGATTTTGGATCTTTAATATAATCTGGATTAGGATATTGTTTATCAATAAAACCAGTTTCTAGATTAACATCAACACCACCAATTAAATTTACAAATTGAATTAGATTATCGGTAGTCAGAATTAAAACATGATCAATTTTTTGCCCAGTTAGTTTTTGAAATTTATCTTTAATAAACGAGAATTTGTCTGTTTCTTTAAGAGATAAAGGATAAATTTCGTTAATTTTGGCATTTAAGTCATAAAACCAGAGATCGCGAGGAATAGAAATGAGATTAATTTTATTATCTTTGCGGTTTAATGAGGCAAAAATAAGAGTATCGGTAGTTTCGGTCTTTTCCAGCGAGTCATCACGTTTATCAAGACCAAGAATTATAAAATTGACTTTATCTTGGTTTTTATAAGGATTTGGTTGAGTAATTTGTTGAATAAAATTAGTCAGATGATTTGGTGTTTGATTTAATTTTTTAGCCAGTAAATTTATAGCAGAATAAAAAATCCCAAATGAAAGACAAACTAGGACTAAAACGAAAGTAAAAGTTACTTTAACTGCTTTTGGCATAGTTACAATTTTAATTCAGCTTCTATAAAAACGTCAAGATCACCGTCTAAAACAGCCGTAGTATCGGATGTTTCGTAACGGGTTCGCAAATCTTTAACCATTTTGTAGGGGTGAAGAACATAAGATCGAATTTGGTGTCCCCAACCAGCAACCACATTTTCACCTTTAATATCTTTTTTTTCTTGGTTTTGTTTTTCTTCTTCGATAGCCCAAAGTTTAGAAGTTAACATTTGAAGAGCTAGTTCACGATTTTGTTCTTGACCGCGTTGGCTTTGACAGGAAACACTGATTCCTGTTGGTTTATGAACCAAACGAACGGCAGTAGAAACTTTGTTGACATTTTGACCACCATTACCGCCAGAACGAAAAGCAGAAAATTCTATTTCTGATTCGGGAATTTTAAAATCTGAAGAAAAATCTAGAATTGGAACAACTTCAACTTTGGCAAATGATGTTTGACGAAGTTGATCGGCATTGAAGGGTGAAAGTCGAACTAAACGATGAACTCCTGATTCTTTTTTGAGATAGCCATAAGCAAACGGATGAGAAATTTTAAAATGAACAGATTTAATACCAGCTTCTTCACCAGGAATTAAATCGACTACTTCATATTTCCAATCTTTGCGTTCAAAATAACGAAAATACATGCGTTGTAACATAGAAGCCCAATCCATAGCTTCAGTACCACCTTGGCCAGCGTGAATTGAAAGTAAAGCAAATTTAGCATCATACTTTCCAGATAAATAAGTTTGAATTTCAAGTGAAGATATTTTTTGGTTTAAAGTTTCTAAAGAATTAGAAATTTCCATTTCCAACGACGAATCAGGTGATTCTCCAGATAGTTGAATAAATTCATCAAGAATAGAAATATCTGAATCGATTTCTTTAATCAGTTGGATATTTTTTTGAAGGTTAGCGATATTTTGCAGAAGTTCTTGAGCTTGAGCAGGATTATCCCAAAGATTAGGGTTTTGAGATTCTTTTTCTAATTCAGATAATTTTTGAAGGTTATCTTCGAATTTTAGTTTTAATTTGATGGCAGTAAATTTTTCTTGAAGTTCGGAAAATGAGTTCATAATTAATTTTGGTCAATGTTTTTAATCATATCATCAGAAATATTTTTAATAATCCCCTTTTTAATTTCTTTGATTTGTTTTTGAGGAAAGCCGTCAAGTTTAGATTTAATATATTCGGTAGAGTTAAAAATGAATTTTCCAACCTGAGTTTGATTAAAAGTTTCTATTTGATGGCGACTATCTTCCGGTAGTTTGGAATACATATCACCCAAAACATTGGATGGTTCAATTGTCTCACCAACAAATAAAGTTGGGTCATTTGATGAAATAGTTGGGTTTTTTGACCGACTAAGCCAATTAATTAGAAAAAAGACGATAATTCCAAAAATAGTCAATCGAATAATACTACCAAAAGTAATTTTTTGGGGCTTAGATTTTTTGGCCATTTAATTATTTTAACTTGGCGGAAAGAAACTCGATAATCGGGTTATCACCCTGGATACATTTTTTATTGACAGGATCAAATCCAGTAGGAACACCAATGTTACCATCCTGAATTATTTCCGGGCAATATTGTTGAGCAGTATTATAAAGTTCTGTTTGATTATTTTTATTGTAATAAACTTCTTTATAATTTACTTTTATTTTTTGATCAGAGTTATTTTCTTTTAACCATTTTTCGACATTTTCACAATGAGGACAGCCGTTTCCCCAATAAAAAACCAAATTTGGATTATCGTAAACTGGAAAATCCTTGTAAATATCTTTTTCTTCAGCGTTTGCATTTGAGTTGTCGGAGTTAGAATTATTTTTTGGCGGTTGAGATAAAAACCAAAAAAGACCAGCAAAAATAAAAATTGCGACAATAAAATAAGTAGCTCGTTTAACCATTATTTAGTTTTGGAGGTAATACTAATAATTTTGTCACCTTGGGTGATTTTATCGAGAACATCAAGACCGGAAATAACTTCACCAAAATTAACATAATCTGAAGTTAAATGTTGGCAACCTTCGGTGGTAAAACAGATAAAAAATTGACTATCATTACTAACTAATTTAGTTTCAGCGGTTCTAGCTAAACCAAGGCTACCACGAACAAATGGGACATTATTTAACTCAGAGTCTTGTTTGCCGCCACCCATACCAGTACCCGTTGGATCGCCACCCTGGGCCATAAAACCAGAAATTACTCGATGAAAGGATAAACCGTTATAAAATCCACTGTCAGCTTTTTTAATAAAATTAGCGACGGTTTTGGGAGTTTTATCTTGATATAACTTGATAAGAATTTCACCGTTTTTGGTTTTTAAGGAAACTATCGGGTTTTCTTTGGTTTGTTTACCGGTAGGACTGACTGTAATATTAGTGGTAGGAGTGACTGGTGTATTGAGATCCATATTTTGATTGTTTTTATCGGTGGTTGTTTTTTTAAGGCTACAACCGGAAATAAATAAAGATGAAACAATAATCAAACTGAGCAATTTAAATTTTTGATTCATATAGTTTATTTTAGCAGAATTAAGACTTTTTTATCGCCGAGCTCAATATCCTCTTTTTTGAGAGTTTGAGGAAAATCGTGAATACTCTTCATAAGTAATGAATAGGTATATTTGAAATAAGCGCCGAATTGGGTACCAACGTCGTGAACCGTAAATTTTTGAATATTATCATCGTAACCAAGAATAACTAGATTGTGATAGTAAGGGCCGCCGTCTTTAAAATGTTTATTTTCTTGATAAAGAATTTTGCCATTAGCTGGAATAATAATAGGAATATCTTGAGATAAATATTTTTTAAAGTCATCAATTGTGGGGTTGTTAATAATTTTTGGAGTATATTTTAAATAATTTTGAGCAATTAAAGCCATCTGGTCTACATTAACATCATGAGTAAAAGATTGCTGAGTTTCAAATTCAAATATTTTTTGAAGATCATTTTTTATTATTTGAGGATTAGATTGGGTAATTTGACGATAATAATAATCGACGGTTAAAAGTGAAGCTTCTTCACAGGCATCTTGCCATGGTTGATCCCAATTTTTTTCTGGTGACTGAGGGACAAAAGCAGTTTTGATTAAATGTTTATCGGGAAGGCCAGAGTCAAGAATTTTAGTAGGAACGGGAGCTATAGTTTCTTTAATTTCATCAACTTTTTGGGAAATTTGGGTAATTTTGTTTTCAACTTTTTGAATAGGATATTTTTTAAAAAAAATGAGATAAAAACTAGCAAATACAACCAAAATAATTGGAATCAAAATTAATTTATTTTTTGACATGAATAATTATACAAAATTGTCGATATATTGGAATAATTTGATATCATTTAATGATTGAATTATTATGATCTTGTAGTAGAATATGCGAATGCCTAATTTGACTGATATTCGAAATGTTGCTGTGATTGCCCATGTAGACCATGGCAAGACTACTTTGGTGGATGCTTTGTTGAAACAGACTCATACTTTTAGAGATAACCAAGACGAAATGAAAATGGACCGAATTATGGACAGTAATGATTTGGAAAGAGAAAAGGGAATTACAATTCTATCGAAAAATACTTCAGTCTTTTACTCTCCTTCGCGTAAAGCTTCGGCGGAGCAAAGCAAAACTACAAAAATTAATATCGTGGATACTCCAGGACACGCTGATTTTGGCGGTGAAGTAGAACGGGTATTAAATATGGTTGACGGAGTGTTGTTGATTGTGGATGCAGCTGAAGGGCCGTTATCACAAACAAAGTTTGTATTAAAAAGAGCTTTGGAAAATAAATTGAAGGTTATTTTGATAATCAATAAAATTGACCGAAAAGATCAACAAGTTAAGAAAGTTTTAGCTGATACAGAAAATTTATTTTTATCTTTGGTAGATGATCCGGAATTATTAGATTTTCCAGTTATTTACTGTATCGGAAGAGACGGTAAAGCTTTTTACCAAATGCCGGAAAATATGGAGCAAGAAGCTGATATTAGTCCCGTTTTTGAACAAATTTTGGAAACTATTCCTAATGCGGTAAGAGATATTGACTCCCCTTTTCAAATGTTGGTATCTAATTTTGAAAAAAATGAATATTTGGGTAAATTAGCCGTGGGAAGAATTAATAAAGGAAAAATTAATAAAGGAATGTCGGTATCTTTGGTTAATCCAGATCAAAAAACTAAAGGTAATTTTAGAGTGGAAAGAATGTATATTAACGAAGGAATTAATAAAGTAGAGGTAACTGAGGCTGGTTCAGGGGAAATTGTCTATATTGCCGGAATTAATGAAATTGAAATCGGACAAACTTTAACTGATATAAATTGCCAAGTGGCGTTGCCGGCAATTGAAATTACACCGCCAACACTTAAAGCTAGTTTTGGACCAAACACTAGTATTTTTGCCAAAGATGAGGCTAAATTTTTGACCAGTCGGGAACTTAAAGCCAGACTAAATGAAGAGGTAGAAACTAATTTGGGTTTGAAAATTGAAGATGATCCAAAAGATGCAATTAGAGTTTTAGTTTCGGGAAGAGGTGAATTACATTTAGCCATATTAATCGAAAAATTACGACGTGAAGGTTATGCTATGGAAGTAGGTAAACCGGAAGTAATTTTGAAAACAATTGATGGAAAAGTATGTGAACCATTTAATGAGATGATAATTATTACTCCAGAAGAATATGTAGGAACAGTTACCGCAGAATTAGGAAAACGAAAAGGCGAAATGTTGGATATGACAACTGATGATAAAACTGGAACTAGAATGACTTATAAAATTAGTGAAAGAAATGGTTTGGGTTTACGTAACGCTTTAGTCTCAGCAACAAAAGGAACTGTATCAATTAATACCCTATTTTTGGGTTATGAACCAAAACAAGATGAAAATAAAAAAGAAAGAAACGGAGTCATGATTGCTTTTGAAACTGGTAAAGCTTTATCTTTTGGTTTGGATTTGGCTCAACACCGAGGAACTAATTTTATTGACCCTAACGAACAAGTGTATGAGGGTCAAATTGTAGGTTTAAGACCTGTTGAAGGAGATTTAGAAATCAATATTTGTAAGGGTAAACATTTGACTAATACTCGTTCGGCAGGAAATGATGACAACATCGTTTTGGCTCCAGCAGTAAAATACTCGATTGAAGAATCTTTGGATTTTATCAATAGCGATGAATTAATTGACGTAACTCCGCAAAAGATTAGATTACGCAAAAAACTTTTGACTAAGGTTGACCGAGTGAGGGCACAGAGAGCTGGAAATTAAATTTGAGAAAAACAGGCGCTAATTTTTTGAGCGATTTGAGTCATTTCTGCTGAAGAGATAGTTTTAATATTGTTGGGATGAATACCACCAATATGATCGTCTTTTTCATATTTTGGGACAAGATGAATATGAGCATGAGGAACACCGAGGCCATAAACTATTTTAGAAACTAAAACTGAGTTAGTAGCTTTTTGAATAGCCTGACTTAATTTACGGGTGAGTTGCCAATATTGATCGTATGGTTCGACTTCGTCGACCCATTGAAAATGTTGTTTGGGTATAACTAAGGTGTGACCTAAATTGAGAGGATTAATATCTAAAAAAGCTAAAAAAAGTTCGTCTTCGTAGACTTTATAGCATGGAATTTCACCTTTGATAACTTTGCAAAAAATGCACCCATCCATTAGATAAGTATAAAGCAAAAAGTTAGAAAATTATAAAGTAGAAAGTTAAAACATTTTTTATTTATCAATTTTGGGATAAAGTTTCTTAATAAGAGCTAAAATGGCTTCTTTGGCTTGAGGAAGAGACATATTTAAAGTAGCTCCGGCGGCGGCTTTGTGACCACCACCATTTTTAGTGGCAACAGCAATTTTAGCCAAATCATATTTTTGACTATCACGGGTACGCAGACTAATTTTGATTGTTTCTGGTTGAATTTCGACTAAAGTTAGGGCAATATCCCAACCAACAACAGCCTTGATCATATTAGAAACATCTGTATTGAACATGGAGGTGGAGTTGATTTTATTTTTTTGAATTTCATCAAAAGAAATAGAGGCAATGGCAACATGGTCAGAAAAAAATGTTTCAATTGAACCAAGAAGAAGAGAAATAAATTTAAGACGATCCGGTTGATCGGTGTTTTCAATATTAAAAATAATATCTGGGAATTTTGGATAAATTTTGGCTAACTGAGAGACTATATTGAAGGTTTTATAAGTAGGATTGAAATATTTAAAACCGCCAGTGTCGGTATAAATACCAGTATAAATACAAGCAGCAATTTTTGGGGTTATTTTTATTTTTCTAAGATTGAGTAACTCATAAATTACTTGGCAAGTTGAGGAACTTGAAGACATAATTAAATTAATGTTGGCAAATTTTTCACTACTAACGTGATGATCAATACAAACTGTTTTCAGTTTTTTAGGGAATTTTAGATCACCAAGACGACTGACTTGTTTGATTGATGATGAGTCAAGAATAATAAATAAATCATATTGATTTAAATCGATTTGAAAGATATTTTTGGGAATAATTTTGTCAGCACCGGGTAAAGTGGATAAATTTTTTGGTAAGTCACTGTCACCTTGAATTAGGGTAATATCTTTATTTAGAGATTTGAGAACGTGGTACATGGCCAAGGCAGAACCAACTGAATCACCATCCGGGCCCGGATGAAGATGAAGAAGAATTTTGGATGATCGATCGATTTCTCGCCAAACTTTTTTGGCCGTAAATTTAAAACTTAGCATAATTTATTTTACCCGAATTTTGGATAACAACACTTTTTATATTTTTTACCCGAACCACAGGGACAAAGATCGTTGCGACCGACGATTTTATCTTTCTTAATTGGTTGAGGCAACGGAGGTAATTCAACTGTTTGATCATCATTATTGGTTTGACTATTTGATCTAGGTTGATTTTCGAGAGTAGCTCCCCTACCTTCGGTAACATTTTGAGGAACGACTGTTTGAGGAGCAACTGGTTCGAGACGGAAAATTTTTCTGGATAAATTATATTCAAACTGATTCATTAAACGCTGAAACATCTCAAATCCCTCTTTACGATATTCAACTAGTGGGTCTTTTTGGGCATAACCACGAAGACGAACACCATCACGTAGATCGTCAAGAGCAGTTAAATGTTCGACCCAAAGAGGATCAAGAGTAGAGACAACAGAAAAGGCCAAAATACTATCGGCAATTTCTTTGCCAAACATTTTAACTCGAGATTGCCATTGGTCTTCTAAAATTTGGACTAAAACTTCAGAAGGGTTGTCACTTTTTTGGAGGTCTTTAATAAGATCACTACGACCAGAAGAATTTAATGGTAAAACTTCAATAAATTCTAAAGTGGCCTTGTCGTAGTCGATTTTTCCGGTTTCATAAGACGTATTGATACTTATCAAATTGTTTATTTGATTGGATAAATACTTGAAAACTAATTCATGATTTTTTTCTGAATCATTTTTTTGATTTAATAAAACCTGATCACGTAGACGATAAACGATTTGACGTTGTTTATTGATAACATCATCATATTCGACCAAATTTTTACGAGCATCGAAATGAAAGCCTTCGACTTTGACCTGAATTTGTTCGATAACCTTGGAAACCAACGGATGAGTTAATGGGGTATCTTCGGGCATATTAAAACGACCCATAAGGGAACTAATTTTGTCACCACCAAAGATACGCATAATATCATCATCAAGAGCAACATAAAATTGGGAATAGCCAGGATCACCTTGACGACCAGCACGACCACGCAATTGATTATCAATACGACGAGATTCATGGCGTTCGGTACCAATAACACAGAGACCACCCAATTTAACAACTTCGTCGTGTTCTTTTTGCCATTTATCTTTTTCGATACCATCTTTGGGACCGCCAAGAATAATATCGACTCCTCGACCAGCCATATTGGTAGCCACAGTAATACTGCCTTTTTTACCAGCTTTGGCGATGATTTCAGCTTCTGAGCGATGATTTTTGGCATTTAAGACTTGATGGGGTAGACCTTTTTTACGAAGCAGAGATGAAATAACTTCATTCTTTTCGATAGAAGTAGTACCAATAAGAATTGGTTGGCCGGTTTTATATTTTTCTTCAACTAAATTGGCAATAGCAGTATATTTTGATCGCTGAGTTTTGAAAATTAAATCGTGTTGGTCGGAACGTTGAACTGGACGATGAGTAGGAATAGAAACAACATCAAGATCATAAATTTTTTTAAACTCCTCGGCCTCGGTCATGGCAGTACCAGTCATACCGGCGAGTTTTTCGTAAAGACGGAAATAGTTTTGAAAAGTGATAGTAGCCCAAGTTTGAGATTCACGCTGGACAGTGACACCTTCTTTAGCTTCGACAGCCTGATGAAGGCCATCCGACCAACGGCGACCATTCATCATACGACCAGTAAATTCATCGACAATAATTATTTCACCATCTTTGACAACATAATCTTTGTCTTTGTGAAATAAAGCTCGAGCTTTGATAGCATTTTCAATATAGTGAATAGTTTCAAAAGATTCTTCGTATAAGTTGGTGACATTTAAGGTTCTTTCGACTTTACGAATACCATATTCCGATAAAGTGGCGGAACGGGACTTTTCGTCGATAACATAATCAGTTGGTTGAAGTTGTTCGGCAATTTTGGCAAATTTATAATATTTGTCGGTGGGTTGATCGTTGGGGGAAGAAATAATTAAGGGAGTTCGAGCTTCATCAATAAGAACAAAATCAACTTCATCAACAATGGCAAAGTGATGTGGTCGTTGAACAACTTGATCTTGGTGAGGTGCCATATGGTCACGAAGATAATCGAAACCAAATTCATTATTGGTACCGTAAGTAACATCGGCTAAATAGGCTTCCTGGCGGGAAACTGGTTTTAGATGAGCTAAACGGTCATCAATTTTTTCCGATTCATCGGTGTATTCTGGGTCTAAAACGAAAGATTGCTCGTGAACTAAACAAGAAGTAGAAATACCCAATAAATGAAGAGCCTTAGGATACCAACCAGCACCAACACGAGTTAAATAATCGTTTGGAGTAACGATATGAACGCCTTTGCCGGTTAGAGCGTTTAAATAAGCCGGAAAAATAACTGAATGAGTTTTACCTTCTCCGGTTTTTTGTTCGGCAATAGCACCTTGATGAAGAGTAATGGCTGACATAAGCTGAACATCATAAGCCCGTTCGCCAATAGTACGTTTGACAGCTTCACGGACAACTGCAAAAGCTTCTGGTAAAAGATCGTCTAAAGTTTTACCTTTCTTGAGTTGTTTTTTGAAAGTTACAGTTTTTTGAGACAACTCTTCGTCGTTTAGTTTGGTAATCTCTGGTTCAAAAGAATTAATTTTGTCAATTAATTTTTGATACGACCGAATCCGTCTGGCATTGTCGTCAAAAACATTTTTTAAGAGTGAAAACATAAGTTTAATTATAAACTAGTTGGAAATTTAATTTTAAATACCTTCGTCCGGTTCCGACAAAAGATTTTGAAGGAACCGGACTGGGGTGGCTCCTCTAGCTTTGTGAAGGTTTGATAACGTCAAAGTTGGTATAAGGACGCAGACATTCGGGAATAATGACACTACCATCGGCTTGTTGATGATTTTCGATGATAGCCAAAACAGCTCGATCAGTAATCATGGTAGCGTTGAGAATATGAACAAATTCGTTTTTGCCATTAATTTTGACTTTAGTGTTGAGACGTCGGGCTTGATAATCACCACAATTACTACACGATTGAGTTTCACGATAAGCGTTTTGACCGGGGAACCAGGAATTAATATCATACATACGACGATTGGGTTGAGGTAAATCACCGGTACAATTTTTGACAACCTGATAAGGGATACCAAATTCCTGCATAATTTCTTCTTCGTTGGCTAACATTTCGAGACACATGTCATCAGAAATTTTGTAGTCAGGAAGAGTAAAGATATTCATTTCAACTTTGTTGAAAAAATGAACCCGCAACATACCTTTCATATCTTTACCATAAGTGCCGGCTTCACGACGGAAACATGGTGAAAAATTGACGTATTTTAAGGGTAAATTATTAGCATCCAAAATTTCTTCCATGTGATATGGAACAACAGCATGTTCGGAACTGGAGATAAAAACTAAATCATCTTCGGGAGCAGAATAATAGGCATTAAATAAATTTTTGTTGCTGGCATAACCACATTTCCATTCGCTAGAACTTTTGACCATGGCAGGAGGAATCATACCGATAAAACCTTTTTTGATAAGTTTTTGGAAGGCATAAAACATGACAGCCATTTCGAGAACAGCACCTTGACCTTTGAAATAACCAAAACGAGAACCTGAGACTTGGGCAGCTTTTTTGACATCAATAATGTCTAATTTTTCACCAAGATCAGCATGATCGAGTGGTTGAAAATCAAATTTGGTCGGTTCCCCTACTGTTTTGTAAACTGGATTTTCTGAATCATCTTTGCCAACTGGAACATCTGGCGCTGGAATATTAGGAATTTCTTCTAAAATTAAATTTTGTTTGTCTTCAACTTCTTTTAATTCGGTTTCTAATTTTTTAAGATTTTCTTTAATTGATCCGGCTTGTTTAATTTGTTCCTCTGTTGGTTTACCTTTGAATTGACGACTGAGAATATTTTGATCAGCACGAAGTTTTTCAACATTAGATAAAAGATCACGGCGGGAGGAATCGAGTTTGATAATTTCGTCAACGACGGATGAATCTTTTTGACGATTAATTAATGCTTGACGGACGGTTTCCGGTTCTTGTCGGAGCAAATTGATGTCAATCATAATTGGAATATTTTAACAGAGATTAAGGGCTAAAATCTACGCAGATTAAACGCAAAAGACAAAACCTCTCTGTTTCACTTCGTTCAACATCTCCCCTCCCTCCACAGGCGGGCAAGTAAAAAAGGGAGAAGCCTTTATTTATTTTATTTTCTAATTATTTGGTGTTGGAAAAATTGTTCTTGAAAATGAGTTAGTTTATTAATTTCTTCATCGGTAATGGTTTCACCGTCGGGAACGACAATTAATTTATCATCGTCATCATTGAGACGATGAATGATAGCCACTACCCTACCAACAAATTTTTCTAAAGGCTGGTCAACTTTTAGAACATAGGCGTCTAATTCTTCACCATCCGGAGCTTTTGTATTAGGAATAAAACCATAGTTAACCTCAAAATAGGTTTTATATTTTGAATAAGTACATCCCAGTGGTTTATCAATAACTACTTCAACTATTTGATTAAGAAAACTTTTGGCGAGAATTAATGATTGACTCACAGAGTAATTATAACCCAATTTCTGGGGCGATCTGTTGCATGGAAGTAAGACAAATTTCAATAAATTTTTCGAGAGGAATATTTAGACCTTCTGATAACTCACACATTTTGACTTCATCGCGGCGGGTGCCGGCAGCAAAACGAGGTTCTTTGAGAAATCTTTTGTGAACTGAACTGACTTTAACATCACTTAATTTTCGAGAAGGATAAACAAAAGCAACGGCGACAATTAAACCAGTTAAACTGTCGGCACAAAAAATAGACCATTGAGCTTGAGTGGTCGGATTAATTCCAGAAATTTTGGGAGCGTGTGATTTGACTAACTTGTCGACGTCATCAGTAATTTCTAAATTAAATTTTGAGAGAGCTTCCCTGGTTTTGTTGGGGTGAGATTCTTTAAATTCACCGACATAATCAATGTCATGAATTAGACCAGCTAAAGTCCAATCCTCTCGTGATAATTCATCTGATTTAAGTAAATTGTTTTGAGAAAAATAATCATAAATTCCACCCATACAGGCTTCCAAAGCCAAAGAATGATAAAAAATATTTTGTTCCAATGAATTTTTAACAGCGTTTAAATAATTTTCTCGATTCATAATTATTTTTCAAATTTTTTCCAAACTCCATTACTAATAACTTCTATATTATCACCATCAACTTTAATGGCTGTTTCATCATCAATAGCGTAAATAGGATATTGATATTTTTGTGATCGAGTTTCTAAATTTTTTAGAGTTGACTCGGGAAAATATTCAGAATTAACATGTGGTTCAACCATAAAATCAACCAAATTTAACCCATCATGAAAAATTTCTTCATGAATTTCTTTGAGAGGTTTAGCCTCAAAATCGGCGTTAATTATACTTGGAGTGGTAATAATTGTACCAGCGCTAACACCAATATAAATTCTAGTTTCTAATAATTTTGGAAGAATTTTTGATAGACCGGATTGATTAAACCAATACATTAAATGATAAGTGTTACCACCTTCGACAAATAAAACATCAGATTCTTCTAATCTTTTTTGCCAAATTTCTTTTGGAAGAGCAGAGATATCGACGATATCAATTTGTTTAAATTTTAAAAAACTTAAACGACGAAGGTCGTCAATAAGCCAATCTTTATCCCCGGATTCTAAATTGGCGGCTGTCGGGATAAAAGCAACTTTCAACTGATCTAAGGGTTTGCCAGCCAATTCATCAAGACCCTGCAGAATAGTTTGATTGGTAATGCCAGCTGAAGTGAGGAGTAATTTCATTGATTTATTTTACTCTTCGTTTCTCATAGCTGGAAAGAGAATAACGTCTTTGATGGTGGATTGGTCGGTGAGAAGTTGAGTAAAACGATCGATGCCCATACCCCAACCAGCAGTTGGTGGCATACCATATTCGAGAGCGCGAATATAATCACTGTCAAATTGCATGGCAGTTTCATTGCCTTTCTTTTCGAGAGCGACTTCGTCAAGCCAACGATCGGATTGATCTTTGGGATCGTTTAATTCATTGTAAGCTTTGAGGAATTCGGTACCACAGATAAGCAATTGGAATGAAGAAATTTTGCTGGGATTATCGGCTTTGCGTTTGGCAAGGGCAATCATTTCAGCCGGATAATCACAAATAAAAGCCGGCCCAACAATGTTTGGTCGGATATGTTCTTTGTAAAGTGCATCAAAACAAGCCCCAAGACCAACAACACCTTTCATATCGACTTTAAGATTTTTGTCAGCAAGAACCTGTTTAAAATCTTCTTCAGTGTGAATTTGATCGATATTAATACCGGTATATTTTTTGATGACATCAGTAAAAGTAATTCTTTCAATTGGTTTACTAAAATCGAGATCGGTTCCTTGAAAAGAAAATTTAAGATCGCCTTTGACTATTTTAATAATATTTTTGACAAGTTCCTCAGTAAATTCCATTAAAACTTCATAATCGACATAGGCCCAATAAAATTCAATTTGAGTAAATTCTGGATTGTGAAAACGAGAAACGCCTTCGTTGCGAAAATCACGACTGACTTCGTAAACTTTTTCAAAACCACCAACAATTAGTCTTTTGAGATAAAGTTCATCAGAAATACGAAGATACATGTCCATATCGAGCGTGTTGTGATGGGTGACAAATGGTTTAGCAGAAGCTCCACCATAAACTGGTTGAAGAACCGGAGTTTCAACTTCCATAAAATCGTGATCATCAAGAAAACGACGCATTTCGGTTAGAATTTTCGTTCGAGTTTTAAAGACTTCACGGGTTTCAGGGTTAACGATAAGATCAACATAGCGTTGACGGTAACGTTCTTCAACATCTTTTAAACCATGCCATTTTTCAGGAAGTGGGCGAAGATTTTTAGATAAGATTTCAAATTTATAGACATTGATGGTGGTTTCGCCGGCGGTAGTTTTAAAGACTTCACCACAGACAGAAATGATGTCACCCAAATCTAAAAGTTTGGTTTGATCCATTTTTTCAGCAAGAATTTTTTCTTGAAAGAAAAGTTGAATTTTTCCTGTTTGATCGTGTAAATCAGCAAAAAGAATTTTACCGTGACCACGAAGCGACATTAAACGACCAGCGACTTCGACTGACTTATCCATTTGTTGGCGAGCGTCAGCAACAGAAGATTTTTGAGATAAATTTGGTTGGGGGTACGGATTAAACCCAAGAGACTTAATTTTTTCCAGTTTGTCTAAGCGCTGCTTTTGAAGTTCGTTTAGCTTTATATCTGCCATGAAACTATTTTACTATACCGAAGGACAAATTAGTTGATAGAGACGATTTTGTAGACAATTTTGCCAACTGGAGCTTCAACTTCAATTTCATCATTAACTTTTTTGCCAATTAAGGCTTTGCCTAACGGAGATTGATCAGAAATTTTGTTGATAGTTGGGTCGGATTCGAGTTGATTAACAATGAAAAACTCTTTGGTAGAAGCAGCAATTTTGATTTTGACTTTACAACCAACCTGAATAGCATCAAAAGAAGTTTTGTCGCTGATAATTTCACTAGATTCTAAAGTTTCTTCAATTTGTTCAATTTGAGTATTAGTAACTTCAAGCTCCTCTTTGAGTTGAGAGGCTAAGCCATCCTCACCCGATTCATCTGGCTGAGCAACATCTTCAATTTGGGTAATCAAATGATCTTGTTTATCTTTTAAATCTTTAAGTTGTTGAGTCAACTGATCATAACCGGCCTTGGTCAAAAGATTCTTTTGGTTCATGTTTATAAAAAAATACTCCCGAAGTGTTTAAATTCTGCACGGGAGAAGCAGATATTGAGTTAGTATGTTAAGGCAACGGAGGCCTTTTGTCAAATAAGAATTAATGGTTTAATTAGTTGTGATTTTAAACAACTTTTTTAAAATAACACCCGAAAAAAGACACGTCAAGATAAGAAAATCTGGTGGTGTAATTTACAGTAATCCTAGGTGGTGGAAAAAAATTATTTTTTATTTTGGCAGTATTTTATCTTTATTCTCTGTGGTTGGGATACTATATATATATAGCCCTATAATGATGAGCTGGATGCGCTATAAATTGATTGATCAAAATAAGGTTTTAGCTGAGGTAAAAAAAATAACTCAAACTAATAATTTAGTAACAACACCAACTAAAGTTAATACTGTGACACCGGTCTTACAACCAACTTTGGTTATTGAACCTAGTCCAACACCCTTACCAAAAGCAAATACTGATGAATTTAGAATAAATATACCTAAGATTGGCGCAAATACGAAGATACAAGCAAATGTGTCACCTTATTCAAAAGAAGAGTATCTGAGAGTTTTAAAAAATAATGTGGTAGCTCATTCAGATGAATCATCGTTGCCTGGGGGTGGTAAAGGAACAGCGGTTTATTTATTTGCTCATTCGAGTCAACAGGGAGTGTTGGATGCCAGAGATAATGCAGTCTTTTATTTACTTGGAGAAATGAAAGACGGAGATGATATTCTAATAAGTTATAAGGGTAATATTTTTACATATCGGGTATATACTGAAAAAATCATTAAATCGAAAGATACTGATTACTTAAACTACACAGATAAAGACAAAGAAATATTAATTTTGCAAACATGTTGGCCAATTGGAACTAATTGGCAAAGATTATTGGTTTTTGCTGAGAGAATCTAATTGATTTTGGGGTAAAATTGGGAATGGGTCTAGATTTATCTTTTAACGATAATTATTGGCAAGATTTAGAGACAACAATATCTAAAGTGCCAAATTTAGATAGAAATGTAATTAAACGGGCTTATGATTTTATGGCTGAAGCTCATGATGGTCAAAAAAGATATTCTGGCGAACCTTATATCTCCCATCCAGCATGGATTGCTAAAGTAGTGGCTCAGTTAAATATTGGTCAAGAGGCAGTGATCGTCGCTTTGTTGCATGATTGTGTAGAAGACACAAAAGTTACAATTGAAGACATTGCTGGTGAGTTTGGAGATGAGGTGGCATTGTTGGTTTCTGGTCTAACAGAAGTAAAAACAAAAACTTCAGGAATTAAAATTAATCAAACTAGTATTGAAGAATTCAGAAAATTTTTCTTTTCCTCAGTTAATGACGTAAGAGTGTTAATAATTAGATTGGTAGATAAGTTACATAATAGTTTAACTATTGAATATTTGCCAAAAGAAAGGCAAATATTGTATGCCAAAAATATTATGCAAATTTATGGACCATTGGCGGAATATGTGGGTCTTCATTATTTTAAAAAACGATTGGAAGATATTGCTTTTCAAATTCTCTACCCTCAAGAGGCAGAAAGAATTCAAAAATTATTTAAAGAAAGAGAAAAAGATGAAATTAAAGCGTTGAATTTAGTGACAACAGAAATTGAAAGGATACTTAAAGTAAATAATATTGATAATGTTATTGTTGAAGGCAGAATTAAAAGTCTTTACAGTACATTTTCAAAAATAAAGAAAAAGGGTGAATCTTATCAAGTTAAAGACAGAGTAGCTATAAGAGTACTAACCAATAGTTTAGTAGAGTGCTATACAGTTTTGGGTTTATTACATGCAAAATATAGGTCATTACCGGAAGAATTTGAGGATTATATTTCAGCACCAAAACCAAATGGTTACCGATCAATACAAACAACAATCGCCTGGAGGGATGGTTTGACTGTAGAAATTCAAATTAAAACCAAAGAAATGCATGAATTTAATGAATTCGGTCCAGCGTCACATATTGCTTATAAAATGGGAAAAGGTGTTAGTAGCGGATCAATGGGAATGGAATGGGTAAAAGATCTAGTTAAATGGCAAATGGGTGATAATAATGTTAATAATTACCAGCTAAAGGTACTGACTAGTTATATTTATGTATTCACTCCTAAAGGAGACACAATTCAATTACCAAAAGGGAGTACAGCTTTGGATTTTGCTTACCGAATACATACCAGTGTGGGAGACAGATGTATTGGTGTAAAAATAAACGGTAAAATGGGTAAAATTAATGATCAATTAAAAAATGGAGATTTAGTAGAAGTACTGTTGGGTAAAAAATTGAATGTCAACAAAAATTGGATCGATATAGTGAGGACGAGTAATGCAAAAGATCACATTCGAAAAACAATGAAATTTGAACCGGAAGAGAAAAAATGATATAATTTACATATTATAGGTATATATAATATATGCAGGAAGGTTTAGATATTTTTGATCAGGATGAATTTTTAACTTTTTCAGATTTTCCTTCTTCAATAAATCCTAATGAGCTTGAGTCGATTAATGGGCATCCTAATGGGGATAGTGATAAACAAGATAAATATTTATTAAACGAAAGGTTGGATTTAGATGAATTGTTAGATCGTGAAGATGTTGTAATAGTTACCAAAACAAGCCAACCTGTTTTTAAAACAGATAGTTATAGAGATATTTGCGGTAGACCAAATATGGAAGCTGATTTTTTTGTTGGGGTGCCAATTGAACACCAGCGAGTAATGCGAGTGGCAACCGCGATAACTGGTAAACGTGATGGGAGATATTATAGTGGTTATTTATCGAATTTGGTTGTGGCTCAAAGATTTTTAGATAGAGAAACAGGAAAATGGAAACAAAAAGATAACCGAAAGCCGTATAGGTTGTTAACAAAAGCCGAATATAGTTTTATCGGAAGACACGATGGAAAGAGGGTTACTATGTCATTTGATGAAGGGTCAATTGTGTGGATGGCAGAAAGTGGTGAATTAAAAATGAATCGTCAAGATAAAATGGGGTTAATTAAAAAAATCAAATTGGGACTTAGGCGTAATTAGGTTAAAACGACTTTTGTTTTTTTTGAGATGAATATTTGATTAAATTAAAAACTGCATCGCCTTGGGGTATTTTTGATTCAAGATCTACTTTTATTGGTTCTTTGGATGTAATTATTCCATTAACTATTTCTATAATTCCGTCTAATTTGTGAGTTGAAATATGAATTTGAGGGTTATTTTCCCGATTAAGAATAGAGCGATACATCTCTAATTGAGATTTTATTTCTTCAAGAAAAATAATTTGGGTAGGATCTTTTTCTATTTTTCTTCTAAGTTGATGGAATTCGTTTCGTAGAATTACTTTAAGATTACTTGAAGTGTTTGGATCTTGACTGGACCGTTCTAAATCAAGAAGTCTGGCAAAAGAGGTAACTAAATCGTTGGTATGATGAGCTTCAAGCCCAACAACAACAGGAATAATGTCGACGAGTGGCCCAATGTAAGGGTTATCTAAACGAGGAGATTCATAATACCTAACTCCGCATCTATTGGTCAATATTTTAGAAATATTTCTATCGATTTTTGGAACAAGAGTTTGAAGTTCAGTTTTACTGGTTGAATCGACTGCTAAAGCAATCCGATGATCACCATCTGGTTGATCAAATTCGACTACAGCATCGACACCATTAACATAATCATCATATTCGGTGGTTCTAAAAAGTAGTGCAGTATCACCAAACCAATCGCTAGTTTCTATTTGATCAGCAATAATTATTTCTAAAGCTTCACTTCTTTTCCTTGAATGAGCCATTTTTTCTTGATCTGATTTGGGATAAGAACTGTTTTTTTGAGTAAAATCTTTTTTAATTTTTTCTAAAAGAGCCAAATCCTGATCGATTGAGGTATGAGTATACATGCCTTTACCTCTAAAATATTCTAAATCAAACCTAGGATAAGAAGTTTGGAAATGACCAATGATGGTGTCACAGCGTTTTGAAATATCTCCGGGAGATAGAGTATCAGTACGATCTAGAAATGATTCTGAAGCCATATATTTGTATTATAACCTTTTTGATAGGATATTTTTGCGATAGCGATTGGAAAAGCGGTGGGCTTCGTCACGAATTTGCTGAAGTAATTGAAGAGCCGGCGAGTTTTTGGGTAAATTAATTTCCCGCCAATCGGCGGGCAGGCAACCATCAATGTTAGTTTTTATAATAATAGTTTCAAGTTTCTTGGCTAGGCCAATAATGGAGATACTAGATGTTAGATTCTGGATATTAGGTAATAAGTTTTTGTTCTGTAGAGACGTTGCACACAACGTCTCTACAGCAGCAACAGCAGCGGAGACTTGGGGTTTACCACCATCAACTACAATTAAATCCGGAATTCCCCACTCTGGATGTTTGAGGCGACGATAAATAATTTCTTTGATCATAAATTGATCATCAGGAGTAATCTTACTGTCAATTTTAAATTGACGGTATTGAGAAGTATCAATTTTGCCATTTTGATAAACCGTCATAGCCCCAACAAAAACTTTAGAGCCTAAGTTAGAAATATCGTAACCTTCGAGACGATTAATTCTTTTGAGTTGGGGAAATAGGGTGATAAAGTTAAAACCAATTGATCACAGGCTTTTTGATATTTGTCTTCTTTAAAATCAATTTCTTGATATAAATGGCTAAGACTTTGCCAGCCTGA